>CAYFXM010000353.1:0-1534 GCA_964346965.1 uncultured Actibacterium sp. | reverse complement strand
TGGTCGATAATTTCGGCCAGCTTCTCGTCAATGATGTGAAGGTACTCGGTCCAGTCGGTCACATCCGACAGGTCCGCGTCGCCGTCCGAAACGCCACGCAAGGCCATCAGTGGCACATCGAACTGATGACACACGCGCAAGATCGAGAAGGTCTCCATATCGACCATGTCGGTGTCGATATCTTTGTAGGTTTCGCCCGATACAATATTCGCCCCTGTTGACAGCGATGCCTCTGGCAGGCCCCCGATCCGAACCGGCAGAGGCAGAACAGGAGGCAAGTCCAGAAACGGCGTCGCGCCCTTCTCGAACCCCAGGGGCGAGGCATCCATATCGCGATAGGAAACCTCTGACACCTGATAGATATCCGTCTTACGCAGCTTGGCGGATCCTGCGGAGCCGATGGACACGACCAAATCCGGCAGGGTTCCAAGCGCCTCCAGCCGTGCAAGCGCACGTGTGGCGGATACGGCGCCTTCGACCGGGCCGACTCCGGTAATTAGCGGCGCAAACCGTTCTTGCAGATGCGGGCCGTATTCTTGCTCTGCAGCCATGATGAACAGGACATTGGAATCGCCAAAACGGGTCATGGGGGTCATCGGGCACCTCTTTTCACTGTGGGATTCCTGCAAATATGGCCGGGAATTTGCAAGTGCCGCTTGCGTTATCCACAATTACACCTACCTAGGGCCGGAAATATCGAAAGGCTGACCCCGTGACCAACCTCACCCCGCGCGAGATCGTATCGGAACTGGATCGTTTCATCATTGGCCAAAAGGACGCCAAGCGTGCCGTGGCCGTGGCGCTGCGCAACCGCTGGCGCCGCAAGCAATTGGGTGACGACCTGCGGGACGAGGTCTATCCGAAGAACATCCTGATGATCGGGCCCACCGGCGTCGGCAAGACCGAGATCGCCCGCCGCCTGGCCAAGCTGGCCCGCGCGCCCTTCATCAAGGTCGAAGCCACCAAGTTTACCGAGGTGGGCTATGTCGGTCGTGATGTGGAACAGATGATCCGCGACCTTGTCGATACTGCAATCATCGAAACCCGCGAACACATGCGCGAGGACATGAAGGCTGCCGCTCATAAGGCCGCAGAAGATCGTGTCATCGAGGCTATCGCTGGCACCGATGCCCGTGAACAGACGCGCGACATGTTCCGCGGCAAGCTGAAACGTGGCGAGCTGGACGACACCGTGATCGAGCTGGAAGTCGCCGATAATTCCAACCCGATGTCGATGTTCGAAATCCCGGGCCAGCCCGGTGGCGGCCAGATGGGCGGGATGATGAACCTTGGTGATATGTTCGGCAAAGCCTTCGGCGGTCGAACCGTGAAGAAAAAAATGTCTGTCGCCCAAAGCTATGAAGTGCTGATCGCCGAAGAGGCCGACAAGCTGCTGGACGACGAAACCGTCAACAAGGCTGCATTGGAAGCGGTGCAGGAAAACGGCATCGTCTTTCTGGACGAGATCGACAAGGTCTGCGCCCGTTCGGATGCCCGCGGCGCCGATGTCAGCCGCGAGGGTGTGCAGCGCGAC
>CAYFXM010000352.1:253-1537 GCA_964346965.1 uncultured Actibacterium sp. | reverse complement strand
CCGACTGGAAAGATCTGGGTTGCGGTATGTACAACACCGAGACCTCGACCTGCGTACAGCTGAAGTCGAACTACTAATCTGATCCTCCCCGAGGGGGGCTTTCGGGCCCCCCTCCTCCTCCCGGGGCACCTCACTCATGCTACGCATTTTTCTGGCCAGTCTCGTTCTGGTCCTTGGCACCGCTGTTGCCCGCGCCCAAGACGCGCCCATGCAGACCGTCCTGCAGGAACACAGCGCCGCGATCGTCAAAAGCTCTCGCAAGACCATCGGCCCGGCCATCGATGCCGTCGCTGGCAGCGGGTTGCCGCAAGCGCAAGCCGTCCTGCAAAGCTGGCAGGCCAAGGAAATGTGGCTGCGCAAGGAAGACGGGTTGTTCTTCCGGGCCGAGAAGATCGACAGCAAGACCTATCGCCTGTTCGATTTCGACACCGACACCGATCTGGGTGAGTTTGCCAAGTCCGACCTGAAACAGATCAAACCCAACAGCGGGATCCGCGCGATGCTGGGCTCTGCCCTTGTGCGCTTCCAACTGATGGACCCCGACCCCACCAAACGCGCCGATGCGCTGTTGTCGCTGGAACGCGACCCAAGTGCCGATGCGCTGGAGCCGCTGCGCGCCTCGATCGACGGCGAGACCGATGCCACGCTGAAAGACAGGAAAGTCCGGCTGGAACGCCTGCTGACGATCGGCTACGACGCGGATGAAACCGCCCGGATCGCCGCGATTGACGAGATGTCCACCGACCTTGGTGTTGATGTCCGCGCGACCCTGAACCCGCTGGTTGCCACCTCGCTGAAGGTCTTTGCAGGCGACGCTCCTGCCGAATGGAACATCGCTGCCACGCTGGCGCCCGGCTCGGACGACTTGTCCCGTGCCGAGGCCTATGACCTGTTGGTAGGCGCAAAACTCGCGCCGGCCCGCGTGTCCGATGATGACGTCCGCAACGCGCTGATCGCCAATATCGTTGACGGTCAGGTGGCAGAGGTGCCGACCCACCGCCTAAACGACACGTCCTTGCGCGAAACTGCCTATGCTAACCTAGCAGAACGGGGGATCGTCCCGCCGCTGGTAACCGAAGCGCAGGTCGATACCGCCTTGGCCGCGCACACATTCGTGCAGGTCTTCGCCGACCCCTCGCCCGCCGTGACCACCGCCGCCACCGCCGCGCTGGAGAGCATTTCCTACCGCGTTGGCGTCAACCAGACCGTCGACCTGACTCTGGACGCGCTGTCGCTGGCCTCGATCTATTTCCTTGCCGCCATCGGCCTGGCCATCACCTTCGG
>CAYFXM010000352.1:0-243 GCA_964346965.1 uncultured Actibacterium sp. | reverse complement strand
CTGGCGACCTTCGGGATCTCGATCGCCCTTCAACAGCTGGCCAAGAACATCTTCGGCACGCAGGCCCGCCCGCTGACCTCTCCGGGTTGGCTGGATGGCGCGCTGGTGCTGAATGACGTGGTCTCGATCAGCTATATCCGCATCGCGATCTTCGTGCTGGCGCTGATCTTCCTTGCGCTCTTCCTGTTCATCATGAAGCGCACCCGTCTGGGCCTTGAAATCCGCGCCGTAACGCAAAACCCG
>CAYFXM010000351.1:0-1575 GCA_964346965.1 uncultured Actibacterium sp. | reverse complement strand
CACAGACCTGGCCCGCGAAAGCTACAGATTGTGAGTTAACCCATGGATATGACTTGGAGATGGTTCGGGCCGGATGACGACGTCCTGCTGTCCGAAGTAAGACAAGCTGGAGCCACTGGTATCGTTACTGCGCTGCACCAGATGCCCCCCGGCGTTGTTTGGACGCGTGAAGAGATCGCACAGCGCAAGGCCGAGATCTCGCACCCCACAGCCGAGCAGCCGTCCGGACTTGTATGGCAGGTTGTCGAAAGCCTCCCGGTGTCAGAGGACATCAAAACCAATGGCGAGTTACGCGACTTGCACGTCGCCAACTGGATCGAGAGCCTGCGCAATCTGGCGGCCGAAGGGCTGACCACAATCTGCTACAACTTCATGCCAGTGCTCGACTGGACGCGCACTGAACTGACCGCGCCGATGCCTAACGGAGCCAAGGCGATGCGGTTCGATCTTGTGGATTTCGCCCTCTTCGACATGCACATTCTCAAGCGTGATAAGGCAGATGCTGGCTATCCGCAGGACGTGGTGGCCGAGGCCGCCAAACGCGTCGCAGCGATGAGCAAGAACGACAAAGACGCTCTCTGTGGCAATATTCTTGCCGGTCTCCCCGGCGCGATGGAGCACTGGACACTTGAAGAATTCGGCGCGCGTCTTGGCACTTATCAGGGAATCGACGCTGACACGCTGCGCGCCAACCTCGCATCCTTCCTCCGCGAGGTCGTCCCTGTCGCCGAAGAACTTGGCGTGCGGATCTGCTGTCATCCAGATGACCCGCCCTGGCCGCTGTTGGGGCTGCCCCGCATAATGTCGACCGAGACCGATTATCAATGGCTGGTGGATGTCGTGCCAAGTCCAGCCAACGGGATCACCATGTGCAGCGGGTCTCTTGGCGCGCGGGCGGACAACGACATTCCCGGCATGATCGACCGGCTTGGGTCGCATATCCACTTCCTACATCTGCGCAACGTGCGCCGTGAGTTCGATGCCGTCCCTTGCAGCTTCTTCGAAGACGAACACCTTCTGGGCCAAACCGACATGGTTGCCACGGTGCAGGCGATCCTGCGTGAAGAGCAGCGTCGTTTCAAAGAAGGCCGCGCCGATTGGGCGATCCCGATGCGCCCCGATCACGGGCAAGACATCATGGACGACCTCAACCGGCCCGGTGCTCCGGGTTATCCCGCGGTTGGTCGCATGAAGGGTTTGGCGGAACTGCGCGGGATTATTCTGGCGGTCTCTGCTCTCGATGAAAGCTGCGCGGCAACATGAAGACCATCGCTTCCAAACTGCCAAAGGACGTCCGGATCGGCATCCTGCATTTCGGTCTGGGCGCATTTCATCGGGCGCATCAAGCGGTGTTCATCGAAGACGCCATGGCTGCGGCCGGGGATTACCGTTGGGGTATCGCCTCGGTCGGTATGCGCTCCCCCAGCCTTGTCGAGGCACTCAACAAACAAGGTGGACGCTACGGGTTGATCGAACGCCACCCCGACGGTCCGGTTGTTCGGGAAATCACGTCAATCCGCAATGCGCTGCACCTGCCCTCGCAACCGGCCGACGTGCTGCACCTGATGGCGCAGG
>CAYFXM010000350.1:0-1578 GCA_964346965.1 uncultured Actibacterium sp. | reverse complement strand
TCAGTTCCGAAACGCTGGTTCGAGCGGGGTGATAGACGACCATGTCCGGCCTCCATTGGATCATAAGCCCAAGCGCAGTTGCCCGATGCCCCCAATCACGATCTTCGGCCACACTGATCCCGGCAAAGGGGCCGACCTCGTGGAACACAGCCCTGCGGATCGCCAGATTGCCGGTGCCCGTAAACCCGTGATCGCGGATGTAATGTTCCATCCGATAGGCAAACTCGGCTTCATAGGCCTCGCAGATCGTTGGGTTAGAAGGATCATCTGGCAGGATGCGCACATCACCGCCCAATATCTCCGCGCGATCCAGCCCGATGTCGAGGCGGTCCAGCCAATCCGGCGCGGGTCGACAATCGGCATCGATAAACGCCAGACGATCCCCCTTGCTGACAGCCACCCCCAAATTTCGCGCCGGACCCGGCCCCTGTTCCGGCTGCTGTTCCAGCCGGACGCCCGGAAACCGCGCCACCTCTTCAAATGGCGGCCGGGCAGAGCCGTTGTCGACCACGATCACCTCTGCCCCATTTCGCTCTGCCTGCGGGACAAGGTCTTGCAATAGGAAAACCAAGGCCGCGTGCTGATTGAAGTGGGGAATGATAACCGACAACATGTGGCAAGCTTGCGGAAATCATTCTTAACGAATGGTGAACAGGTCTCGGCCGATCGCCCAATTTCCCCATTTGAACGGTCGGCGCTGGCTTGCACCCGTCGCCAAGGCTATAGATTCTTTGATGACAAACTCTTCCGACCCCTTTCAACATCACCCAAGGTTGCGAAACCTCGTGATCCCTGCGGAGGAGTCGACCTTCCGGCATATCAACACCGAAGACTTCTTGCAGTTCATTGGGTCGCATGGAGGCGACACCAGCTTTGTCACGCCCGACGAGGATCGAGAAACGGAGCGCACTGAATTCCTGAAGGACCGATGGAATGATGATATGTGGGTTTTTGCCTATGGCTCGCTGATGTGGGATCCCGCGATTCTGTTTAGCGAGCTGCGCCGGGCACACGCCCCCAGCTACGAGCGGCGGTTCATCCTACTCGATTCCAACGGAGCGCGGGGAACGCCTGAGGCCCCGGGCGTCATGGCCGCGTTGGACCACGGAGGCGGATGTGAGGGGCTCATCTTGCGGGTGCCTGCAGAGCACCTGGAGGACGAAACCCGCCGTCTGTGGCAACGTGAACGGATCGGCGCGGCCTATATCCCATCCTTCATCACAGTCCACACTGAGCTCGGAGAGATTGAGGCGCTGACCTTCGTCGCGGACCATTCCGCAAAGATCATTCGTCCCGAACTGACCCATGAAGATCAGGTACGGTATTGCGCCACCGGGCAAGGCTTTCTGGGCACTTCCCGCGCCTATGTCGAAAACCTCGTTAGCCATTTTAAAGAAATGGGCATTCACGATGACCACCTGATGCGGTTCTGGGCCGATGTCTGCGCCTACCCCGCCGAGTCATAAAGAAAAACCGCGGCAACCTTTCGGCACCGCGGCTTTGGAATTCTGATTTTCCGGCGTCTTAGGCCAGAGCAGCTTTCGCTTTTTCAACGATCGAACCGAAGGCTTCCGGCTC
>CAYFXM010000349.1:0-1584 GCA_964346965.1 uncultured Actibacterium sp. | reverse complement strand
TCTTGGATAGGAACAGGGCATCTCCCGAGTGATCGCCGTGGCCGTGGGAGACCAGAATATAAGTGGCGCCCTCAACCGCCTCGTCCCACCTATCGGCGGGAAACATCGGGTTGCCGGTTAACCACGGATCGACCAGTAATACCTGATCTCCAACCTCGATCCGAAATCCGGAATGTCCGAGCCAAAGAATTCTCATTTCCGAAAAACTCCCTAAATATAGTCTGCGCGTTATGGAGGCAGGTTAACACGTGGATCCGTTTGCACAAATCGATGCGTATTGCGAAAGGCTTGGCCCCGGAATCTGGGCCGAACCGCTGAATGCGATCACCAATCTGGCCTTCCTGATCGCTGCCGTGGTGGTCTGGTCGAGTGCAAAGCGAGCTCCGCTTGGACCGGCGCTGGCCATAGTCCTTTTCCTGATCGGTATTGGCTCAGGTCTGTTTCACACTTTGGCCAATGCGTGGTCGGCAATTGCCGATGTGATCCCGATCCTCGTCTTTGTCCTGATCTACCTTTTCGCCATCGTACGCGACATGATGGAGCGGCCGGCGTGGCAGGCTTGGGTAGCGGTCATCGCTTTCGTCCCCTACGCGGCGCTGACCGCACCGCTGTTTGCGCGGATCGAGTTTATCGGCAGTTCGGCCAGTTACATGCCGATCCCCTTGGGGCTTGCGATACTTGCGCTGGTCCTTTGGCGGCAAAATCCGCAAACAGCAAAGGGGATGCTGGTCGGCGTGGCGATCCTGATGGTGTCGTTGACCTTCCGTATGTTGGACGAACCGCTTTGCACAACCTTGCCTTTGGGTGCGCATTTCATGTGGCATATCCTGAATGCGACCATGTTGGGCTGGATGATCCTTGTCTATGCAAGACACAAGCCTTGCAGCCCCCGCGACGCGGGGCTAAACCCAAGCCCGACCAAGACGGAGTAACCCATGTCCATCGACATCGACACCGCCCGGAAGGTGGCGCATCTGGCGCGCATCGCCGTTGACGAAAGCGACTTGCCGGCGCTGGCTGGCGAGCTGTCCAACATCCTGACCTTCATGGAGCAGCTGAACGAAGTTGACGTTGAGGGTGTAGAGCCCATGACCTCGGTCACCCCGATGCGCCTGAAGCGGCGCGAGGACGTCGTGACTGATGGCAATTATCAAGAGAAAATCCTGTCGAACGCGCCCGATGCGCGTGAAGGCTTCTTTGCGGTTCCGAAGGTGGTGGAATAATGGCTGATCTGTCGAAACTGACCATCGCCGAAGCCCGCGACAAGCTGCGCGCCGGTGACGTAACCTCTGTCGAGTTGACCAAGGATTGTCTGGCTGAAATCGATGCGGCCGACGCTCTGGGTGCCTTTGTTCACAAGACGCCTGAGATCGCGCTCGAACGCGCCGAGGCCGCGGACGCCCGCATCAAGGCGGGTGACGCGCCCGCCATGTGCGGCATTCCGATTGGCATCAAAGACCTGTTCTGCACCAAGGGTGTGGAAAGCCAGGCCGCCTCGGCCATTCTGGAAGGCTTCAAGCCTGAATATGAATCGACCGTCAGCCAGAACTTGGCCGACGCCGGTGCGGTCATGCTGGGTAAGTT
>CAYFXM010000348.1:0-1653 GCA_964346965.1 uncultured Actibacterium sp. | reverse complement strand
GCGCTTCCGCCTACGGTATTTCCTCTTGGGAGTACGGAGGACACGCGACATGATTGAAACCCCCTATCTGCTGTTTCTGGGCGATGCGCCCGACCAACTGGCCGCAAAGGTCGCCATCGGAATCAGGGACTGGCGTCCAGAGAACGCCTTGGGGCAGCTTCGCCTGCCTGGCTGCGGGGCCGATCTGGGATTGACCGATCTGACCTTGGAAGAGGGGCTAAAGGCGGGGGCGAAGACCCTTGTGATTGGCGTCGCCAACCGTGGGGGAGTGATATCGGACGCGTGGAAAGAAGTGCTGATCAAAGCGCTGGAGCTTGGTTATGACGTTGCCTCGGGTCTGCATAATTTGCTGCGGGAAGAGGGTGATCTGGTTGCGGCGGCGCAGGTCAACGGTCGTACCCTCCACGACGTGCGTATTCCTAATGTCCAATACCCCATTGCCAATGGGAAACCCCGCAGTGGTAAACGCTGTCTAGCCGTCGGTACCGATTGTTCGGTCGGTAAGATGTATACGGCTATGGCGATTGATGCGGCCCTGCGTGAACGCGGGGTGAAGTCGACATTCCGAGCCACTGGCCAAACCGGCATCCTGATCACCGGCAGCGGTGTGCCTCTGGACGCGGTGATCGCGGATTTCATGGCGGGTGCCGTTGAATACTTGACCCCGGACAATGACGAAGATCACTGGGACCTGATCGAGGGGCAGGGCACCCTGTTCCACGTGTCCTATTCGGGCGTGACCATGGCGCTGGTCCACGGCGGGCAACCGGATGCCTTGATTCTGTGCCACGAACCGACCCGTGACCATATGCGAGGCCTGCCGGGGTACAAGTTGCCCTCTCTGGAAGCCCTGCGCGATATGGCGCTGGAACTGGCCAAGGTGGCTAACCCAGCCTGTCAGGTTGTGGGCATCTCGATCAACACCCAGCACCTGAGCGACGACGAGGCGCTGGCCTATTGCGCCGAGGTTGAAGAGCGGATGGGCCTGCCCACCGTCGACCCCTATCGCCATGGCGCTGAAAAGCTAGCTGACGCCCTCGCCGCGATCTGAGTTCACGAAGCCCCTCCCAACGGCTCTCTGCGCTGGCAACAGCGCAGGGGGGCGGGTATGGAATGATGGATTGCAGGAGCGCCAATGAAACTCAGTGTTACCCCCGAAACCTTTCGCCTTGCGCAGGTGTTCACGATAGCCCGTGGGTCGCGGACGGAACAGCATGTTCTGACGGTGCGAGTTACTGATGGCGACCTTCGAGGCTGGGGGGAATGTGTGCCCTATGCGCGCTATGGAGAGACGCTGGACAGCGTGACCGCGCAGATCGAAAGTCTGCCCCTGCCGCTGGATCGTGCCGCCTTGCAGAACGCGCTGCCCGCAGGGGCTGCCCGCAACGCTGTGGATTGTGCGCTGTGGGATCTAGAGGCCAAAGCCTCGGGAAAACGGGTGTGGGAACTGGCGGGACTGCCCAAGCCGGGGCCAGAGATCACTGCCTATACACTGTCTCTGGACACGCCCGACAAGATGCGAGCCGAGGCGCAGAAACACGCCCACCGCCCACTCTTAAAAATCAAGCTTGGCACACCCGACGACATGCCCCGACTTGAAGCCGTCCGCGAGGGCGCCCCGAAAACCCGGATTATTGTCGATGCCAACGAAGG
>CAYFXM010000347.1:0-1661 GCA_964346965.1 uncultured Actibacterium sp. | reverse complement strand
TTCCAGGACATGCCGCGCTTCCTTGTGCACGAAACCGCTGTGCACTGGGTCGATACGTTCCGTTACCTTCTGGGCGAGCCAAATGCGGTCTTCGCTGACCTGCGCAAGATGAACCCGGTGATCGCGGGCGAGGACGCGGGCTATATTCTCTTCGCCTACGAGGGCGGCCAGCGCGCCCTGTTCGACGGCAACCGGCTTCTCGACCACGCAGCCGAAAACACGCGCTGCACCATGGGCGAGGCCCTTGTCGAAGGCACCAAAGGCACGATCACGCTGCAAGGCGACGGATCGGTTCATCTGCGGAACTTCGCAGAACAAGAGACTCAGGAAATTCTGGCGCCAAGCACCCATGACGGGTTCGGCGGGGACTGCGTGTACCACCTGCAAAACCACGTCGTCCGCGCCCTGCTGGATGGCACCGAATTAGAAAACGTAGCGAGCAGGTACCTGCCCGTTATTCAACAGGAAGAAGCGATCTACTCGGCCTCTGAAGCCGGCGCATGGGTCAAACTGTAAAGGAAACCGAACATGAAAGTAGGATATATCGGAGCCGGCGCCATGGGCGCGCCCATGATTGCACGGTTGTCAGAGGCATACCCGGGCGACACGCTGGTGTTCGACGTAAGCCCGGGCGTCGCCGCGCGCGTTGCCGCAGATACCGGCGCCACGGTTTGCGCGACCATTGCGGAAATTGCTGCTGCTTCGGACGTGCTGTTCTCCTGCGTTCCGAACAACGACTCGATCCGGCAGGTCTATCTTGGTGAAGGCGGCGTGGCCTCGGCCATTCGCGAAGGCTCGATCACCATCGACTGCTCGACGGTTGGCCCAGACGCCACCAACGAAGTCTATGAAGGTATGAAAGCCAAGGGCGCCAGCCACCTTGACGCGTCGATGCTGGGCTCGGTCAAACAGGCGACCGAAGGTACGATCAGCTTCGTCGTTGGCGGCGATGCCGACGCTTTCGAACGCGCCAAGCCGGTTCTGGCCGTCTGTGGTCAGCTGATCCGCCATTGCGGCTCCTCAGGTTCGGGCAACCACATGAAGCTCATCCACCAGACGCTGGTCGCTGGCCACGCCGTGGCCGTCGCAGAGGCGATGGGGATGTGCCTGGAAACTGGCGCCGATATCGAGGCGTTCTTCGAACTGGTTACCCAAGGCACCGGCTTTGCCTATTCCCGCTATTTCGAGCAGCGGGTTCCGCGCATGCGCGATGGTGAGTTCTCGGCCCTCTTCATGCTGCAGTTCCTGCTGAAAGACATCCGTCTGGCGCGCGACATGGTTGAAGATCCGGCCAGCAAGTATCCCGGTCTCAGCAATATCGTGTCCACGTTCGAAGAGAGCGTCGACCGTGGTTGGGGCACTGATGATTTCTCGGCCGTTATGAAACTGGTCGAAGCCCGCACAGGAAAGAGCATCGCGAAATGAAAATCGCACTGATTAAGGGTGATGGCATCGGGATCGATGTCTCGGAGGCCACCGTCACAATCGTTGACGCGGCGGTTGAGGCTGCGGGTGCGCCTGCGTTGGTTTACGAGGAAATCAAGGCCGGGGCTGGCTACTTCGCCGAAACCGGTCAGGATATCGAACCAGGCGGCGAGGAACGTGCGGGCGAGGCCGATGCGATCTTCCTCGGCGCGATTGGCCTGCCGGCGATCCGCCAT
>CAYFXM010000346.1:0-1723 GCA_964346965.1 uncultured Actibacterium sp. | reverse complement strand
GAGGCATCGGCGGCGTGATGGCCAAGGTCATCGAATGCGAGACCGGCTATAACACCGAAAAAGGTGTGGAATGCTACGAAGCGACGAAGGGCGAAGGCGCTCTGGTCTACAACCCGCTGTCGACCGGTATCACCTATCAGTTGATCCCCAAAGTGACCGCGGACGGCATCCCGCTTTACACTCCGGGCTATGGCCGGACCTCGGCGGCGAACGGCAAGGTGTTCTCGAACGTCTTCAACTTCCCAGCCAACTACTGGAACGGCGCCTCGCTGATCATCAACCACCTGCTGGACATCAACGGTGGCGACATCAGCGGCAAGAAAATCGCGCTGGCCTATCACAACTCTGCCTACGGCAAAGAGCCGATCAAGACGCTGGAATCGCTGTCTGAAAAGCACGGTTTTGAGCTGTTGGCGATCCCGGTCGACCACCCGGGTCAAGAGCAGAAGTCGCAGTGGCTGCAAATCCGCCGCGAGCGTCCGGACAATGTCCTGATGTGGGGCTGGGGCGTGATGAACCAGGTGGCCATTCAGGAAGCCGCGAACATCCGTTACCCAATGGAAAACTTCATCGGTGTCTGGTGGTCGGGTGCTGAGCACGACGTGAACCCTGCAGGTGAAAAAGCGACCGGCTATAAGGCTGTGACCTTCCACAACGTGGGCTCGGATTTCCCGGTGTTTGACGACGTTCAGAAATACGTTGTTGAGACTGGCAAGGCCGCTGGTGCTGGCGACAACATCGGTAAGGCGCTGTACAACCGTGGCTTCTATGCCGCGATGCTCATGGCCGAAGCCGCGGCTGCTGCGCAGAAAGCATCCGGTAACGCAGATATCACTGCTGCCGACATGCGCGACGCGATGGAAGCTCTGGAAATTACCGAAGCGCGGATGGCCGAACTGGGTATGCCGAACTTTGGTCCGGCCTTCTCCGTTAGCTGTGCCAACCACGGTGGCCCGGGCACCGGTGCGATCCAGCAGTGGGACGCCGCCGCTGGCACCTGGTCGCTGATCTCGGACTTCGGTCCGTCGGACATGGAAGTGATTCAGCCGCTGATTGATGCGGACTCGGGCGCCTATGCGGCTGAGAACAAAATCGAAGAGCGCTGCAACTAAATCCTCCCTTCCCGGTCGCGGCGCAGGTCGCGGCCGGGTTTTCGAAGAATTTTTGCCAAGGATATGGCGCGGCAGATCGCGCCCTAGGAAAGGCCACGACATGCTGGACAGCGGCAAGACCGAGACCCTGCTAGAGGTCAACAACATCGAGGTGATCTATAACCACGTCATCCTCGTACTGAAGGGCGTCAGCCTGACAGTGCCCAAAGGCGGGATCACCGCGCTTCTGGGCGGCAACGGGGCTGGCAAGACCACCACGCTCAAGGCGATCTCCAACCTGCTGCATTCCGAACGCGGCGAGGTGACAAAGGGCACGATCAGCTATCGCGGTGAACGCGTACAGGATCTGGACCCGGCCGAGCTGGTGAAGAAGGGCGTCATCCAGGTCATGGAGGGCCGCCATTGTTTTGAACACCTAACGGTCGAAGAAAACCTGATGACTGGCGCCTATACACGTAGCGACGGGTCGGGTGCAGTCAGTGCCGATCTCGAGATGGTCTATGACTATTTTCCACGCCTGAAAGAGCGCCGGAAAAGTCAGGCCGGTTATACCTCTGGCGGCGAGCAGCAGATGGTGGCCATTGGTCGCGCGCTGATGTCGCGCCCCGAGA
>CAYFXM010000345.1:0-1749 GCA_964346965.1 uncultured Actibacterium sp. | reverse complement strand
GTGCGCGGCTTTGTCCACGTTCAGCGCCGGGGATGCTTTCATCTGCGCGAAATAGTGATTAAGTGAAGCCGGTCACGGAGGCAGCATGGCATTTTTCAGCAAACTCAAAGAACGGCTCTTCAAATCCTCGTCCAAGTTGGAAGAGGGATTGGAGGCGATTGTTGAAGACGGTGGAGTTGAGGAAACCGTATCAACCGAAGCTGACGATTTCGTCGAGGAATCGAGTTTCGAGCCAGCGGACTCCTCGGAAGCGGTGCCTCAGTCTGCCCCTGTTGCGCAGCCTGAACCTGAGCCGACACCGGAAGATGAATCGATTCCGGAAGCTGAGCCCGAGCTTGAACCTGAACCCGAAGTGCTGCCTGAGCCTGTAGCGCCGTCTGTCGATTCTGCTGAGCCAGAAAATATTTCGCCGGTTTCGAAGGATGGACCCGCAAAGCCAGGGTTTATGGGGCGCATCATGGGGCGTGGCGCGAAAAGTGTTGTGCGGCGCGAGCTGGATGACGAGATGCTGGAAAGCCTCGAAGAGCTCTTGATAACGGCGGACATGGGGGTCGATACGGCGCTTCGCGTCACGGCCAATATGGCTGAGGGCCGGTTCGGTAAGCGCCTTTCGGTGGAAGAAATCAAGCAACTTCTGGCCGATGAAATCCAGCGGATCATGGAACCGGTGGCCAAGCCCTTGCCGATTTATCCCAAGAAACCGCAGGTCGTTCTGGTGGTTGGTGTTAATGGCGCCGGCAAGACAACGACCATTGGCAAGCTTGCCAGTCAGTTTCGCGCCGCAGGGAAGTCGGTCGTCATTGCGGCGGGTGACACGTTCCGCGCTGCGGCTGTTGAGCAATTGCAGATTTGGGGCGAGCGGGCAGGAGTACCCGTGCTGACCGCCCCAGAGGGATCCGACCCGGCCTCGCTGGCCTTCGATGCGATGACGCAAGCCGAGGCAGATGGGGCCGACCTGTTGATGATCGACACGGCTGGCCGTCTGCAAAACCGGACAGACCTGATGGAAGAACTCTCCAAGATCGTCCGTGTGATCCAGAAGAAAGACCCGGATGCACCGCATAACACGTTGTTGGTTCTGGATGCGACGACAGGGCAGAATGCGCTGAATCAGGTCGAAATATTCCAGAAACTCGCAGATGTTTCAGGTCTGGTCATGACTAAGCTGGATGGGACGGCTCGAGGTGGCGTTCTTGTGGCGCTGGCCGACAAGTTTGGCCTGCCGATCCACGCGATTGGCGTGGGCGAGCAAATCGACGATCTCGCGCCGTTTGACCCTGAGGACTTTGCCAAGGCGCTGGCCGGGGTCGCTGATTGACCGACTGGCTGACCTCGATCGAGGGCACTGAGGCAGGGCATCGCGTCGCGTTGGGGCTGGCCCTGATGGCCGCGTTGTTGCATGCGATATTCGGAGCCCTTCAAAAAGGGCGGCACGATCCCTGGTTATCCCGTGGCGCGATTGACCTTAGTTATGGGCTGATGGCCGCGCCCTTCGCTTTGTTCGTTGTGCCATGGCCAGAGCCGCACATGTGGCCGATCTTTGCCGGGGTCTACGTGATCCACGTTGGGTACAAGCTGGCGCAGGGCTTTACCTATTCGAAGGGAGCTTACACAGTCGTCTATCCGGTGGTTCGGGGAACCGGACCCCTATTCGCCGTTATCGGGGCGTATTTCCTGTTTGGCGAGACGTTTACTGGGCTGCAATGGTTGGGCGTTGCCGTGCTCCTGGCTGGGATTTTCGGGCTGGCG
>CAYFXM010000344.1:0-1757 GCA_964346965.1 uncultured Actibacterium sp. | reverse complement strand
AACGTGAGGACGAAGCAATACCGCGAACAACCCCTGAGCCGACATTCCCCAAGTGGCGTGTCGTTTGAGGTGAAGATCGCCTGTATCCGAGCGCTAGACAAGGATTTTCTGCCGCAAGCGGCACCTGCGGTCGCGCAGACTGCTGGATCTGGACGGATCAGACCGCGAAGCCGCTGTTTCCTTGCCCAGGGGCGGCGTTTTTCAGCGCAGCGGACAGATCTGTCCAGCCGCTTTCGTTCAGTTTGAGCGTGGATCGCGATCATGCGCATAGCGGTGGCGCTCGCAATCGGCGGATAGCGGCGAGGATGGCGCGTACCATCGTGCCGGTGACAGCGACCTCGGCCAGCTGGAAGGTGATGGTGCGGGCGTGACGGACCACACGTGCCCCGATCTTGATCAGCTTCAGTTGCAGGCTGGTCAACGACCAGTCGGCCATGGCCTCGGGCAGCTCGATGCAGCGCAAGAAGGTGGCCAGGTTGTACGCCAGGGCGTGCAGTTGCAGCCGCACCTCATTGTCGCGGAACTTCCGGCACGACAGCCGCGTCCAGCGAAAGGCGTATTTGCCCTCTTTGATGTGCTGCTCGGCGGTGCCGCGCTGGTTGTAGAACCGCACCACCCAGTCCGGCTCCATCGGCAGGTTGGTGACGATGAAGCCGACACGCGGGAACAGTTCGCCCGGATGCCATTCGATCTTGGCGATCACCCGGCGTTCCTTGTCCCAGGACGCCGCCTGATACTCGAATTCCTCGAAGAACCGCTTGACCTTGGTCAGTGACGGCCGCCCGACAGGGCGCGTTAGCCGATGCGCGATCTTGTCCTTGAGGACCGCGTTTGCGGGCAGCCGGATGGCGTAGAAGAACCGCGCTTCTTCCAATCGCTCATAGATCGCCGGGATCGCGTAGGCAGCATCGGCCCGGAAGAACCTGCCACCAAGGTCGCGCTCCGCGTAGCGCGCAATGACGGGGTCGAGAACATCACGCCAGCCATCGGCGCTGTGGACGTTGCCATGGCGCAGGGCGCAGCGTTCCAGCATCCCGAACTGGTTGAACAGAAAGTTGGGGTGATAGCAGCTACAGTCGAAATGGCCATTCCAGGCGGACCCTTCCTGGTCGCCATGGGTCGGGCTGACCGAGCTGTCCATGTCCAGAACGATGTACTTCAGCCCGTTACGGTCATGGAACCGGTCGATCCATTGCCCGTTCAGGTCGGCCAGCGCGGCACGGTTCCCGGCCAGAGCCAGCGTCTCGGTCTCGAACCGTCCCATCTGCGATGCCGAGGCCGCTTGTGCATCGACCGCTCTGCCGCCGACAACTTGGCGCATGACCGGATCGCAGGCGAGACGGTTGGCGTCGTTGACATCCTCGTATCCGGCCAGCCGCCCAAAGACTGATTGCCGGAACAGGCCGTCGAGCCGATGGACCGTGTTCTTGCCAGAGCGAGTATCGCGCAGCGCCGCTGACGCCAAATCGGACAACCCGAGCGCGTCATCAAGCTCGCGCATCACCAGAAGGCCGCCGTCGGAACTGAGCTGCGTGCCGCGAAATTCCAGCCGCACGCGAGGGTCGAAATCCACCCGATCTGCCCGTTGCAAGCCCGCACCCTCTGGGTGATCCATGAAACGCGCCCCTCGCAGCCTTCAACACCATGTTTTATATAGGAAATATAATGGTCAGGACAGCGAAATCAGCGCCTTACTTGGGAAATGTGGGCTTGGTTGACGGCCAGATTGCGGCGGCAGAGGCGGTGCGCGATGCAGC
>CAYFXM010000343.1:0-1774 GCA_964346965.1 uncultured Actibacterium sp. | reverse complement strand
GGCCGACATGAGCGCCCCAAGCTCCGCCGCCAGCAAATCCTCATCCCAGCCGGCATTCAAGGCCAGCTTGTTGTCAGCCAACACGTAAGCACGCTTCTCATCATCGCTCATGTAGTCCAGCCGCAAGCACGGCACCTCGGTCATGCCGAGAAGCTTCGCCCCTTCCACCCGACCATGCCCCGCCAAAATGGTTCTTCGTTCGTCAATCAACACCGGGTTGGTAAACCCGAAGGTCTCGATACTGTCCGCAATCTGGCGGACCTGTTTCTTTGAATGGGTCCGGGCATTCCGGGACCAGGGCTTGAGATCGCTGATCGCTATTTGCTCGATTTTAGTTTCTGCCATCGTCGTCTTACCTTTCTTCCTACACACTTGATTATACGGCCGGCTGCGCCGACCGCCCGGCGGACCATCCGCCGGAAAACAAAAAGGACGGCCGTGCGAGCACAGTCGTCCTTTCTGCGGGTTGGAATCACCCAATTGGGAACATATCATGAACATTCAGTTTGTACAACTGACGTCTATTCGATAGCGATCATGAGCAAATACGTGGATTGTTCGACAGCCAGCCACCGTATGAAAACCGGGACGATCGACCGTTTCCCAGAAACGCCCATAACCTTCCCTGTTCAAAGCCAAAAATTCCCTGAACCTGGCCTGCAAATTCCCTGTTAATCAAAGAACAGGGAATTAGGGGCTAACGCACTGTAATCGCCCCAAATAATAGGCCCTTAAACCGCGCATCGGGTCAAAATCACGCCAAAACCAGCGAATTTCCCTGTAAATTCCCTGTAAACAGGGATTTTGGGGCCGAGACCAGTTCGACAGTGACTGCGACCACCACCAATTTCCTTCATATGAAATACTTGACTGACCGCAGCGATGCTGTGTGAAACGTCTGGCCTTTACCTGCGAGGATCGCAGGTAAAGTCGCGACATTTCCACAGATTCTCGGTGAATTTTCGTCAGAAGGGCCAGATCACCGTACCAAGACCAAAGCTCATGGCGATGACCCATGCTGCGGCGCGCCGGATACGGAATTCAGCAGGTCGCCTGTCCGGAATGTTGGCAACTTCCGGTTCGGGATCGGGCTCTACCGAAATCGGAGGAAGAACATCTTTTTTCTTCTTCCGAGCCACGCGCGCTTCGATCATCCGCAGGGATTCAGATTGAGTTGTAGGCTTGTCCTCTTCGACAGCGGTTTTAACCACTGGCCCTCGCTTGGCGGTGGCACCCTCGGCCGACTCCTCCAGGGAAAGTCGCACCGGTTTGTCCTTCATGTCCTCTGGGTTGGTGTCCAACCAGGTCATCAGCGAGGCAATCGCAGCTTCCGCCCCTTCCGAGCTGATCTTTCCCTCGGTCGCAGCCAGCCATTCATCGGCGGATTGGAAACGATCGCGTGGAAGCACCCTCAGCGCTTTGTCGATCGCGCGCAGGAAGTGGTCGGGGTACCCGTCAACACGACCAACCAAGGATTCATACGGATCTGGCTGGCCTTCGGCGATCTTCAGAAGGCGCGAGTTTCCGTCCGGTGGCACGTCCCCGGCGATCACGTGATAGAAGGTGGCGGCGAGCGCGTAGATGTCAATCGTCGGCGCGTGGTCGGATCCCTTGATATAGAGCTCTTGCGGAGAGTAGCCGTCTTTGACGATCTGCAAGCCCGAAAGAGCACGGCTTTTGCGCACGCTCTCTTCGCGAGCGGCGCCGAAATCGATCAGCACCGGATCACCATTGTCGTTCAGCAGAATATTGTCCGGCGAGATGTCGCGGTGAA
>CAYFXM010000342.1:0-1824 GCA_964346965.1 uncultured Actibacterium sp. | reverse complement strand
GGCGGGCAGATCATGTCGTAACGGCCCTGAACAATCGTCGCCGGTATATGGGCGATCTTGTGAACGTTCTCCAGAATCTGATTGTCACTTTCCAGCCAGCCACCGTTATGGAAATAGTGGTTCTCGAGCCGTGAAAAAGCCCGGGCATAATCGGCCGGTGCCTCGCCCACGTTGGAATAATGACTGATCGAGGCCAGGGCGTTTTCCCATCTCGCCCAGAGGCGCGCAAAACGGGTTTCGGTCATCAGGTCGTCTGAAAACAGCCGCCTGTGATAGGCGCCGATCAGGTCCTCCCGTTCACCTTCCGGAATCGGCTCGACGAATTGCTCCCACAGATCGGGCCAGAACCGTCCTGCGCCACCACCGTAGAACCAGCTCAACTCCGCCCGGGTCATCAGGAAGATGCCTCGCAGCATCAGGTAAACGACCCGGTCGGAATGGGCCTGCGCATAGAGCAGCGCCAATGTCGCGCCCCAGCTGCCGCCAAATACAGCCCAACGCTCAATGCCAAGCGTTTCGCGGATCAATTCGATGTCGCGGACCAGATGCCAGGTGGTGTTGTCGACAACGCTGGCATGGGGTTTCGACCGCCCGCAGCCGCGCTGATCAAACAGCACCACGCGATAGACATGGGGGTCAAAGTACCGGCGCATCGCCGGACTGCATCCGCCGCCCGGGCCGCCGTGCAACACAACGACGGGAATCCCGTTTGGATTGCCGCATTGTTCGACATAGACCTTGTGCCCGTCGCCCACATCCAGCATGCGCTGGTCGAATGGCGCCAGAGCCGGGTAGAGCAGTTGCGCTGCGCGCTTTTGGCCAGAGGATTTATCCATTATCGATCTATATAGCGTAATACGGCCCCAAAAGCAGGGCGTTGAGCAAGCAAATCAGAAAGGCGCGGAAAATGCCAGTCACCAACACCGTTGATGCCGCCGAGGTTGCCAAGTTTCAGGCGATGGCCGCCGAGTGGTGGGATCCGAATGGTAAGTTCAAGCCGTTGCATATGCTGAACCCCTGCCGTCTGGACTATATCACACAGCAGATCGCCGCCGAATTTGACCGTGACCTGACCCAGCCGGACCCTTTTGCCGGGCTTCGCCTGCTGGATATCGGCTGTGGAGGCGGTCTTTTGTCCGAACCAATGGCCCGTTTGGGGGCGACCGTGGTTGGTGCCGATGCTGCCGAGGGGAACATCCCGGTGGCACAGGTTCACGCGGAACAATCCGGGCTGGACATCGACTATCGCCACACCACAGCCGAGGCCCTGGCCGAAGCGGGAGAACAGTTCGACGTGGTGTTGAACATGGAGGTGGTGGAACATGTGGCCGACCCACAGGCCTTCCTGACAGCCAGCCAACAGCTTCTGAAACCGGGCGGATTACTGTTGTGCTCGACCATCAACCGTAATCCAAAAAGCTTTGCGGTCGCGATCGTCGGGGCGGAATACATCATGCGCTGGCTGCCAAAGGGCACCCATGAATGGCACAAGTTCATCACCCCGAACGAATTGTTTGGTCTGATTGAACGGGCCGGTCTGAATCCGGTTGATCGTAAGGGCTTTGTTTTCAACCCGATTGCTTGGACATGGTCGATCTCGGATCGGGATCTCAGCGTGAACTATGTCACCGCGAGCGTAAAACCGTCTTAAGAGCTTTTGGCCGGCTTGTCGGCTTCGGCCAGTTTGCTGCGCAAAGCACGCAGGACCGGCATCAGGGATTTCACCTGTTCCGCACCGACGTCGTCCAGCAAGTCGCGTATGATCGGCGATACGGCAGAAATTGCCACGTCGCGGCCGCGCACACCCGATGGGCTGATGTGCAC
>CAYFXM010000341.1:0-1830 GCA_964346965.1 uncultured Actibacterium sp. | reverse complement strand
GGGCCAAAGCCTCGGGGACCACGGCGCCGACAAGGTCACCACGGTTGAAGCTGCCCAGATCGAACAGCACGGTCGGTTTGGCCGACCACAGACGCAGGGTGTTGGCCCAACGCCCTTTCCAACCCACGACCGGCGTATCATACGCGCTGGCGATGACCTTCTCGGCGGGGTGCCACTTGTCGTCGGCCCAACCGCCGAAGCCAATTTCATAGGCCACTTCAGGGCGCTCAAACTCCCAGGTGTGGCGCTGCGCCAGCCAGCCTTCGGCGACCTCGATTTGGCGTCCATCTTCGAAACGCTGTTCAAACAGCCCATGTTCGTAGCGGATGCCATAGCCATAGGCCGGGATGCCAAGGGTAGACAGGCTATCTAGGAAACAGGCTGCCAGGCGGCCCAGACCGCCATTTCCAAGCGCCGCATCGGGTTCGTCAGCAACAACTTCGTCATAGTCCAGATCCATCTCGGCCAGCGCCGCGCGCGACGCGCTTTCGGCGCCCAGATTTATCGAGACGTCTTCCAGCAGACGACCAATCAGGAATTCCATCGACAAGTAGTACACGCGCTTGCCCGCAGCCTCGTAGGTCTTGCGGGTCGACTGGAACCATGGGTCGACAACTTCGTCTCTCAGCGCCAGCGACAGTGACATCCGCCAGTCATACAGCGTGGCGTGGCTCGCATCTTTGCCAAGCGACTTTTCCAGATGGCGGAGAATTGCCGATTTGAGATCTTTGGGATCGATCGAAAGATTGTCCACCGCTGTTTCACTTTCTACTTCGTTCTGCTCGCCCGACGTCACTTGGGCCGCCGGTGTTATTTTGTTCTCAGGACGCATTTTTCAGTTCCTCTGCCCACGGGGGGTTTGCGCCAGCGCGCGATACAACCACGCCTGCGACTTTGCTTCCAAGTTCCAGGGCTTCGAGCACCTGCCGCTCTGACAACTCCGAGATCGCCGCCTTGTTCAACAGACCGCGATCCTGAAGGCTGTGCAGGAAGCCCGCGTTGAACGTGTCACCCGCACCAACGGTATCGACGACCTCTCGCGGGGTAATCTTATTCACGACGCTGCGACCGTCGGAAAAATACGCGGTCACGCCATCGCCCCCCGCAGTGACCAGCACAAGCGCGGGTCCTTTGTCGAGAAGGGCTTCGGCCCGCTCCAGATCCGACAATTCTCCTGGCACAAGCCACTCGAGGTCTTCATCCGAGACTTTCACGATATCCGCGACTTGCAGCAACCGGCCCATACGCGCGCGGAAGCGCGATTCGTCCTTGATAAAGGCTGGACGGATGTTCGGGTCGACCATAATCACCCTTCCGACACTCTCGGCCTCTGCCAGTGCTGTAAACGTGTCTGCACACGGCTCTGCCGCCAGAGAGATACCTCCGAAGAACAACGCTGTGACATGATCGGGAATTTTAGGCAGATCGCTTTCGGCAATCATGCGGACGGCCGAGTTCTCATCATGGAAAAGATAGGTCGCGTTCCCATTGGTCAGCTTTACATAAGCCATCGTGGTCGGCCGATCAGCACGCAGGCACAAGTCCAGATTGACGTGGCTTCCCCCCAAAGTCTCTTCCAGCATCTGTCCGAACATGTCGGATGACAGGCAAGAAAAGAACCCCGGCGCGGCGCCAAGCCGACCAAGTGCAATCGCTGTATTAAAGACCGATCCACCGGGACGCGGGATGAATCCATCCTCGCCGGACTCCCCACATTTAGCCGGGATCATGTCAATCAACGCTTCACCGCAACATACGAGCATATATCTTTCCCTCTCGTTCGTTGGGGGCCTCATATCTGATTCACGCTGTTAGCGCTATCAATTTTTT
>CAYFXM010000340.1:0-1839 GCA_964346965.1 uncultured Actibacterium sp. | reverse complement strand
GAAACCGATCAAAAGCGCAGCCAAGAAGTAAACTTCTTGCCTGACTGAATTGCGAAAGCGCGCCCATCTCGGGCGCGCTTTTCTCTTTTGGGGGAGAATTTGCGACTAATGTCCCGCAAAAGCGCGGCGGATTGCGCCAAATTCTCGCATGTCAAATCGTGCACGGCGGCATATGTTGCTCTCACGTGATTCCCAAGGAAGGAGATTCCGATGAAATTCGCACTGGCCTTTGCCGCGACCGCCCTGTTTGCAGCCCCTGCACTTGCTGAAGGTCACGGTGGTGCACCGACCGGCGACGCTGCCGCCGGCGAGAAAGCCTTCAAGAAATGCGTGTCCTGCCACGTCGTGAAAAACGAAGCGGGTGAGACCCTGGCGGGTAAAGCTGCGAAAACCGGACCGAACCTGTTCGGCATCGCGGGTGCTCCGATTGGCCAGCAGGATTTCAAATACTCGAAGGTTGCAATGGCCGCCGCTGAGGCTGGCGTGATCATGACCGAAGACAACATGGTCGCTTTCCTTGCTGACCCGTCGAAGTACTTGTCGGCAGCTGCGGGTGAAAAAGGGCGTAGCAAGATGAGCCTGAAGGTTAAGAAGGAACAGGACGCGCGCGACCTGTTTGCCTATCTCTATAGCCTGCAGCCGGCGCCGGAAGCCGCTGAAGAAGCGACAGAGGAAGCTGCTTCGACCAACTAAATCGAAGTCTTATCTAGTGAACACCGCCCGAATTTCGGGCGGTGTTTGCGTTTTGGCTTTACGCAGGCAGGAACTGCTCGGCGATTTGCACTGCGTTCAGGGCCGCGCCTTTCAACAATTGGTCGCCTACCACGAACAGAGACAGAGACCGGCCCGATGGGTCGCCTAGGTCCTCGCGGATACGACCAACCAGAACGTCTTCCTGACCGCTGGCGTCCGATGGCATCGGGAAATAGTTCGCCTCGCGGTCATCCACCAGTTTCACACCGGGTGCGTCCTGCAGCAGCGCACGAGCTTCCTCGGGGCTGACCTGTTGGTCGAACTCGATGGTGATGGCCATGCCGTGGGCTCGTAGAATCGGCACGCGGATGCAGGTCACGCCGACGGGAAGGGCCGGGCGATCCATGATCCGGCGCACCTCGGCGATCACTTTGTTTTCTTCGCCGTTATAGCCGTTCTCCTCGATATCGGCGTTGTGGCTGAAGAAGTTGAACGCATAAGGGTGGGGCAAAACCTGCGGCTGGAAGTCGTCGCCGTTCAGGTAGGCTTGCGTGCCGTCGCGCAATTCGTCCATCGCCGCTGCACCCGCGCCGCTGGCGGCTTGGTAGGTCGCAAGGTTCAGGCGCTGGATGTTGAATGCCTTGTGTAGAGGGGCAAGGGCAACAGTTGCGATGGCGGCGACACAGTTGGGGTTGGCGACGACGCCCGCGTGGTTGGACATGGCCTCAGCGTTGGCCTCTGGCACGACCAGAGGTACTTCGGGATCCATGCGGAAAGCCGAGGAATTGTCGACCACAAGCGCGCCTGCGGCGACAGCGATCGGAGCATACTGCCGGGACAGGCCCGAGCCAGCCGAGAAGAAGGCCACGTGGACGCCGTCGAAGCTGTTGTCAGACAGCTCTTCAACGATCAGGGATTGGCCGTTGAAGGCGAACTCTTTGCCGGCAGAGCGCGCCGAGGCCAGCAGTTTCAGGTTCGCCAGCGGGAAACCACGGGCCTCTAGCGTATTCAGCAGTTCAACGCCAACAGCGCCGGTGGCGCCAACGATGGCGACATTGGGGTTTGCGGGCAATTGCGCGGGAGGGTTTTGATCCAGCATCTTTCAGTCTCCAGTCTGAGTGGAAGCGGACGCTGGCATTTCCGATT
>CAYFXM010000339.1:0-1853 GCA_964346965.1 uncultured Actibacterium sp. | reverse complement strand
CAGTTGCAGGCGAGGAACCGGACAAGGCCGCAAAGATCATACAAGCAAAGACGCCCGCGATTGCCAGACCACCGGGGAAGTGCCCCACGCAGGCAATCGAGAACCTAACAATCCGCTTGGCCACGCCACCTGTCGACATGAAGCTCGACGCTAGAATGAAGAAGGGGATCGCCAGCAGGGTGTAGTGCCCGGCCATTGCTTGGTACATCGACTGCGCAATCGACGCGAGCGAGGTTTCCGAGAACAACAGCAGGAACAGCATCGACGACAGGCCAAGGCTGACCGCGATCGGCACGCCGATCAGAAGCAGGCCCACAACAAGGGCAAAGAGAATGACAACTTCCATGGCGATTATTCCTCGTATTCGCCGTGCGCGACGCGCTCGACTTCTTCTTCAGCCTCGTGGCTAACGATCAAACTGTCCTGCTTGCCCTGAATGATACGGATGGTCGCCTGTATCACGCGGTAGAGCATCAAGGCCGAGAACAGTGGCAGTGCGAAATAGGGGATAACGCGGGGCAGTTTGTCGTAAGTCTCGCCATAGTTGATGGCATCCTCCAGCCAACGGAAAATCTCGAGCATCGGCACCTGATCAGTGATGTAGAACGCGCGGTCCCTCACGCCTTCGGTGAAACCAAGTGGGAACCAGCGGCCATCGGTCGGCTGCAGGGCTGCAAATGGCGCCCAATAGTCATAGGCTCCTTTAAGCATCAGGAAGGCATAGGCCAGACAAGCTGCTGCCGACATAAGAGCGAAAACGCGCTGTCCCTTCTTCGGGAATACGTTAACGAGCGCATCGACACCCAGATGGGCCGTGACCTTGAACCCATAGGAAATCCCGAACAGGACCAGCCACGCGAATAGGATCAGCGTGACCTCCAGCCCCCAGATCAGGGATGAATTGAATAGTTTGCGAAGGACGACGTTTGCGAAGGTTACAAGGGTCATCAGACCCAGCAACAGCGCGATGGCGTTGACCTCTATCGTGTCGACAAAACGCGCGAAACGGGATTGCGGCGTATACATGTCTGATCTCCCCCTTATCTCCCCTCACCTGCTGCAACGACGAATGGGTGCATCAGGTGAAAAAGGTGGTCCCGCAGAGTGCGCGCGGAACCACCAGTCTTAAAGCGGTCTGCTTAGTTGGTGGCGTTGATCGCCTGAGCGGCGGCGATATTGTCAGCGCCCACGTCGGCCTCAAACTTGGCCCAGACCGGCTTCATTGCGTCGACCCAAGCCTGACGCTGTTCAGGGGTTAGCTCGCGAATGGTTCCACCAGCGTCCAGAACGGCCTGACGGTTCGCCTGGTTAACCTCGCCAACAGCGGAGTTACGCTCGGCGGTGACTTCGTTCATAATGGTTGCCAGTTGGTCACGGACGTCGGCGTCCAGCGCATCCCACCAGTCAACCGAAGTCACAACCATGTAGTCCAGAAGACCGTGGTTGGTCTCGGTCACACCGTCCTGCACTTCGAAGAACTTCTTACCGTAGATGTTCGACCAGGTGTTCTCCTGACCGTCCACAACACCGGTTTGCAACGCGCCGTAGACCTCCGAGAAAGCCATCGGCTGCGGCGAGGCATCCAGTGCTTCCATCTGGGCAACCAGAACGTCCGACGGCTGTACGCGGAACTTCAGACCAGCGGCATCGGTCGGAGCAAGAAGCGGTTTGTTAGCCGAGAACTGCTTCAGGCCATTGTGCCAGAAGCCCAGCCCCAGCAAACCGCGACGAACCATCGACTCTTTCATTGCCTGACCGGTTTCTGAATTCTGGAACTCGTCCACGGCTTCCATGTTCTTGAACATGAACGGCAGGTCGAAGATGCGGAATTTCTTGGTGAAGGTTTCGAACTT
>CAYFXM010000338.1:0-1905 GCA_964346965.1 uncultured Actibacterium sp. | reverse complement strand
CCTTCGGCTCAATCGAGATGCGACGCTTGTTTTTGTAGTCGCGACCGTAGCGGACGTAACCATCGATCTCGGCGATGATAGCGTGATCCTTCGGGCGACGTGCTTCGAACAGTTCCGCAACCCGCGGCAGACCACCGGTAATGTCCTTGGTCTTGGCGCCTTCACGCGGAATACGCGCAACAACGTCACCAGCCTTGATGGCCGCGCCGTCTTCAAGCGACAGAACCGCATCAACCGACATTGGATAGGTCACCGGGTTGCCCGCATCGTTGCGGACCGGTTCGCCATCTTTGTCGACCAGAATGATTTCCGGCTTCAGATCGCTGCCTTTTGGCGCCGAACGCCAGTCGGACACAATCTTTTGTGTCATACCGGTTGCGTCATCGGTTTCCTCACGGACCGAGATGCCCGAAATCAGGTCAGCGAACTTCGCAGTACCGTCCTTCTCGGCGATGATCGGCAGGGTATACGGATCCCATTCGAACAGCTTGTCGCCACGAGCAACTTTGGCCTTGTCTTCGACGAAGACCTTAGAGCCATAGCTGATCTTGAAGCTTGCGCGTTCGATACCGTTCTCGTCGATGATCGCCAGAACCATGTTCCGGCCCATGACAACGGTCTCGCCAGCGGCATTTTTCAGCAGGTTAGCATCGCGGAATTCTACGGTGCCTTCTTGGTTTGCTTCCTGGAACGACTGCTGGCCACCTTGTGCAACACCACCAATGTGGAAGGTCCGCATGGTCAGCTGAGTACCCGGTTCACCGATCGATTGCGCCGCGATGATACCGACGGCTTCGCCAGTGTTCACCATGGTGCCGCGCGCAAGGTCACGACCGTAACAGGTCGCACATACGCCCTCTTCCGACTCACAGGTCAGCGGCGAGCGGATGCGGACAGACGGAAGATCCGCCTCTTCGATCGCGTCGGCTTTGCGTTCGTCGATCAGCTCGTTACGGCTGACGATAACCTCGTCGGTGCCCGGACGCAGAACGTCCTCGGCAGCGACACGGCCCAGCAGACGCTCGCCGATCGAAGCAACAACTTCACCATCGTTGACGGCTGCTTCACAGGTGATCGCGTTGTCAGTGCCACAGTCTTTGTCGCGAACGATGCAGTCCTGCGCCACGTCAACCAGACGACGGGTCAGGTAACCCGAGTTCGCGGTTTTCAGAGCGGTATCCGACAGACCCTTACGGGCACCGTGGGTCGAGTTGAAGTACTCAAGAACGGTCAGACCTTCTTTAAAGTTCGAGATAATCGGCGTTTCGATAATCTCGCCCGAAGGTTTCGCCATCAGGCCGCGCATACCACCCAGCTGCTTCATCTGCGTGACCGAGCCACGCGCACCAGAGTGGGCCATCATGTAGACCGAGTTCGGTTCCGCTTCGGCACCGTTCTCGTCCACTTTCGCGGTCGAGATGGTGTCCATCATGGCGTCGGTAACCTTGTCGTTACACTTCGACCAGGCGTCGACAACTTTGTTGTACTTTTCACCCTGAGTAATCAGGCCGTCCATGTACTGTTGTTCGAACTCTTTCACCTGACCGCGGGTTTCATCAACGATGCCCCACTTGTTGTCAGGGATAACCATGTCGTCCTTACCGAACGAGATACCGGCCTTGAACGCCTCACGGAAGCCTAGCCCCATGATTTGGTCACAGAAGATAACCGACTCCTTCTGACCGCAATAACGGTAGACGGTGTCGATGACGCGCTGAACGTCTTTCTTGCGCAGGAGTTGGTTCACCAGCTCGAACGGCGCTTTGGCGTTCAGAGGCAGGAGGCTGCCCAGACGCACGCGACCCGGAGTGGTTTCGAACCGCTTCCAGACTTCCTGCCCGGTTTCGTCAATCTGCTTCACACGTGCGGTGATCTTGGCGTGCAGGTGTACTTCGCCGGCGTTCA
>CAYFXM010000337.1:0-1907 GCA_964346965.1 uncultured Actibacterium sp. | reverse complement strand
CCAACAATGATCATGCGGAGCGGCGGGTTGTGAACAGCGATGAAGGTCGAGCCATCTTCCTCGACGCCCGAACGGTCCATGCGAAAGCGGTCCACGACTTTTGGGTCGTTAGCGGGCAGCAGAGCGCGTTTCCACCCCTTTGTCTCGACCCGATAGGCAACCGGACGCCGTGCGGCACGCGCCTCGACCAACTCGGCGAGCATCTCCTCGGGCATGGCTTTGCCAATCGGCTCGACCATCACCCGGATGCGCCCGCCACAGGCCAGCCCCACCGCGAAAGCCTGCTCATCGGCAACGCCAAACTCCAAAACCCGCGCTTCGCCATCATCAAGCGCATCAAGCGCTTCGGCCACCACGGCGCCCTCGACGCAACCGCCAGAGACGGACCCGACCATGTCGGCGTCGCCCGAAATCACCAGTTGCCCGCCCACTGGTCTAGGGGCGCTGCCCCAAGTCTCAATCACCGTGGCCAGCGCTGCGCCTCGACCGGCGCGATGCCACGCCAGAGCGGTCTCGGGCATTTGTTCGTGATCCAGTTGCATCTTGCTCCTCCTTCACACCTAGGCGCGCGCCATTGCCATTAGTCGTGTCTTGTCGCCGGCATCCTTCGCGTTGGCGATAACAGCAGCCAGTGCCTCGAGCGAAGCAACGTTGTGTCCGGCCACAAGAGTATCAACATAGGGCAACATTGTCCGAATTCCTTCCGCGCGCGGCATGAATCCGTCGAAACGCAGGAGGGGATTCAACCAGATCAACCGCCGCGCAGACAATTGCAGCCTTTGCATTTCGCGACGCAGCAGGTCAGTGTCGCCGCGCTCCAGTCCATCAGTAACAAGCAGGACAACAGCACCCCGGCTTAGCACTCGGCGCGACCAATCGCGGTTGAACGTGTGCAGACACTCGCTGATCCGGGTGCCGCCATCCCAGTCCTGCGCTTCTGATCCGGCAGCGGCCAGCGCGGCATCAACATCGCGCGTTGCCATATGTCGAGTGATATTCGTAAGTCGCGTTCCGAACGTGAACCCGTGGACCCGCGCCCAGCCCTGCCCCTTGGTATTGCTAACCGCATGCAGGAAATGCAGGATCATTCGGCTGTATTGCGACATCGAGCCCGAGATGTCGCAAATCAGAACCAAGTCCGGCCAACGCTCTTTCGGCGCGCGATGACTGAGGGTCGTCAATTCGCCGCCACGCCGCATCGCCGCCCGCATCGTTGCGCGGCCATCTGGTAGGCGTCCATGAGAATCAGGCGTCATCCGTCGTGTACGGATCGGAGGAACAGGCAAGTTCAGCTTGGCGAGCATTCTCTTGGCTTCGGCAATTTCATCAAGACTCATTTGTTCAAAATCGAGAGTGCGAAGCCGCTCTTGCGTCGAAGTCGTCGACTGCGCATCGATTTCGACCACGGTTTCCTCTTGCTCTTCAACCTCTGGAAAATCGTTCAGTTGGTCGTCCAGTAGGGCTTCGGCCGCCCGTTTCGCCGCTGCCTTGGCTTTGTGTTCCTCAGCAACCCCCCGCACCATGGGCGAAAGCAGCGAAATCATGTGCTCCAAATACTGAGGGTCGCGCCAAAAGAGTCGGAAAACTTGTTCAAAAACAGCATGTTGCTCCCGCTTTGAAACAAAACACGCGTGCAAAACCCAAAAGAAATCTTCGCGCCGTGTAAAACCCGCCGCCTCCACGGCCCGGACCGCCCGAACGACCTGCCCCGGCCCTATAGGAAGGCCCGATTTTCTTAACGCGCGGGCAAACCAGATGATATTCCGCACAAGGCTGCCATCATCGCCAAAATTGGCATGGTTGAGTTCACCCATTCGCGAATCTCCCAAAAGGTGTCATAATGGGATCATGGCTCACTCGCTTGAAGACTGTCCGCTGCCACAGGGCTGGGCACCGGTCAGCACCCA
>CAYFXM010000336.1:0-1910 GCA_964346965.1 uncultured Actibacterium sp. | reverse complement strand
GTAGATTCGTGCGCGCATCCGTTGCCTCCGATCGGTCGCAGCGTGTTATCGGCGATTTTCCCGGTCCGGGCAAGAGCATCGGTTGCTGGTTTGCGAATTGAGCGGGAGCCCAGAAAGTGGCGCGCGAAACGGGTTGGATTGCCCCCCAACCGAGACGTTGACGAATGAGCGCAGAACGTCGCTCCGATTTCAACCGACATTCCCCAAGTGGCCTGCCGCTTGACCGCAAGATCGGCTGAAGAGGCCAGCAGATCAATCGTTTTCGCCCCGAGCGGTGTCTGCGGTTGCAGAAACACCCCGGATCGGTCGGATCAGGCCGCGACTCCTTGCCGTGCTGGCGCGGCGGCCCTGTTTTTCGTTGCGCCAGATGGACTTGTCCTGCCGCTTTTGTTGAGTTTGGGTGCGGACCTCTGTCACGCGCATGACGGTGGCGCTCGAAGGCGGCGGATGGCGGAAAGGATGGCGCGCACCATCGGGCCGGTGACGGCGACCTCGGCCAGTTGGAAGGTGATGGCGCGTGCGTGGCGGACAACCCGGGCACCGATCTTGATCAGCTTGAGTTGCAAGCTGGTTAGCGACCAGTCGGCCATCGCCTCGGGCAACTCAACGCAGCGCAGGAAGGTCGCGAGGTTGTAGGCCAGCGCATGCAGATGCAGCCGCACCTCGTTGTCGCGGAACCGCTTGCATGACAGCCGCGTCCAGCGGAAGGCGTATTTTCCTTCCTTGATGTGCTGCTCGGCGGTGCCGCGCTGATTATAGAAGCGCACCACCCAGTCCGGTTCCATGGGCAGGTTCGTGACGATGAAGCCCACGCGGGGGAACAACTCGCCCGGGTGCCATTCGATCTTGGCGATGACACGGCGCGACTTGTCCCAAGATGCGGCCTGGTACTGGAAGTCCTCGAAGAACCGTTTCACCTTGGCCTTGGGAGGCCGCCCGACGGGTCGGGTCAGCCGGTGCGCAATTTTGTCACGCAGGACGGTATTGGCTGGCAGCCGGATGGCGTAGAAGTAGCCCGCCTCTTCCAGCCGTTCATAGAGTGCCGGGAGGGCAAAGCCAGCGTCGGCGCGGAAAAACCCAATGATGTCACGCTTCGCATAGCGGGCAATGACCGGATCGAGGACATCCCGCCAGCCATCGGCGCTGTGGACATTGCCATGACGCAGGGCGCAGCGTTCCAGCATGCCGAACTGGTTGAACAGAAAGAGCGGGTGGTAGCAGGCGCAGTCGAAATGCCCGTTCCAGGCGGTGCCCTCTTGAGCGCCATGGGTCGGGCTGACCGAGCTGTCCATGTCGAGCACGATGTACTTCAGCCCGTTGCGGTCATGAAAGCGGTCGATCCACTGGCCGTTCAGATCGGCCAACGCCTCCCGGTTCTCAGGCAGGGCCAGCGTCCCGGTCTCGAACCTTCCCATCTGCGAGGCCGATGCCGCCTGGGCCTCAACGGCCCGGCCCCCAACGATTTGGCGCATGACGGGGTCGAGGGCCAGCCGGTCGGCATCGTTAACATCTTCGTAGCCCGCCAGCCGCCCGTAGACCGATTGCCGGAACAGCCCGTCTAGCCGATGGACGGTGTTCTTGCCAGGACGGCTGTCGCGCAGAGCCGACGACGCGAGATCTGACAATTCGAGCGCGTCATCCAGCTCGCGCATCACCAGCAGGCCACCGTCTGAACTGATCTGCGCACCCCGGAATTCCAGCCGCACCCGACGGTCGAAATCCACCCGGTCACCCCGTTCAAAGGCCGCACCCTCCGGGTGATCCATGAAAAACGCCCTCCACAGCCATCAACACCATGATATATATGGACAATACCAAAATCAGGACAGCGAAATCAGCGGATTACTTGGGGAATGCGGGCTGAATGATCTCCGGAATTCGGTTTGATCCGTCGAGCTTTCGCCATTTTC
>CAYFXM010000335.1:0-1971 GCA_964346965.1 uncultured Actibacterium sp. | reverse complement strand
CCTACCTCGATCAACCGATGCTTCGCCCGCATATGCATTATTTCGTTAGAGAGATTGCGAACGATTGAAGCCCTGCCAAAAGGCGTTATCCGACGGCAACTTGCGTGGTCAGTCAGTTGGGCTCGGTGCTTCGGCTTCGATTAGCTCGCGGGGGACGACGAAATTCAAACTCTCACCACTGTGGAGGCTTAATTGCTTCCAATCGTCGATTGGAAAGCTGGCCACAAGCGTTGCACCAGTCGGGTAATCCAGAAATCGAGTGTGGTTCGGGGACTTAGTTACCAGCCTATGCGCAAAGTCGGCAATTCCGGGATTATGCGCCAGCATCAGAACCGATGATCCAGCACAGTTGCGCAGGCAGGCGAGCATCATGTCGGAGGTCGCGTGATACAGAGACGGATCGCGGCGGACCAAGATGCCGTCGGGTAGAGACGGAGCGATGCCGGCCCAGGTTTCTAACGTGCGTCTGGCGGTCGAACTGACAACCTCGGTCGGGATGTAGTCATTGGCAGCCAGCCATTTGCCAAGCGCCTGCGCGGATTTGCGGCCACGTTTGTTGAGCGGTCGATCGTGGTCGCCGATTAGTGGGTCATCCCAACTCGACTTGGCATGGCGTACCAGAATTAGGCGCAATGGCATAGAAAACCCACTTCTTTCCTCCGACTGCGGTCAGCGTGCCACAACAAGACAGCTTCGGGCAAGGCATTGAAAATAAGCGATTCAGTCGGCGCGGATGATGCTGCCTGCACCGTGAGCGGTGAATAGCTCCAGTAGACAAGCATTTGGAGCACGTCCGTCAAGGATGACTGCCGCGCGGACGCCACCTTCGATGGCAGCCACGGCTGTTTCGGTTTTGGGGATCATGCCACCAGCGATCACACCTTCGTCTGTCAGCTTTCGAATGTGATCGACGGTGAGTTCGGTAATGACCTCGCCATCCGTGTTTTTGACACCGGCCACATCGGTCAAAAGCAGCAGGCGGTCGGCTTTCAACGCGGCTGCGACGGCACCTGCAGCAGTGTCACCATTGATGTTGAAGGTCTCGCCATTCCGGCCCGCGCCCAGGGGGGCAACGACTGGGATCATCTCGGCTTCAAACAACTGGTGCAGAACGGTCGGATTGACTTCATCTGGCGTGCCAACGAAGCCAAGATCTGGGTTTGTTTGACTACAGGTGATCAGTTTGGCGTCCTTGCCAGACAGGCCCACGGCCTTGCCGCCCTGATCGTTAATCGCCTGAACGATCCGCTTGTTAACAGTGCCGGAAAGAACCATCTCGACCACGCGAACCGTGGCATCGTCCGTGACCCGTTTGCCATTGACGAATTCCGACTTGATCTCGAGCTTGTCCAGCATCTCGTTGATCATCGGTCCGCCGCCGTGAACGATCACTGGGTTCACGCCGACCTGCTGCATCAACACGATATCCCGCGCGAAGCTTTCCATCGCCTCGTCATCACCCATGGCGTGCCCGCCGAATTTGATGACGACAACAGAGTCGTCGTAACGCTGTAGGTAGGGGAGAGCCTCGGACAGGGTCCGGGCCGTTGCGATCCAGTCGCGGTACATGGCGGTTTGCTTCTTCATCGGTTCTTTCCTCGGAACCTCTTGGTAAACCGCCGCTGCTGGCGCGGCAAGAGCTTACCTTTTCCTCAATTCCAGCCTTCCCCAGAGGAAGGAGCCTGGACGGGCGCGACCAGCTCAGACCAGTGTTGCGATGGTGGCGCGAAGAGTAGGGATACCGTCGCCTTTTTCCGACGAGGTCACGATCAATTCGGGAAAAGACGCCGGGTGTTTCGACAAGGCTTTGCGGACTTGTTCCAGAACCTTTTCGCGGTCCTTTTCTTTCACCTTATCGGCTTTGGTTAGGACCACCTGGAAGGTTACGGCAGCCTGATCCAACAGGGTCATAATCTCTTCGTCGACCTTCTTGACACCGTGGCGGTGGTCAATCAGCACGAATGCGCGACG
>CAYFXM010000334.1:0-1986 GCA_964346965.1 uncultured Actibacterium sp. | reverse complement strand
CTCTACTCCCAGCTCGCTCCGGAAGGCCCCTACTCCCCGGACGCAGCCGCCGCTGGACAACGTAGCCTTCGCCAAACCGCGCTTGGCTACCTCAGCCGACTCGACGACGGGGCGCGAGCCGCGGCGCTTTATGACGCTGCCGACAACATGACCGAGCAACTGGGTGCTTTAGCCTGCCTGGTGAACAATGGGCATGGAGAGGCGCAGCTTAGCGCTTTCGCCAACCAATGGTCCCATGACCGGTTGGTCATGGATAAATGGTTCGGAATTCAGATCAGCCACGCCAAGCCGGAGAGAGCAGTCACGACCGCGCAGGCGCTGACTGAACGAAAAGATTTCGATTGGAAGAATCCCAACAGATTCAGATCAGTGATCGGGGCTTTGGCCATGAACGCAGCTGGATTTCACCAAGCATCCGGCGACGGTTATAACTTCGTCGCTGACTGGCTGATCCGTATGGACGAGGCCAATCCGCAAACCGCTGCTCGCATGTCGACCGCCTTTGACACATGGCGACGCTATGATGCCGACCGGCAGGGCATGATCAAAGATGCACTTCATCGGATCGGCGATCGCCCCAATGTCTCCCGCGATATGGCCGAGATGGTGGCAAGGATGCTGGGGTCTGACGGCTAGCGCAGGGCAACTCGCCGCGCCTATCGGGGCAGGCTTGGCCCGATGCACTGCAGCGTGCTACTCTCGCCCGATATTTTTTTATGCAACCGTTACATCCGTATGGTCCGTAGGCGCATGCAGGATAGAATCGACCCGCTTATCGAAGAACGTGCCCCATGGTTATTTGTAGAAAAACCATGGGCCAAACCGTCGCGCCGGGTGCTGAATAGTCTTCTGGGCTATCACCGCACCGTCGCTCTTGGCGAGGCACTCGAGAAATATGACGCCCCGGTCATTATGAACGAGATGGCGCGGCTTCTGGCGCAGGATGTCGAGATTACCGGATTGCACCACATTCCGCGGAACGGCGCGGCGCTCGTGGTTTCCAACCACCCTACTGGTATTGCCGATGGCATCATCATGTGGAGCCAGCTGGCCAAGCTGCGCCCCGACTTGTTCTTCTATGCCAATAGCGACATCCTGCGAATTCTCCCCCAAATGACAGAGGTCATCGCTCCGGTCGAATGGCGACCAGAGAAGCGTAGCCACGGTAAAACGCGCGAGACCATGGCCTATACCCGCAAGGCTGTCGAAGACGGTCGCATGGGCGTGATCTTCCCGTCGGGTCGCCTTGCCAAACGACGCAAGCTGAAACTGCATGAACGACCGTGGATGGCCTCGGCGGCGATGATCGCGCGCAAGTTCAACCTTCCGGTCGTGCCGATCAACATGCGGGCGAGGAACTCGGCACTGTTTTACCTGTTTGATGCGATCCACCCGACGCTGCGCGACATTACGTTGTTCCACGAGACGTTAAACAAAAGCGAACAACCCTATCGAATTACAATTGGCGAGCCAATCGACCCCGCCGCATTGCCTGTGAAATCCGAAGAAGGGATAGAGATGCTGCGCGAGGCTACTTTGCGCCTTGGTGGTCGCCACGCACCGTCGGTTTCGCTGGTAGACAGCACACGTCGACCGTCATGGGTACGCAAGACTTTGACCAGTTAGTCACCCGGGCCGAGCTAGGGGCCTGGGCGAAGATTGGCAGTAGTCTTGGCGGCTCGTCCAGCGCATGATGTCCTGACGCTTAGCTCGAGAATGAAACGGCCCCCAATCCGCCGCGATGCCGCGCATCCCCGCCGAGATCACCCCGTCGCGGGGCACGGTTTGCGCCCAGATACGCACGGCGCAAGACAGGTTCGCCGGACCGTCGCGCAGCGCCCGCCCCGTTTTGGCGTCGCACCCATAAGATCGAGCCGTCCCCGGTGAAATCTGAAGCAAACCAAACCACCTGCCGCCACCGCCCACCGCCTCAGGCCTCCAAGTGCTTTCATGTTTCGCAAGCGCTGACATCAAGCCGACCCAAAA
>CAYFXM010000333.1:0-1988 GCA_964346965.1 uncultured Actibacterium sp. | reverse complement strand
TCTTGCCTGCGGTGATTTTAACCTCTTCGAACGTCGCTTCGCTGGCGATGCCCGGTAGGGCGGTTAGCGAGAAGACCGCGGCGGAAATGAGCGTGGGAATGAGTTGTTTCATATCGTCCTCCTTGGGTGGCTCGGGCCGATATTAGGCCTTGCCGGAAGACGCAAATTGATGCGGGTCAAGCCAGCGACGCCGAACCCTCATCCTTTAGTCGTAGTTAGCGCTGAAAATCCCGCTGATGTGACGGAAAAACCGCAATCAGAACAGAGGTGCGTATTTCCAGTTGTCGGCGTCTGGCGTGATCTCATCCAGATCATAGTCGGCTCGTTGAAGCCGCTTGGCGATCTGCAAACCGTCGCTCGCTGCCTCGTCTACCAGCGCCCGACCAGCCACTTCATCCCGCGCGACGCCGTGGCCGCGCATCAGGTCGATGCCGTAGTTAAACTTACCTACCGGGTCGCCCGCTTCTGCCGCGCGCTTGTCCCATCGGGCCGCAGCATCGGGGTCGTATTCGCCGCCTAGGCCGTTGTTATCCAACTGGCTCATCCAGGTCATCGCACCGGTGAAACCGGCCTCGGCGCAGACGCGGAACAGGCGGCGGGCGTCCTCGTGATCGCCTTTCTTGGTGATGTAGTACCCGGCTGCGCAGGTCACCATGTCGACCTGCCCTTTGGAGGCGTTATCCAGCACGCGGGCAATGCCCATTTCAGGCGGGTTCAGCTGGCCTTCGTCATCGGCCCCTGCCAGAACAGGCGATGCCAAAAGACTAGCGCATACAAGGATCGAAAGTTTCATCGCGGGGTCCTCTCAGGCAAAACCCTAGCAAAACAAGCGGTTCCGATCATCTGTCTTGAGGTCGTAGGAAAGGTCAGCCCTTGCGACGTACAAGCCCGCGCGCCGGATCGTATCCCCACAGGGCAAGTGCCAGAAGGACCGCTCCAGCGAGGCAGGTCCAGAGAAGCGCCATGGCGTTGAACTCGCCGTATAACGCGAAGCGGATCAGCTCTACCGCATGGGTGAAAGGGTTCACCGCGCAGATGTCATGCAGTATCTCCGAGCTTTCGGCCATCTTCCATAAGGGATAGAGCGCCGAAGACAGGAAAAACATCGGGAAGATGACGAAGTTCATCACGCCCGCGAAGTTCTCAAGTTGTTTGATGAGGGACGACAGGGCCAAGCCAAGCGCGCCCAGCATCACCCCGGCGATGGCCAGCGCGGGCAGGACATAGATGTACCCCTGCCACGGCATGGTGATCCCGTAGATCGCCGCGATCGCGAGAAAACTGTAGACCTGCAAGATCGAGATCGAGGTCGATGCGATCAGGCGGCAGACCAACAGCCACCAGCGCGGCAGGGGGCTGGTCAGCAGCAAGCGCATGGAGCCCATTTCGCGGTCGTACACCAGCGATAGCGAGCTTTGCATCCCGTTAAACAGCACGATCATCCCGCACAGGCCGGGGACGATGTAGATCTCGTAAGTCGTGTAGGTCTGATAGGGCGGTGTGATCGACAGGCCAAGCGCGGCGCGGAAGCCGGCAGCGAAGACGATCAGCCAGACCAGAGGGCGCACGAGCGCGGCGATGAAGCGGCCGCGTTGGCGGACGAACCGCAGGGCCTCGCGCAGGACGATGGCGCGCAGGGCGATCAGGGCCGGGGTAATGCGTCGGCCCCGGTCAGTTCTAGGAAATAGTCGGCTAACGGTTGGTTACCGCGAAGTGCCGCGCAGCTGTCGTTGGCGAGGATGTCTCCGCGATGCAGGACGGCAAGCTGGTCGGTGTCGCGAACCTCGTCGGCCAAATGAGTGGCCCACAGGACGGTCAGACCGTCGTTTTCGGACAGGTCGTGGACGTGGTCGGTGATGGTGCGGCGGGTGGCTGCGTCCAGCCCCACGGTGGGTTCGTCCAGCAGCAAAACAGCAGGGTCGTGGATCAGGCAGCGGGCGATCTCTGTCCGGCGGCGGTGGCCGCCGTTCAGGTCGCGGGCGCGTTCT
>CAYFXM010000332.1:0-1990 GCA_964346965.1 uncultured Actibacterium sp. | reverse complement strand
TTTCAAGCATTCACTTCATGTTCCAAGAAAGGCACAGATTAAGTTAACGGCTGGGCACTTGGGCGGAGTTTTCTTTTGCACATAGTTGATATCCGGGGTTGCCCCATCCCGCAGTTAGGCCATCCTAACATCAATCGACTCTCTGGGGGGACAAGATGAGCTTTGCGATCCATATCCTCGAATTCCTGGCAATTGCCTTTGTGATGACACTCGGGGCGATGTCTGCGGTCGCGTTGGGACTGTTCGTCATCGACCGCACGCAGACTGGGGATGCGATCCGGCGAAACTATCCGGTGATCGGCCGGTTCCGGCATTTGTTCACGGCGCTGGGTGAGTTTTTCCGGCAGTATTTCTTTGCAATGGACCGGGAAGAAATGCCCTTTAACAGGGCGCAGCGCGACTGGGTGGCGCGTGCCTCTGGGGGTAAGGGAAATACGATCGCCTTTGGCTCGACCCGCAACCTGAATATCCCGGGTACCCCGATTTTCGTGAACGCCGCCTTTCCGCCGCTCGATGACCAGTTCGCTTCGACCGAACCCCTTGTGATTGGCCCCCATGCGCGCGAACCCTATGTGGCGCCGTCGATCTTTAATATCTCGGGCATGAGTTATGGCGCGATTTCAAGGCCAGCAGTTGAGGCCCTGTCCTATGGCGCGAAAGAGGCTGGCATCTGGCTGAACACGGGCGAGGGTGGATTGTCGCCCTATCACCTGAAGTCCGGTTGCGACATCGTCTATCAAATTGGCACGGCTAAATACGGGGTGCGGGACGGGAACGGCGGCATCAGCGATGATAAACTGCGCAATGTGGCAGCGCACCCGCAGGTCAAGATGTTCGAGTTGAAGATTGCGCAGGGCGCCAAGCCCGGCAAAGGCGGCATCCTGCCCGGAGCGAAGATCAATGAGGAGATATCTCAAATTCGGGGTATTCCGGTTGGGAAAGACAGCTACTCGCCCAACCGTCATCCGGACATCAGCAATTTTGACGAGTTACTGGACATGATTGGCCATATCCGGGAGGTCACCGGCAAACCGGTTGGCTTCAAGACCGTGGCGGGCACCCCGGAACCCTTCGAGGAATTGTTTGCTCTGATCCGGCGCCGGGGGCTGGAGTGTGCACCAGACTTCATCACTATCGACGGCGGAGAAGGCGGCACCGGGGCCTCGCCGATGCCCCTGATGGATCTTGTGGGCATGCCGATCCGCGAGGGTATGTTGATGGTGGAGGACCTGCGAGACACCTATGGTTTGCGGGACCGCATCCGACTGATCGCCAGCGGCAAGCTGGTGAATCCCGGTGATGTCGCTTGGGCGATTGCAACCGGTGCGGATTTTGTGGTTTCGGGTCGCGGTTTCATGTTCGCCTTGGGCTGCATTCAAGCGCTCAAGTGCAACAAGAATACCTGCCCGACTGGTATCACGACGCACGATCCCAAGCTGCAGAAGGGTTTGGTGGTTGAGGACAAGCGCTGCCGCGTCGCCAACTATGCCAAGAGCGTCATCAGCGAGGTCGAGATGATTGCCCACTCTGTTGGCGTGGCCGAGCCCCGACAAATGCGGCGGCGGCATGTGCGGATCGTGCAGCCTGATGGAACCTCGCGCCTGATGAGCGACGTGTATCCCCGGTCAGAGCCGCTGTACTGACGACGCGGTCGCGTGAAGTGTTTCAGTTGCCAACGGGATTGTGAGGCAAGTTCAATCGGCAATCCAAATGCTCTGCGTATATAAGCGGGGCAGGAATTGGAGAAACGACATGCGCAAGCCGAGCCTGAACGACCCGAAATATTCAGAGGTGACCCCGAAGCAGGTTTTCCTGAACCGCCGACAGTTGATTGCAGGTGCTTCGGCCATGGGGCTGGTCAGCGGGCCGGTGATGGCAGGGATGGGAGCGAAGCCGAGCCCCTATTCGACCTCAGAAACCCCGAACCCGAAAGAGGACATAACCTCCTACTGCAACTTCTATGAGTTTGGCACCGACAAGGGGGATCCGG
>CAYFXM010000331.1:0-2023 GCA_964346965.1 uncultured Actibacterium sp. | reverse complement strand
CATCGCACACGGCAACCGACCTAATCCCGGCTTGACTTTGGAGACAGTTGCTAACAAGCAAATGCACCTGTCGGGACGCGTTCGTCGCTAGGGAATACAGCGTTTGTGCACCAGCGTATGATTGTGCACGTTTAGGTGATTGATAGCAGCCTGCGGCTGCGATCTTGCTCTTGAGGAGTCGCCCGCAGGTGATCTGCAGGCCGTTATACCGCGTGCAACTGAAATTTCATTTCGAACCGAGGTGCTGAGGAAATGACACGGACATATCGAGTCCGCCACACCTGTCTTTTGCTGCTGCTTGCGGCATTCTTCGGGGCTTGCTCACAGTCAGGCGACAATAATGAAGCACATCAAGAGGCTTCCGTAACAGATTCTGGGAGTGTCCCCGCCGGAAGATTCGATCTCCGCTACAAGATCGAGGGCACAGGTACCCCAACAATCGTGATCGGGAGTTCGATTTATTACCCTCGTATCTTCTCGCAAAATCTTCGTGAGCACCTGCGCTTCGTGTTCCTCGATCATCGTGGTTTTGCACCCTCGCCTGGCCCTGTAGACACAATGGCATTCGCACTGGACTCGATTCTTGACGATGTTGAGCGAGTGCGACAGGAATTGGCGCTGGGGCGGATCGCGGTCATTGGCCATTCCGGTCATGCATTTATGGCTCTTGAGTACGCCAAGAAATATCCAGAGAACGTCTCGCATGTCGTCATGATTGGGATCGCACCGGTCCTAGGCGCGTTGAACGCCGAGAGAATTGAACGACTCTGGCAGGAGACCGCGTCCGCGGAGCGGAAGGCAGCGATGGACGCTGCCGTGGCACGGGTTCCTGACGAGCAGTTGGCTCAACTCTCGCCAAGTGAAGCATGGGCGAGGGGATACATTCGCAACGCCCCACGGATTTGGTACGACGAAATGTTCGATGCCTCGCCGCTCTTTGAAGGCGTTCAAGCGAACATGGACATGCTCAATCACGTTTGGGGCCGGACGTTCGCAGAGATCGATATCACCAAGGGATTAGATGCATTGGATCGGCCAGTGTTCTTGGCCCTTGGCCGTTATGACTACCTCGTAGCACCACCGGAAGCCTGGAATCCAATCCGGCCAACGTTCCGTGACCTGACTTTGCGAGTGTACGAGAGGAGCGGCCACACGCCGCCATATGAGGAAGCGGAGCTGTTTGATCAGCATCTACTGGAATGGATGAGCCAATATCGGTAGCAACGCCCACGAGGTGGCACGCGGTCTAACACGTAGATGAAGCTGTCGAACGCTGGGGGAGCATCCTGTTTGTGCGCCTGGTTAATCCGAAGAAACCCTCACGTTCCGCGAAGCTGGCGGGCTTGCGTTCGCAGCTCATCTGCAGGGCCGTTAGGCCGCTTACCAGCTAGGCCCATGACAACCCAGACAGTGACGTTGCTGATGGCAGTTCTGTTCGCTGCGGTCGCCGTCGCCGGAGCCATGGCGTACCTCAACGCTGAACCCCGGCGTCAGGCGACGGTGTGTGACGGGAGCCTCCACCTTCGATTCAGCCGCCGCTATCGCGCCGTGTGGATTGCCATCCTGCTCGGATGTCTAGGCCTAACCGCCCATGACGTGCTTGCCGGCCCCGCCGGTTGGGTGACTCCAACTGACTGGGTCTACGGGACGCTGGTCGGGATTGCGCTCCTGCTTGTCGTCCTTGCCGCACTAATCCATGTCTTGCGCTACCGACTCAACGTCCACAGTGATCGCATCCAGGCGCATTCGCCTTGGTTTGGCTCGCGTTCTGTCCGGTGGGATTCCATCGCCAGCGTGCGGTATGCCGTCTTCGCCGGCTGGTTTCGTGTGGCAGGCCACGGCGGAGACGTCATCCGGGCCAGCTGCTACTTGGAGGGGATTGACGAGTTCGCTGAAACCCTTGTCCGACATCTGCCGCCTTCAATGGTCGACGCGCCAGTCGCCAGGTTCCGTCGTATCCGCGGTTGACGTGCCGGCCAAGCGGCCTAACAAGCGTATCTGGACTCCTCCCGAGCAACGCGCA
>CAYFXM010000330.1:0-2025 GCA_964346965.1 uncultured Actibacterium sp. | reverse complement strand
TCAGATGGCCATTCTCTGCGTCAGCAACACGTTGTTTTTCCACAGAATCGGCGGATTCCCGACCTTCGCTGCAGCTTGTGCGAATGGCAGATACCCAGCTATTCATATGTTTTCGAGAGCTTAGGATTGTCTTGGGCGCGCCACTTTCGAAAGCTGACCACAGCAAATCCCAGCACGATGGCGACATCGATAAAGACCAACGTGGCGGCGACTGGTCGATCCAGAAAAATCCCGAAACCATCGCGCGATATCAGCAGAGACCGGCGTAGGTTCGCTTCGAGGATAGGGCCAAGGATGAGACCCAGAACAACGGGCGCAAGCGGGTATTTTGCCAGCCGGAACAGGATCCCGATCAGGCCAAATCCGAGCATCACCATCAGATCAAAGACAGACCCCTGCAGGGCATAGGTGCCAATGCAGCACAGGATCAGAATCACCGGAATCAAATAGACCTTCGGAATCAACAAAACCCGGATGAAGAACGGCGCGGCAAGTATCCCCGCAAACAAGAGCATGATGTTCGAGGCGAGGTAGATCAGGAACAGCCCGCCGACAAATTCCGGTTCCAGCCGGAACATTTCGGGGCCCGGAACGAAACCAAGGATCAGAAGCGCACCCAGCAAGATGGCTGACGATGCGTCCCCCGGGATACCAAGAGCCAGCGTTGGGACCAGCGTGCCTCCGACGGTTGCGTTGTTGGAGGCTTCGGTCGCAACGATGCCGCCCTCGGCGCCCTCCCCGTATTTTTCTTCGGGTTTGGCGAAGGACTTGGCGACGGCATAAGAGCTGAACGAGCTGATGTCACCGCCAGCGCCCGGTAAGGAGCCGAAGAACACGCCGATCACCGAAGACCGGATCAGGTTTTTCCAGTGGCGCAGGACCTGGATGATCGAGCGGAAGTTCGGTTTGGCGATCTCCAGCTTGGGCTTACTCAGAAGGTCGGGGTTGGTCATCTGGAAGACCATTTCCGAGATTGCGAAAAGCCCAACGACCACCGCGACGATGTGAAAGCCGTTCAGCATGTGATGCGAGTCGAATGTAAACCGGTAGCCCGTCGAGAAGGGATCGGACCCGATGGTCGACAGCAGCAATCCAAAGCAGCAGGCCATCAGGCCCTTGATCAATGTGCCTTCGGATACCAGAGAGATCGTCAGCAGGCCGGTAATGGCAAGCATCGTGTATTCCGGTGGAGCAAAGTTGCTGGCGAATTTCGCAAGGATCGGCGAAGCCGATATCAGGACAACTCCGCCCAGCAGGCCCCCAAGCGAAGAGGCAGCGAGCGCCAGGCCGATGGCTTTCGATGCCTCGCCCTTTTGGGCCATTGGGTAGCCGTCCAGCAATGTGGCGGCGGCGATGGGTGTGCCGGGTATTCGCAAGAGGATTGCCGAAACCGCCCCTCCGCACGAGCCGCCAACGAATATGGATATCAGAAAACCCATGCCGGCGAGCGGAGGCAGGCCGATCGCCACCGGTAAAAGAAGGATGATGCCCATAAGAGGGCCAAGGCCGGGCAACGCACCGACGAGAAGGCCGATAAGGATACCTGCGAAGGTCAGTGCCAGCGCAAGCGGTGAGAAGAACAGCTCAAAGCCGCCAAGAAGGGATTCAAACATGTCAGGTCACCAGGGAATGTGGACGCCGAACATGCCGCCAGGCAGCACGACGTTCAGAATTTTTTCGAAGACAAGGGCCAAGGTAAAAGCCATGCCTAAAGCGGATACGACGATTGTCGTGATCTTGCGGGCGCCGCAAAGCCACATGACCGCTGCGGCAAGGGGTGCGGTCGACAGATAGTAGCCGAACCAATCGAGGCAGAAGAGATAGAGTGCAAAGACTACGATCAACCCGATGGCCCGACGCAGGCCCGATTCTTCCGTCGGAACCTCGGGGGCGTCTTCTTCCTTTTTAAGAAAGAGATCGCGAACCAGCTGCACCGCGAGCAAAACAAGCATGAGGATTGTAATGCCACGAGGGTAGCTGGCCGCATTGTCGTAGGGACCGCCAGAGGCGATCCCTTGCTCGGCC
>CAYFXM010000329.1:0-2054 GCA_964346965.1 uncultured Actibacterium sp. | reverse complement strand
CCGCTTTCGAGGTTGGGGAACACGAAGACGTTAGCGTCTCCGCCAAGGGGAGAATCGCCTGCCTTGGATTCAGCGACAGCCGGGACAAAGGCCGCGTCGAACTGCAGTTCCCCATCAATCAACAGATCGGGGTTTGCCGCTTTTGCCAGCTCGGTCGCGGTCACAACCTTGGATACCTTGTCATGTTCGGCGCTGCCCCGGGTCGAGAAGGATAACATCGCCACGCGCGGGGTCTCTCCGGTCAACGCAACAAGGGAATCGGCGGAGGCCTGTGCGATCTGGGCCATTTCCTCGGCCGAGGGATCCACCACAAGTCCGCTGTCGGCGAAGATATGGGCGCCCTTCTTCTCGTGGTGGCTTTTGCAGAACAGCATCAGGAAGAAGCTCGAAACCAGCTTGGATCCGGGCTTCGGCCCGATCACCTGAATTGCCGCACGGACGATCTCGGCCGTCGTGGCAACTGCGCCGCCAACCGTACCGTCTGCATAGCCCGCTTTGACCAAAAGCGCTGCGAAGATATGGGGCTTTCGGGCCGCCTCGATCGCATCGTCTAACGTGACGCCCTTATGCTTGCGTCGCGCGTGGAAAAGATTTGCCAGTTCGTCCAGCAGCGGAGAGTCTTCGGGATCGTGGATCTCGATCCCTTCGCCCGGTTCCGCATTGGCCGCCGCGAATTGGGCTTCGATCTCTTGTCTGGGTCCAACCAGGATCACTTGCGCGATACCTTGTTTGCGCGCCTCGATCGCGGCCTCGACAATACGGGGGTCCGCCCCTTCGCTCAGCACGATTTTCTTTTGCGAGCGCGCTGCGTTGCGCAGAAGTATTTCTAGCGGCTTCATGGCTACTCCCTTCAGTGATGCAGGACCGCGACGCCGATGAGGACGAACGCTGCGATGAAAATAGTCTCGGCGACAATCAGGCCGATAGCCTGTCCGCCGACATCCAGAATGCGTTTTAGTGAGGTTTTCATTCCAACCGCCGCGATGGAAATCAGCAGCGCCCAACGGCTCAGGCTGGACATGGCGTCAACCACAACCGCAGGAATCAACCCCAAAGAGTTCAAAGTGGCAAAGATCAGGAAGCCAATCACGAACATCGGCAGGATCGGGGGCCGCTTGCCATCCGCCTCTCCGTTCTCGGCAAAGCGACGTACCGCGATCGAAATCACCAGAACCACAGGCGCCAGCATCGCAACCCGGATCAGTTTGACCAGCGTGGCGACCTCGCCCACTTCGTCAGAAACAGAGAAACCGGCACCAACAACCTGTGCCACGTCATGGATTGTCCCGCCCAGGAAAACGCCCGAAACCTCGGGGCTGAATTCGAAAGTTTCCGTCAGGATTGGGTAAAGGATCATCGCGATGGTCGACAGGACGGTCACCGACAGGACGGTGAAAATCAGGTTCCGTTCGGAATGTTCGTTCTTGGGGAGTACGGCGGAAATCGCCATAGCTGCCGAGGCACCGCAAATCGCGACCGATCCACCGGTCAGCAGGCCCAATCTCCAGCCACGGCCAAGCAATTTTACACCCAGAAGGCCAAAGAGGATGGTCAGGATGACACCGGCAATCACTATGGCAATCAGGCGCGGCCCCAGTCCGATCATCAGCTCGACGCTGATCCGCGCGCCCAAAAGCGCGACACCAAAGCGCAAAACCGTACGGGCAGTGAATTCGATCCCGGGTTTGCAGACGCCCTCTTCGGCTAGAAAGTGAAACGCGATGCCCAACAGCAGCGCCATCAGCATCGCCGGCGCACCATAATGTTCCGAGATGAACTGCGCGGCCGCTGCAACAACGGCCGAGACGAGAAAACCATGACCATTCTTGCGTACGAAATCAGAAATTGCCGGCGCCAAAGCGCTGGTCGAGAGTGCGATTTGCATTGTTCTGTTCCTTAGGCGGCGCCCTCCTCAGGGGAGGCAAGGAGGGCGCCTGAAATACCGGTGGCAGCGGCCTCCGGCAGGGGAAGATGTTAAAAGGGGCCGATCAGGCCGCCCCCTTTTGCGCCCGCATATCGTCGCGGTTGATACCAGCGACGGCGACGGGTTTTTT
>CAYFXM010000328.1:0-2067 GCA_964346965.1 uncultured Actibacterium sp. | reverse complement strand
TACTGATCGGGCAGCAGATAGACGATGACTTGAAACAGCGTCAGCCCCACGCAGCACAACAGGCCGACCCGGGGTATCCAGGCGGACACGACCCAGACGCCGGGAGGAGCGGGTTCGCGTCGCTTGATTATCACTAGTGCCGCATTGACCAGCGCGAAGACGATGAGAACGATGAAGCTGGTCAACTTGGCAAGCATCACCAACGGCAACCACAAAGCCAGGCTCAGCACCACCGCGGTGACCAGAGCGGTCGCCACCAGTGGCGTGCGCGTTCTGACATGGACGCGTCCCAGCCAGGCCGGCAACCACCCTTGGCGACTCATCCCAAAGAGCAGCCGCGCCGCCATGATGATCTGTATCAAGGCCCCGTTGAGTCCGGCAAACAAAGCTATCTGGGTGATGATCACGGGCGACTCTCCAGTCGCCTGCTCATAAATGAGCGCCAAAGGCGCGTCGCTGGCCTCCAAGACCTGCGCATCCAAAGACAAGGTGGCCACCAGCGCGACCAAAATGTACAGAACCGTCGATATCAACAGCGCCAGCAGGATGGCCAGTGGCATGGTACGCTGGGGCCGCTTGACCTCTTCGGCCACATTCACCATGTCTTCGAAACCAATATAGGCATAGAAAGCCAGGAAGGCGCCCAGCAATATTCCCTGCCAGGCGGCGAACTCCAGTGGCGGCACCAGTTCCGGCAGCCGTGCGGGGAGCTCAACCAGACTGGGGCTGCCGACGCCTATGATCAACAGCAAACCGGCAAGCTCGACGAGCGTGATGAGGGCCGCGAGCCACGCCGACTGACTGATGCCCCAGGCTGCCACCAATCCCAGCGCCATGACCACGACCGTGATGACGTAGGGGTCGTGCAAGACAAAAAAGACTTCCAGATAGCCCACGAAACCGCGGGTGATGGTCGCCGCCGAGATCATCCCAGCCAACGCAATCATCAAGCCGACTGCCATCGACAACCAGCGCCGTCCCATGGCCGTTTGGACATAGACCGATTCGCCCGCGCTCAGGGGCATGCGTGCCGAAAGCTCGGCATAGGTCAACGCCGTCCAGGCGGCGACCAAGGAGGCGACGATGAAAGCGACCGGGGTGAACAGTCCGGCACTGCCGGCCACCTTGCCCACCAACACATAGATGCCCGCCCCCAAGATGTTGCCCAAACCGTAAAGAGTGGTTACGAACAGACCCAGGCTGCGCTTTAGGGGAACCGGTTCAGACAAACGCCCTCCTCCGCGAGCGGTCGGAATAGAACGCGATCGCGGGACCGAATGGCACCTGACGGCGCCTAGGGTCGGGCCTCACGCTTTGCGCTCGTCTATGCCCCGCTCGATTTCCCCCTGCCTGCGTAGCGTGCGCTTGAGGATCTTGCCTGCGGCGTTGCGGGGCAGCTCTGGGAGAAAAAACACTTTCCGCGGGACTTCATGCCGGCCCAGGGCGTCGGCGCAATAGGCGATGATGTCATGGTCGGTGGCTCGCGCGCCCTCGCGCAAGACGACATGGGCGACCGGTATCTCACCATGGAGGGCGTCGGGGTCGCCCACCACCGCGGCCTCGCGGATGTCGGGATGGCGATGCAGTACTTCTTCGATCACGCGCGGATAGACATTGATGCCGTTGTAGATCACCAAGTCTTTGAGCCGATCGATAATATAAAAGTAACCGTCTTGATCACGGTGACCGAGATCGCCGGTGCGGAACCACTCGCCGAAGTAAGCCTCGCGGGTCGCCTCGGGCTGATGCCAGTAGCCTTGCATCACATTGGGACCGCGCACACAGATCTCGCCGACCTCCCCGTCCGCCAACTCGGCGCCGTTGTCGTCCATGATCTTCATCTCCACCAAGGGGATGGGCAAGCCGACCGATCCCACTTTGCGTGGACCTGGAATGGGATTCACACAGGTGACTGGCGCGCACTCCGTGGGGCCGTCGCCTTCATACACGGCCTTGCCGTAGCGCGCCTCGAAGCGCTGCAGCAACTCCACCGGCATCGCGGCGCCGCCGGAGAGGCACAAGCGCACAGAGCCAAATTGCGCCGTGGCGGCCTCGGGGAGTTCCATC
>CAYFXM010000327.1:0-2069 GCA_964346965.1 uncultured Actibacterium sp. | reverse complement strand
CAGGTGTTCGGTCCCGGCGCACCCTGCGCACGCGCTGAGGCTGGCATCGGGGCAGGAATGCTCTCATCTGTGCAACCACCGCGATAGGTGTTCAGCATTTCGTGAATGCGGGGCTCGATAACCGGGCCGTGGTCATTGACCACAAGGTGCACTTCGACATCGGTCGTGTCTTTCAGACCGGCGTCGAACCATGCACCGTTGAGCGACCCAACGGGCTGATATGCCGAGAACCGGCCGCGCCCGTTGGCCCCGACAACGATCCCCCCGGCGTAGCCCACATCCGCATCGACTACGGCCGTCCGTTTAAGGACATCCTTCGAAGAACAGGGCGTATCGCTACAGGCTTCCGGATTGTTGACCGTCACCAGCCAAAGCGTGTGGACATGTCCGGGCGCAAGCCCTTTCGTGTCCATGCTGACATGGATACCATCGGTGGCTGTGTGCAAACGCGCGGTCGCGTGGGACACCACCATCTTCTCGCCCTGCGAGGGGTGGGTTTGCACTTTGCTTGTTCTCAGCTCTCCAGCAAATCCGGATGCCGATCCTACAATTGTGGCCGCAATGGTAATGGCGGCGATCTTATTTAGGGTTGTCATGATCTATCCTCTTCAAGTTTCGGCACTAAGCGACCGCAACCTGAAGATGGACAAAGTAGTCGTCTCCCGCTTGAGCCCAATCTGAGGATTTCTTGGAAAAGTCTGAGCCCTGCAGTACTATTTCCCTATGATCCTTGCGTTTGGAGACATCGAAATCGATAGCGGCAAAGGCGAGGTCCGGCGGAACAACCTCCCGGTACGCATGGCCCCTCGTGTGATGTCGCTCTTGCATTTGCTCGCGGCCAACAGCGAGCGGATGGTGACGAAGGACGAGATTATCGAGAAGGTCTGGGATGGGCGGTTCATTTCGGACAGCGCCATCTCGACTTCAATCAAAGAAGTCCGACAGGCGATCGGTGATGATGGTAGGCGGCAAGAGATCATCAAGACCATTCACGGCATGGGATTCCGCTGTGTTGCTGACGTTCGGCTGATTGCCCCTGCGATACCAGCCAAAACCTTCATTGACCAATCACAGGGGGACACTGACCTGCTCGATGCGCGCCTACTTGGAAAGCCGTCTATCGCGGTTCTGCCAATGGTTAATGTCGCAACAGGCAACGTATCCGACCCGTTTGGCGACGGCCTCGCTGCCGAGCTGATCTCCGCACTATCCCGCTTGAGCTTTGTGTCCGTAACCTCCCGCGGGTCCACTTTCCGATTTCGGCAGCGAGACCCGGATCTCACGACAATCGCCGAGATACTTAAAGTCAAATATTGCCTCTCCGGAATCATCGAACGCACCACAACCGAGATTGCAGTAACCGTCGAATTGGCGCGGACCTCGGACGGGGTTGTGATCTGGTCGGATCGGATCACCGGCGCCCCAGAGAATATCCACGACATCCGGCAGGCTATCATTGGCGAAGTAATCGCGGCTCTCGAAATTCATATTCCCTTGAACGAGGCTCAATCCGCCCGACTGATCTCTCCCGACAAGCTGGACGCCTGGGCCGAATACCACATCGGCCTGCAACACCTTTACCGCTTTAACCCACGCGACAATGCGATAGCCAAAGAGCGATTCAATCGGGCCACCGCCCTCGAACCCGGGTTTGCGCGAGCTTTGGCCGGGCTGTCCTTCGTTTCCTTCCAGAATGTCTTTATGGGCTACGGCTCGGACCTTGATCGGCACAAACAAGATGCGTTGACCTTTGCAGAACGCAGTCTGGAACTGGATATGTTGGACCCCTTCGGCAACTATTGCATGGGTCGCGCCAAATGGATGTCCGGAGACCTTGATGCCGCCGATACCTGGCTTGGGCGCAGCCTCGATATCTCGCCGAACTTTGCGCAAGGCCACTACCTGCGGTCGTTGGTCCGGGTTTTGAAAGGGGAAGGAGAATCCATTCGGAAAGAGAATAACCTCGCGATGACCCTTAGTCCTCTGGATCCACTTCTCTACGCGATGCTCGGGACGCACGCGCAGTCGTACATCAATGACGAGCGCTATGATGACGCAGCCCTTTGGAG
>CAYFXM010000326.1:0-2077 GCA_964346965.1 uncultured Actibacterium sp. | reverse complement strand
CAGCTCGTCCAGGGATTTGATTTCTTCAGCCATGATTAGCTCCGGGTGTTTTTCGGGTTCATGGACTTAACGTCCAGGACTTCGGGGTTCTGAGCTTCGTGACCGTGCTCGGTACCAGCGTATACGCGCAGGTTGGTCATTTGCTTGCGGCTCAGCTTGTTGCCGGGCAGCATGCGCTGAACGGCTTTGATGACGACACGCTCGGGGTGCTCACCCTCGATGATCTGGCGCATGGTGCGCTCTTTGATGCCGCCCGGGTGGCCGGTGTGCCAGTAGAATTTCTTGTCGTCACGCTTCTTGCCGGTCAGTTGAACCTTGTCGGCGTTGATGATGATGACGTTGTCGCCCATATCCATGTGCGGAGTGAAAGACGCCTTGTGCTTACCGCGCAGGCGCATGGCAACGATCGAAGCAAGACGGCCCAGAACAACGCCTTCAGCGTCGATCAGGATCCATTTCTTGTCGATGTCTGCCGGAGTTGCAGAGAAAGTTTTCATCGTGTTGGCCCTATGGCTTCGGGGCGGAAATCACCCCGGATATCTTGGATGGGCGTGTTCTAAGGGTTTTGCAGGTGCAGTCAAGCGCACAAATAAGGAATTAAATTCGTAATTTCAATAGGTTAGAAATTAGGTATTATTTTACCTCACCAATTCACTGCTTTTCGGGGCCTTATTTGACTGGCTTGCTGACCCGAGGGCCGAAAATATTTGCCGAAACCTCTTACCGCGATTAAATGCGGCACTCAAAGAGTATGAGATCCGCCCATGCAAACGCCCTATTACCTGATCGACAAATCCCGGCTGCTGCCGAACATGGAAAAGATCGCCGCCCTGCGCGAGGCCTCGGGCGCGAAGGCCCTACTGGCGTTGAAGTGTTTCGCCACGTGGTCGGTCTTTGACATGATGTCAGAGTATATGGATGGCACGACGTCTTCCTCTTTGTTCGAAGTGAAACTGGGCCGCGAGAAGTTTCCCGGTGAAACCCACGCCTATTCCGTCGCTTGGGCCCCGCATGAGATGGCCGAGGTTCTGGGCAATTCCGACAAGATCATCTTCAACACCGCCCAACAGTTGGTGCGGTTCGAAAAGGAAAGCCGGGCGCATATCCGCGGGTTGCGTGTGAACCCCGGCGTGTCCACCAGCGACTTCGATCTGGCAGATCCCGCGCGCCCCTTCTCTCGCCTTGGCGAACATGCGCCTGAGGGGATCGCGCCCGTGGCCGATCTGATCAGCGGCTTCATGTTCCACAACAACTGCGAAAACGACGATTTTAATCGCTTCGCCGAGATGCTGGATCATATCGAGGCTCGCTTTGGTGACCTGATCCGCCGGATGGAGTGGATTTCCCTTGGCGGTGGCATTCATTTCACCGGCGATGGCTATCCGCTGGATCGTCTGGCCGAGCGTCTGAAACGCTTCGCTGGCGAGAATGAGGTTCAGGTTTATCTGGAACCCGGCGAGGCCGCGATCACGAACTCGACCACGCTGGAAGTCACCGTTCTGGACACGCTTTATAACGGCAAGAACCTTGCCATCGTCGACAGCTCGATCGAGGCGCATATGCTGGATCTTCTGATCTATCGCGAAAGCGCCAAGGTGGCCCCGAACGCGGGCCCCGAAGAGTGGATGATCTGCGGCAAATCCTGCCTTGCGGGCGACATTTTCGGGGAATTCAACTTCCCTGCCCCGCTGAAGCCCGGCGACCGCCTGTCGATCCAGGATGCCGGTGGCTACACGATGGTGAAGAAAAATTGGTTTAACGGTGTAAAAATGCCTGCTATCGCCATCCGAGAACTGGACGGGTCGGTGCGGATGGTGCGCGACTTTACCTATGACGATTTCGCGGCAGCCTTGTCGTGATTGAACCGCCCTCTCGGGCACGCAACGGATCAATTCCAAAGGGGGTTTCCTACGTTGAAAAAGAACGTTCTTATCATCGGCGCCGGTGGCGTCGCTCAGGTCGTGGCGCATAAATGCGCTCAGAACAACGATGTGCTTGGCGAGATTCACCTTGCCAGCCGGACGCTTAGCAAATGCGAGGCGATCCTTGAGTCCGTCCATGAAAAGGACGCGATGAA
>CAYFXM010000325.1:0-2080 GCA_964346965.1 uncultured Actibacterium sp. | reverse complement strand
GCGAATTCGTTCGTGAATTGGCCCATGCCTGCCCGTCCACGGCCCTGACCCTTTCTATGCACTCGCATCTGGTTTCTGCCGCAGTCGCCAATGACAAAGCCGGGCGTCCGGGGCGGGCGCTCCTCGACAAGGTGTCGTCGGGCAAGATTATCCTCGTCAGCACGGGCGCCAACGATTGGCTGGGCTCCAACGGGTCAGCCGAGAAGGTCGAGGGTGGGTACCGTGTTTCTTCCTTCAAGCCCTTTGCCAGTGGTTCCCCCAAGGGTGACGTGATGGTCACCTCGGTCAGTTATGACGACCCGGTGGAAGGGCCGATGGTGCTGCACTTCCCACTGCCGATGTCAGCGGACGGGGTGACCTTGATGGGGGACTGGCAGACGCTCGGAATGCGAGCCACCGGTTCGCAGACCGTGAAGATCGACGGCGCCTTCGTCCCCGAAGCGGCCATTGCCATGAAGCGCCCACGCGGCGGGTTTCACCCGGCATTCAGCGTGATCCTGACCGTGGCCATGCCCCTGATCATGTCCGCCTATACCGGCGCGGCCGAGAAGATTGCCGAAATGGCGCTTGAACGCAGCCGCAAAGAGTCAGAACTGAACTTTGTCGCAGCGGGCGAGTTGATCAACCTGTTGGAGACTGCCCGGATGGCGCGCAACGACATGATCCGCCTGTGCAACGGCTTCGACTTCCAACCGACCGAGCAATTGGCCAGCGATATCCTCGCGCGCAAAACCATCTGCGCGGATCATGTGATCCAGGTGGCCGGCAAGGCGCTCGAAGTGGCAGGCGGTTCAAGTTTCATGCGCAAGAATGGGATCGAACGGTTCTTCCGCGATCTTCAAGGCGCACGGTTCCATCCGCTGCCCGAGAAGCGCCAACAACTGTTCACCGGTCGCGTGGCCCTTGGCCTTGAACCGGTCGAGACAGCGCAGCCCGTCCTGCAAGCTGCTGAGTGAGGAGAGACGCGATGAAACCGAACACCCCCAAAGAACCGGAGGCGCTCCGCAGCGCCTTCCTATCCACCATGAGCCGGGTCGCCGCGACGGTCTGCGTCGTAACCACCAGCGGCGAAGCTGGTGAGAAGGGTGCAACCGTGTCGGCAATGTCATCAGTCTCTGCGGATGGGGCCACGCCGACGCTTCTGATTTGCCTTCACAGCAACGGTAGCGTTGGGCAGGACATCCTTCGGAATGGAACATTCTGCGTAAACGTCCTGAGCGAAAAGCAATCTGAGATTTCAGACGTCTTTGCTGGCCGCCACGGACAGTCCCAAAGTCAGCGCTTCGACATCACCGGGTGGAGTCCTATGAAGAATGGAGCCCCCGGGCTGTCAGGGTCCTTAGCGAGACTGTCCTGCCGGGTCAGCGCCAGCCAACGGGTCGGCACACATGATGTCATTTTCGGCGCTGTCGAGGAGATCGACTTGTCTGCCGACGGACTGCCTCTGGTCTACGCCTGCCGTAACTACGCCCGGCCAGCTCCGCTGGACAACCTAACCCAAGAATTGATGTGCGCCTGAACGAGCGAGCGGTCCGACAGAAAGGAGATTTGTTATGTTTGATTTAGAAGAAACTGAAGAGTTGGGAGTGCGCGATGCTCTCCGGTCTATGCTGTCTGGCCTCGGCAACCGTGACGTGCTGGATGGAACCGAAATCGAACAATTGAAGCGCGATTTGGCCACTCTGGCCAAACGCACGCAGCCTAGGTTCACATCGCAAGAGCAACTGACCGCCGAGAATATCATTGCCTACACTTTCCGCCCGAACGTCGAAAGCTGTCTGGAGCTATGGTTCGGAAAGTCTCAGCAGACCGACGATGAAATCTGGCGACGTTTTGGCACCGATGTCCTCAAGGCGTCCGAGGGTGATTACGACCACTGGGCCCTCAACCCGCGTCATCCCCGGATGTATCTGGCGTTCATCATTCTCTTGGATCAGTTCCGCCGTAACATGTATCGGGATTCGGCTGAGATGTACGCTACCGACGCCCGCTGCCTCTTACGTCTCAGAGGCGTTGTCACCTCGCGAACATGAAATCCTTGGTCACTCGGATGTCATTCTTCGAAAGCTCGGAAACCGGT
>CAYFXM010000324.1:0-2108 GCA_964346965.1 uncultured Actibacterium sp. | reverse complement strand
CATCAACCCTTAACCAAGGAGACCCCGATGTCGATTACTGCTGAAGAAAAAGCACGCCTGATGAAGGAATTCGCAACCAAGGAAGGCGACACCGGTTCGCCCGAAGTACAGGTTGCCATTCTGACCTCGCGCATCAACACCCTGACCGAGCACTTCAAAAGCCACAAGAAAGACAACCACTCTCGCCGTGGTCTGCTGAAGATGGTTGCTCAACGCCGTAAGCTGCTGGACTACACCAAAGGCAAGGATGAGGCCCGTTATCAGGACCTTATCAAAAAGCTGGGCATCCGCCGCTAAGCGTCGTCAGAGACAGTTACGGAAACACCCGCCCATTCGGCGGGTGTTTTTGTTTGGGATCAGCTCAGGTCTTCGACCCGCGCATCCGGAGCGTTTTTCTTAACCGACTCGATACCGTTGTCGCGCGCGGATTCGCTGGAATAGGATTCCGAAGTTCCGATCACCTGACCGTTTGTGGCTTTGAGGTTGAACATCGGCTTGCCGGACTTGGTCTCTTTGCGTTCATAGCGGGCGTCTTCCGGTGCGTTCTTCTTCACCGATGCGATCCCGTTTTCGCAGCTTGCCTTCTGCTTGTAGCCTTCGCTCGCCAGAATGATCTCGCCATTCCCGGCTTTCAGGCGGAAGCGGTATTCACCCGCCTTGTCTTCATAGATCTCAAATTTGCCAGCCATCCTGAACTCCTCACCATTGGATAAAACATTGCGCAAAGCTTTGAAGATGGGGGACGCCTTTTCAATGGGAAAAATTTGAATTTGAACGCAAACGGCGAATTTCTCTCTCTGGCCCAGTGACATGTATCCGGCCAAAAGTTGGGATGTGCTAAACTGAGCGCATCAGGGGGACGCATCATGACATTGAACAAATCCGATTCAGAAGCTTTCCAATCCTTCGAACATGCCGGGTGGGAGCGGACCGCCGCGAAGTACCATGCCTATTGGGGAGGGCTGACCAGCCAGTCGTCCGAGGCGTTGAATGATGCCACAAAGGTTGTCGAGGGCAACCGGGTGCTGGATGTCGCCACCGGCGCGGGCTATGTCGCTGCGACAGCGGCAAAGCGAGGGGCGAATGTCACCGGACTGGATTTTTCCGGGGCGCAGGTCGACCTCGCCCGCAAGACCTATCCCGGGATCGAATTCGTGGAGGGCAGCGCCGACGACCTGCCCTTCCCGAAGGATGAATTTGACGTGGTCCTCATGGGGTTCGGAATGCTGCACATGCCCGACGCCTCTGCCGCAATACGTGAAGCCTACCGCGTGCTGAAACCGGGCGGGACGTACGGGTTCACCGTCTGGCAGGAGCCGCAGCCCGGACAGGGGTTCGGGATTGTCATGCCTGCGGTCGAGGAATTTGGGGTGCCCGCATCCGACCTGCCCCCGGCGCCACCATATTTTGAATTTGCAGACCCAATAAAAGTTGTCACCGCGTTGGGATCAGCTGGGTTCAACGACATTTCCACTGAAACCGTGCCGCAATTCCTGACAATTCAGAATGCTGGCGACCTTTTCGAGGCTTTTTATCACGGTGCGGTTCGCGCAAGCGCCCTGTTGCAAGCGCAACCTGCCGACAAGCTTGAGCGGATCAAAACGGCAATTCGCGATGAGGTGGAAAAACTGGCCTCCGAAGATGGCTTCGTCATTCCTTTTCCCGCCGCCCTTTCCACGGGGCGCAAGCCAGTGCTCTGAGGCGCAGGATGCAGACGAGGCTGATGAAAGCTTCTTCCCAATCCCTTTATTTTCCTGTATGCGCGCTGCATCTGAGACGTGGCGCCCGGACCCCGGCGCTCGAAAGCAAGGATATTGGGGTCGGCGGCAATGGGGCCGCTATGACAACGGAGGACCCGGAGGGCCGGGAGAGCCTCCTTCTAGGATACACAGATGTTTAACGAAGTGAAAAAATCGATGCAGTGGGGCGAAGAGACGCTCACACTGGAAACCGGCAAGGTTGCGCGTCAGGCCGACGGCACCGTGATTGCGACTCTGGGCGAAACCAGCGTCATGGCCAACGTTACCTTTGCCAAGGCACCGAAACCGGGTCAGGACTTCTTCCCGCTGACGGTCCACTACCAAGAGAAATACTATGCCGCCGGTAAA
>CAYFXM010000323.1:0-2110 GCA_964346965.1 uncultured Actibacterium sp. | reverse complement strand
CGGCGCGGGCCAGATCCATGTCTCCGGGCGCAAAATAGGGGATCAGCGGCAGCTTTCCGATGCGCATCACGTAATAGGCAGTTAGGGGCGGCAAAACATCTTCATGGTCGATGTCATGCATGCAGGACACAGCCACCGAATGGGTGGAATGCAGATGGACGATGGCCCCCGCTTTCGGGCGCTGGTCATACATTGCCGTGTGCAGGAAGGCCTCTTTGGTCGGCTTGTCACCACCGATGTGGTTTCCCTTCAGGTCAAGCTTCGAGATACGCGCCGGATCAATGTTGCCCATGCTGGACCCGGTGGGGGTCATCAGCCAGCCGTCCTCAGTCCGAACAGAGATATTGCCCGAGGAGCCAAAGGTCAGTCCCCGGTCATAGATTGATTTTGCAAGGCGGGCGATTTCGTCGCGCAGGGCCGTTTCGCTCATTCCAGCATCCCGAAAGCGTCTTCGAAAAAGGTCTCGCTGCCGAAGTTACCGGATTTCAGCGCAAGTGCGATGGGTTGATCGCCGATGGTTTCGGTCCACGGGACCCCTGGTGCGATTTCGGGGCCGATCCGCAAGGCCTTTACATCCAGCGCTGAGACCACGGCGCCCGAGGTTTCACCCCCCGCCGAGATCACGCTGGTAAATCCTGCCGAGGTGAGCGTCCTGGCCAGCGCGCTCAGGGTGTCCTCGACCATCTGGCCGGCTGCGTGAACGCCATAGCGTTCCTGATTTGCGGCCACCTCTGCCGGGTCGGCAGAGCCATAGATCAACACCGGAAGGTCGGCAGGCTGTTCCAGCGCCCAAGCCGCCAGTTCAGAGGCGACATCTTCCCCGGCCGCGACCTTGTCGATGTCGACCTTGCGGGTGGGCCAGCGGTCCTTGACCCGGGCGATCTGACCGCGGGTCGCTGTCGAGCAGCTGCCTGCCAGCACAAGCTTGCGTCCGGCAGAGGCCACGGGGCGCGGCGGCGTCGAGGGGCCAAGCTTTTCCTGCGCGCGGAAGTTTTCCGGCAGGCCAAGGGCGATCCCCGATCCTCCGGTGACAAGCGGGTGGTCGGCCAGCGCACCGCCAATGGCGCGCAGGTCGGTCAAGTCGATGGCGTCGGTAACCGCATAGCGCGCGCCCTTGTCCGCCAGGTCCTTGATCGCCGCCTTGATCGCCTGTGGCCCGTCGCGCACCACCGGCAACGGCACGACGCCCGCCTTGCCCTTGGACTGCGCCTCCATCAGGCGCGACAGGTTGGCATCGCGCATCGGTGTAAGCGGGTGATCCTTCATCGAGCTGTCCGACAGAAGATCGCCCCAGACAAACAGGTGACCTTGATAGATCGTGCGCCCGTTCTCGGGGAAGGCCGGGCAGACAACCGCGATATCCGAGCCAATGCTGTCCATCATGGCGTCGGTGATTGGACCAATATTGCCTTCAGACGTCGAATCGAAGGTGGAACAGTATTTCTGAATGATCTGCTCGGCCCCCTGCACCCGAAGCCAGTCGCTGGCCGCGAGGGATTGCGAGACCGCCTCGTCCACCGGCGCCGTCCGCGATTTGAGCGCAACGACAACGGCGTCCGCGTCCCCGACATCGGTGGTCGCATCCGGAACACCGATCACCTGAACGGTGCGCATCCCTTCCTTGACCAGCGTGTTGGCAAGGTCGGTGGCACCGGTGAAGTCATCGGCGACGGCTCCTAGAACGATCGGCATGGGATTACTCCCCGGCGCTGGTCAGACGAGACAGCACCTCGGTCGTGACGGCCTCGGTGCCCATATCCCCGCCGAATTCCATCGGGCGGATGGCATTGGCGGCAAACCCGCTGTCCACTGCCGCTTCGATCTTGCGGGCGGCGTCCTCGTACCGGCTGTCGCCGGACTTCTCGGCCAGATAATCCAGCATCAGCGCGCCGGACAGGATCGCCGCCAGCGGGTTGGCCTTGTCCTGCCCCATGATGTCCGGGGCAGAGCCATGGGCGGGTTGGAAAAGTCCGTGTTCGTCGCCGATCTCGGCGCAGGCGGCCATGCCCATGCCGCCGACAAGACCCCCGGCCAGATCCGACAGGATGTCGCCGAACATGTTCTCCATGACCATCACGTCATAGTCCCACGGGTTGCGGATCAGGTTCAG
>CAYFXM010000322.1:0-2119 GCA_964346965.1 uncultured Actibacterium sp. | reverse complement strand
TTCGTGACGTGACCGGTGCATTCGAGGCGTCGCTGGCCACGGACTGGGCCCCGAAGGCCGACGACCCCAATGTCTGGGTCTTTAACCTGCGTCAGGGCGTGAAGTTCCACAACGGCAATGACTTTACTGCTGAAGACGTTGTCTTTAGCTACAATCGCGCAAAGACACCGACGTCGGACATGAAAGAGTTGATCAACTCGGTCGTCGAAATCCGGGCCGTTGATGAACATACCGTCGAGATGGTCACGGATGGGCCGAATCCGATCCTGCCAGCAAACCTCACCGACCTGTTCATCATGGACAAGGACTGGACCGAGGAAAACAATACCGTGAAGGTGCAGGACTTTGAGGGCGGCGAGATCACCTATGCCACTACCAACGTTAACGGTACTGGGGCTTACAAACTGGTCAGCCGCGAACCAGACGTGAAGACAGTTATGGTCCGTAATGATGATTATTGGGGCCGTAACCAGTTCCCGATGGCCTATTCCGACATCGTCCACACGCCGATCCAAAACGCGGCAACACGGGTTGCTGCACTTTTGTCGGGCGAGATCAACTTCCTGCAGGACGTGCCGGTTCAAGATCTGGACCGTGTTGCCTCGGCCGATGGCCTTGTCGTCAAGACCGCTCCGCAAAACCGAGTCATCTTCTTCGGGATGAACCAAGGAGCGGACGATCTTGAGGCCGACAATATCGATGGGAAGAACCCGCTGGCAGACGTTCGCGTCCGTCGGGCGATGTCTATGGCCATTAACCGTGATGCGATCAAACAGGTCGTTATGCGGGGTCAATCGCAACCTGCTGGCATGATCGCGCCACCCTTCGTCAACGGCTGGACCGCGGCAATGGATGGTGAAAGCAAGACCGACCTCGAGGCGGCCAAGGCATTGATGGCCGAGGCAGGTTATGGTGACGGTTTCTCGATCCGTCTGGACTGCCCGAATGACCGGTACATCAACGACGAAGGTATCTGTCAGGCGGCTGTTGGTATGCTGGGTCAAATTGGCATAACCGTAAACCTTGATGCTATTCCAAAGGCCCAACACTTCCCGAAAATCACCGACGGCAAAACTGACTTCTACATGCTGGGTTGGGGCGTTCCGACATATGACTCGGAATATATCTTCAACTTCCTGGTCCACGGTCGTGAAGCCAGCATCGGTACTTGGAATGGCACCGGGTTCGACAATGACGAGCTGGATGCGAAAATCCTGTCGTTGGCGTCAAACACAAACCTAGAGCAGCGTAATGCCGACATCGCCGACATTTGGCGGGTGGTGCAGGACGAACAGCTGTACATCCCGATCCATCACCAGGTTCTGAATTGGGCCATGGGCGATAACGTCGGGATCGAGGTTGATCCGGAAAACCAGCCGATGATCAAACACGCCTCGGTCGAGTAAGGCGACTAGACAATCAGGGCGCCCGGAGGATTAGGGCGTCCTTTTCTGCGCGACTTCATGGTCTCGCGCACTACATTTCCCAAATATAGTAATTGATCTCCCGTCTGACCGCGCTGGCGGAGGGGATTGTTGCGCAATTCGGCGCCTTCGACAGAAAGGACCACCGTAATGTTGAAAACGACCAGTGCCATTTTTCTGGCCTCGCTTGTGGCTACGCCAATTGCCGCCAAAGAATTCACCTGGGCTGTCACCACCGACCCGCAAACGATGGATCCGCATGCCGTCAACTCGGCCCCGGTTCTTGGATTTCTGAACAACGTATATGAGGGCCTCGTTCGCCGAAGCAGGGACATGAGCGTCGAACCCGCGCTCGCCACCGGATGGGAGCCGATTGGCGATGGCGAAGGCTGGCGATTCACCCTTCGGCAGGGTGTCTCCTTTCAGAACGGCGCAGAGTTCAACGCTGACGACGTTCTCTTTTCTTATCAGAGAGCCTCGAATGAGGCCTCAGACACGCGCAGTTGGTTTGCCCCTGTTAAAGAGGTCGTGAAAGTCGACGAATATACCGTCGACTTCCTAACCAACGCACCGAACCCGATCTTTCCCGGCTCTATTGCCAACTGGATGATCATGGACAGTGGCTGGGCCGAGGCCAACAATGCAGCGCTCCCGGATAAGGAGAAAGGCAACTTCGCCACTCTGAACGCCAACGG
>CAYFXM010000321.1:0-2141 GCA_964346965.1 uncultured Actibacterium sp. | reverse complement strand
AGGAGATCACGTAAAAGAGAGCATTTGACGACATCTTTGCCTTTTTCTTGCCCGGTATTTTCCAGTATCCTTAGGACAAGAACAAAAAGGCGAGAGGCAGATGAGCAGACTTCTTCGCGTCGGATTGGTGTTACTTGTTGCGGCCTGCAGCGGCGGCGGCGGTGGCACACCCCGCAACCTGGACAATGCCTGTAGCATCGTCCGGGAGAAACCGAATTTCGAATCCGCCTTCGAGCGGACCGAGCGCCGCTGGGGCGTGCCCATGCACGTCCAGATGGCGACAATCTACCAAGAGAGCAAGTTCGATTCAGATGCCCGCACGCCTTATCGCTGGGCCATAGGCATTATCCCGATGGGGCGGCAAAGCTCGGCCTATGGATTCGCGCAAGCGCTTGACGGCACCTGGGATGAGTATCGTCGCAATACCGGCAACCGGGGCGCGCGACGTGACAACATCCGCGACGCGTCCGATTTCATGGGCTGGTATATGAACGAAAGTCGCCAGCGCAACGGAATCTCTTTGTCGGACGCGCGAAACCAGTATCTGGCCTATCACGAGGGTCAGGTCGGCTTCGCCCGCGGAACCTATCGCCGCAAGAGCTGGCTGCTGCGGGTCGCCGGCGAAGTGGATGCACGGTCGCGGCGCTATCAACAGCAGCTGGCCAGCTGCCGTCGCTGATTACTCTCCCAGCCGATCCTGGGTTTCGAAAACAATGTTGAACTTCAACGAACCGATTTCGGTTCCGGTTTGAAGCTGGTTCAGCGCAACCGTGGTCTCGTTGCCGATCTCGTCCTGAATAACCCATTTGGTCAGGGCAACGGGATTAGCGCTGAAATGCAGCCGGATCGATCCGTAATCCGGATGTTCAGGGTCCTGCGCCACGATCACGGTTTCGCCTTCGTGCTCTACGTGGGCGACCACCATGTTCTCGGCCTTCAGGTTCACGTTCCGCTTGAGAATCAGGTTCAACGGAGTGCGCTTCAGCGGGTACTGCGTCGGCGGCTCGTTCGACTTGTTATCGAAGATCGCCACTTGTCCGCCCCCTGCGATCACCAACGCGTCGTTGGGTGGTTCATATTCAAACCGAACCCGCCCCGGGCGATGTATGTAGAGCGTGCCGTTTGAACGAGATCCATCCGTGTTGTACTGGGTAAAGCCCGCTTCGGCGGTGCTGAAACCGTTGAAATAGTCAGAGATCATATCCAGCGACAGCTTCTCGGCTGCGGCCGGTCCGGCAAAGCCCAGCAACATGGCGGGCATCAGGGCGAAACGAAGTGCTTTCATAACCCCTACTTAAGCAAAGGCCGGGGCGAATGCACCCCGGCCTGTTTCACGAAATTGTTGGGTGGCACAGGGCCGCCTATTGCTCGGGTACGAGGATCTCGCGTTTGCCGACATGGTTGGCCGAGGACACAACGCCTTGGTCCTCCATCTGCTCCACCAGTCGCGCGGCCTTGTTATAGCCAATCGCCAGTTTGCGCTGGATATACGAGGTCGAGCATTTGCGATCCTTGATGACAATCGCCACCGCTTGATCATAAAGCGCATCCTCGCCGTTGGTGTTGCCGCCAAGGCCAAGCACCAGATCAATGTCGCTTTCGGCGCCCTCTTCCGGGCCTTCCACGACACCGGATTTATACTCTGGCGGACCAAAGGACTTGAGATGGTTCACGATTTCCTCGACCTCTTCATCGCTGACAAAGGGGCCGTGGCAGCGGGTGATCTTACCGCCACCCGCCATGTAGAGCATATCGCCCATGCCCAGAAGCTGCTCGGCGCCCATTTCGCCAAGGATGGTGCGGCTATCGACCTTCGAGGTCACCTGGAACGAAATCCGGGTCGGGAAGTTCGCCTTGATCGTGCCGGTGATCACGTCCACCGAGGGGCGCTGCGTGGCCATGATCAGGTGGATGCCAGAGGCACGTGCCATCTGAGCCAGACGCTGGATACAAGCCTCGATTTCCTTGCCCGCGACCATCATCAGGTCGGCCATCTCATCGACGATGACGACGATATAGGGTAGCAGTTCGGGGGCGAATTCCTCGGTCTCGAAGATAGGATCGCCGGTTTCCTCGTCAAATCCGGTCTGGACCGTACGGCTGAACATCTCTCCCTTGGAGAGCGCCTCTTTCACCCGGCC
>CAYFXM010000320.1:0-2151 GCA_964346965.1 uncultured Actibacterium sp. | reverse complement strand
ATTCCCGGAGTTTGCACGCGCGAGCGGCCATCGGTCGGCGTTTCAGAAGGTAAGTATATGATGCCCGCAGCCGCCACGAACCAACTGACAGAACACGTCGAAGCGGCAGGGGTTGCCGATCTCACCACCCTGTGGGACGCACTCGAAGACCGGTCGGACCTGCCCACCGCTGCGCCGTGGAACCAGACTGAGTGGCGCGGCCACGCAGAAAACCTCGCACTTACTCTGTTGCGGAAAGCACAGACCCGTAAAATGCGACGGATTGCCGTGATGGGTATACGCGAGAGTTGTGGTGCCACGACCACGCTAACCGCGATTCTTTGGGGCTTGCGCCACCAGAAAACAGTCCGAACCATCGCGATGGATATGAACTTTCGCAGTCCGAACCTTTCACGGTCCATCGGCATTCAAAGTCCGGGTGATACTCAAAGGCTGCTCAGCCGTGAAACCCAGTTTGGCAACAGCGCCGTGCGTCTTGGGCTGCAGACCGCGTTTGTCGGGCAGGCCGAGCCTCTGGAGGATCCACTCCCGATGCTTTCAGACCTCGCGACCGGCGCGCTATTGGATCAGGTCGAGACATTCTATCGACCAGACCTGTACTTGTTCGACCTGCCGGCTTTGCTGGAACATTCTGACATTCTTGCCCTTACGCCCCATTTGGACGCGGTTCTCGTTTGCGCCATGGCCGATAAAACCCGGGAAGATGATCTGGAACGTTGCCAGGAAAGGCTCGCTGGCGTCTTACCCGTTATCGGGACCGTCCTGTCCCGCAGCCGCTACGCCTGATTGCCTGTTCCTGGTACAGCCGCTACATCTGAGGCGAACGCAACGGCGAAGGGGCCGCATGATTACCTATCTCGCAGGCTGGGCGCGCAAGAAGGATACGCTTTTCGCGTCCGTGGTGCAGGCCGCGGGTGGTGGGCGTCGTCTTGCGATCATTGGGCTGTCCTTTCGCGGCTTTCCAGAGAGCACAGAGCGCGCCCAAGCGGCCTTAGCAGTTGCCAAACGACAGCCGAAAGGCGCGATTGGGCGATGGCTGAAGTTTCAGTTGATCCGGGCACAGTACAATTGGTCACGCCGGTATTTCTCTGCACACCCCGCTCAGATTGCCATGTGTTGGAACGGGCTAACCGGGTCACGCAGGGCCTTTATGGAGGGCGCTAGGGACGCCGGGGCCAAGCGCCTGTTCGTGGAGTTGGCCCCGTTTCCGGATCGCTGCACTTTGGATCCCGAAGGCGTCAATGCCCTAAATTGCCTACCACGAAACCCTGACCGCTATCGCGACTGGTCCGCTAAAGATGCGGGTCGACAGGAAGATGGCTGGCGCCAACTTGGCGAAAATCTGACTGCCCGCGTTTCGCGCCGCAAAGATGTCGGCCAATCGGGCTCAGAGGACTTAGCCGACGCGGGCAACTTCCTGTTCTGTCCGTTGCAGGTTCCAAACGACAGCCAGATTACGCTTTTTGCGGACTGGGTCGGTTCGGTACCCGGCATGTTAGAGGCGCTGGCCAAGGCGTCCCAAGCTCTGCCCGAAGGATGGCACATACGGATTAAAGAGCATCCGTCAGCCAAGTCGTCGCTTGCTGATGTCCTCGAACGGGCGGTTGCGAAGGCCGACGGCCGACTGGTTGTCGACAACCAGACTGACACCTTCGCGCAAGTTGCTGCCAGCGAAGGAATCATAACAATCAACTCCTCTGTTGGGCTGCAGGCGTTCTTCTACGATAGACCGGTTATCACACTCGGGCAGGCGTTCTTTGCCCTGCCCGGGCTGGTGCACCCGGCAAACTCAGCGGAGGAATTACACTCGCTCCTGAGAAACCCGGCCGCGCTGACGTTTGACCCTGATTTACGAGCCGCCTTCATGAACTATCTGGATCAGGTCTATTATCCCAAGACCCAAACCGATACCGATGGTAACGTCACCGTCGATCCTGCAGCTGTGCGCAGATTGATACAGGATGCTGCGCCTGCAAATTAAGGCCCTTTCCCCTGCGGGCGGTTTGCGCTAAGGGTCCGCGCCAGTCATCCAGACTCAAGTAGGAGAGCCGATATGGGCTATAAAATCGCCGTCGTCGGCGCAACGGGCAACGTGGGCCGCGAAATGCTGAACATCCTGGCCGAGCGCCAGTTCCCCGTCGATGAAATCGC
>CAYFXM010000319.1:338-2225 GCA_964346965.1 uncultured Actibacterium sp. | reverse complement strand
GCGCGAGCGGCCGGTCTACATAGCCGCCGCTTGCTGTTCGGCGGTTTCGCGCTCTTTCAGCATGCCGGCAACCACATCCATTGTCCGCGTCAATTCCTCAATGGCCTGCTCAATGTCCTGTTTTTGCTGCTTCAGCAGGTCGATCTGGCTTTCGAACCGCTCTAGCGCCACCCGCAACTGCGTCGCCTGGCCATCCTTCAGATCGTAGAGGTCGAGCATTTCCTTGATGTCAGCAAGCGAGAAGCCGACTTTCTTGCCCTTAAGGTCACCCGGCGATTGGATCGGGCTGTCGTCCAGCACCAGCAGGCAGTTCAGCGGGGTGGCAACAAGGGTGCCGACGCGCTTCAGCGGCAGGCCTTCGTGGATTTGCAGGTGCAGCTGCGGCTGGTAGCCGATGGCCAGCTCGGCCTTGCCGGCGGCGGCCAGTTTCGGCGGGTCAGCGGGGTCGGCGGGGGCGACGATTTCAACCTCAAGGTCTTGTTCGGCGAAATAGCCCAGTTCCTCGGCGACGATCAGGGGGCCGTGGTCGGGGTTGATGAACCAGTCCAGAAGGACGGTCATCTTGTCGGCGGCCATTGCAGGGGTCGCCAGCATCGCCAGGGCGAAGGGAAGTGCGCGTTTCATATTTGGGTAGTCTCCTTAGGTAGGTCCAAGCGCAACGAGGACGATCTCGCCGTGCCAATGGGGTTTCAGCCGTTCCGCTGCCCGCCAGGCGCGAAGGCCCGAGGCGCAGCAGATCACGGTGCGTTGGGTTGTGTTAGGAAGCTGCGCGACGGTCTCGACCGTTGCGCGGGCGGCATCGGGCCGGGCCGGTGTGGCGGTCTCGTCCTCGCCGCGCAGGTCGATGACGAAGTCGTCTGCGGTGATATGTCGGTCGGCGATGAAGCTGAAACCCTCTCCGGGTTCGGGTGCACCATCAAAGCGGAAGGTCGTGCTACGCATCGTTGTGGTGTCGAAGTGGCAGAACTGGCCAAGCGGTGATGGGTCCATTTCCAGCAAAACGGCAAGGGCCATCTGTGCCTGAATAGAGCCGATAATTCCGACCACGGGCCCAAGCACGCCTGCTGTCGCGCAGGTCTGGGCGCTTTCGGGCAGGTCCGGGAAAACAGCGCGAAGGGACGGAGCGCCGGCGCAAAACCCGCCGCAATAGCCCGTGAGGCCAAGAACCGAGGCCGAGATCAGCGGTGTATTCGCGGCCAGACAGGCGTCGGACAGCGTGTAGCTGGCGGCGTAGCTGTCGGCGCAATCCAGAACGATGTCGAAATGTTCGGCCAGATTTGGCGCGTTGTCCGGGGTGACAGCCTGTGGCGACCAGATCGAGGTCAGGTCCTTGTTGCGGCGCTGCGCAAATTCGGACGCGGCCTGCGCCTTGTAGAGACCGATCCGGTCCTCGGCGAAAATCACCTGTCGATGCAGATTGCTTTCAGAAATCCGGTCCGGATCGCTGATGCTCATGGTGCCGACGCCAGCGCCTGCGAGGTATGAGATCACCGGAGACCCCAGACCCCCGGCGCCAACGATCAGAACGCGGGCATCGGCCAGCTTGCGTTGCCCCTCTTCCCCGATTTCCGGAAGGATCATCTGGCGGTGATACCTGTTCATCGTGTTGCCCTCAGCCATTCGGCACAGCGGGCCTCGGGGTCGGCGTTCAGCGTGATATCGGTGACGACCGAAACGATGTCTGCCCCGGCCTCGAACACGCCCGGTGCACGTTCGACCGACATGCCGCCGATGCCGACAAGAGGGGTGTCGCCGACCAGTTTCTTCCACTCGGTGACACGGTCCAAGCCCTGCTCGTGCCATTTCATTTTCTTGAGAATAGTCGGATAGACGGGGCCTAACGCAACATATTCCGGTGAAAATGACAGGGCGCGGTCGAGTTCTTCG
>CAYFXM010000319.1:0-328 GCA_964346965.1 uncultured Actibacterium sp. | reverse complement strand
CAGCTTGATTCCGGCGCGGCGTAGGGCGGGGATATCGGCGGTGTCGAGGTCCTCTTGGCCCAGATGGACCCAGTCACAGCCCTCGTCGATGGCCAGTTGCCAATAGTCGTTCAAGACCAAAGTCGCGCCGTGTTCACCGCACAGGCCCTTGGCCGCGCGCAGTTCGGCGCGGACAACAGGCAGCGGTTGGTCCTTGACCCGAAGTTGGGCCAGTTTGACGCCAAGGGGCAGCATGCGGATCAGCCATTCGGCCTTGTCGAAAATCGGATAGAAACGGTCCAGCGTCATGTCAGGAAGGCCTTTCCGATCACGGGGGTAGATGGGGCGG
>CAYFXM010000318.1:0-2226 GCA_964346965.1 uncultured Actibacterium sp. | reverse complement strand
GGAGAAGCGACATGAAATTGCATGAACTGCGCGACAACGAAGGCGCAACCAAACCTCGCAAACGCATTGGCCGTGGTCCGGGTTCGGGTACTGGTAAAACCGGTGGCCGTGGTATCAAAGGTCAGAAATCCCGCTCGGGTGTAGCGATCAAGGGCTTTGAAGGCGGCCAGATGCCGCTGTACCAACGCCTGCCGAAGCGTGGCTTCAGCAAGCCGAACCGCAAGAAATTCGCCGTTGTAAACTTGGGCCTGATCCAGAAGTTCATCGACGAAGGCAAGCTCGACGCCAAAGCGGCGATCACCGAAGACGCTCTGGTTGCGTCCGGTCTGGTGCGCCGCAAGCTGGATGGCGTGCGCGTTCTGAACAAAGGTGAAATCACCGCGAAGGTCGATCTGACTGTCACCGGCGCCTCGAAATCGGCTGTTGAGGCCGTTGCCAAGGCGGGTGGCTCGCTCACAACTGCGTCGGCGGCCGAATAAGAGGTTGTGGGCGGCGTTCTAGCCGCTTACATCCCATCTATAGTTTTCCAAGCGCCGCCGGACCGGAAAACGGTTCAGGCGGCGCTGTCATGAAAGAGACAGGGCATGGCATCTGCAGCAGAGCAAATGGCCGCAAACATGAGCTGGGGCGCCTTTGGTAAGGCAACCGAGCTGCGTCAGCGGATTCTTTTCACCATCGGGCTTCTGATCGTTTACCGTCTGGGTACCTTCATCCCCGTTCCCGGGATCGACGGCGGTGCCCTGCGCGAGTTCATGGAGCAGGTTTCGACCGGCGTCGGCGGCATCCTTTCGATGTTCACCGGTGGCGCGCTTGGACGGATGGGTATTTTTGCTCTGGGGATCATGCCCTACATCTCGGCCTCGATCATCGTGCAACTGATGACGGCGATGGTTCCTCAGCTGGAGCAGCTGAAGAAAGAGGGTGAGCAGGGCCGCAAGAAGATTAACCAATACACTCGCTATGGTACCGTGCTGTTGGCGACATTCCAGGCCTATGGTCTGGCGGTTTCGCTGGAAGCGGGCGATCTGGTGACTGATCCGGGCTGGTATTTCCGCGCGGCGACCGTGATTACGCTGGTTGGCGGCACCATGTTCCTGATGTGGTTGGGTGAACAGATCACCGCGCGTGGCGTAGGCAACGGTATCTCGCTGATCATCTTCGTGGGTATTATTGCTGAAGTTCCGGCTGCATTGGCACAGTTCTTTGCTTCGGGCCGTTCGGGCGCCATCAGCCCGGCCGTGATCATCGGTGTGATGCTTATGGTGGTGGGTGTTATTGCCTTCGTGGTCTTCATGGAGCGTGCGTTGCGCAAGATCCATATCCAGTATCCGCGCCGTCAGGTGGGGATGAAGGTATACGACGGTGGTTCGTCTCACCTGCCGATCAAAGTGAACCCGGCAGGCGTTATCCCGGCAATCTTCGCAAGCTCGCTGCTGCTGCTGCCGACCACTATCTCGACCTTCTCGGGTAGTCAGACCGGCCCGGTGATGTCGACGATCCTTGCTTACTTCGGTCCCGGCCAGCCGCTTTACCTGCTGTTCTTCACCGGCATGATCGTCTTCTTCACTTACTTCTACACCTACAACGTCTCGTTCAAAGTTGACGACGTTGCAGACAACCTGAAGAACCAGAATGGCTTTGTGCCCGGTATTCGTCCGGGTAAGCGGACTGCCGAGTATCTGGACTATGTCGTGACCCGCGTTCTTGTACTGGGGTCCGGCTATCTGGCGCTGGTGTGCTTGCTGCCGGAGATTCTGCGCTCGCAACTGGCAATCCCGTTCTACTTCGGTGGTACCTCGGTTCTGATCGTTGTGTCGGTGACCATGGATACGATCCAACAGGTCCAGTCGCATCTGTTGGCGCACCAGTACGAAGGCCTGATCGAGAAATCGCAACTTAGCGGCAAGAAACGCCGTGGTCGTAAAGGGCCGGCGCGCCGCTAAGGGCGCGTCAGCGAAAAAGTGCTTGACACGGCGTTTTTCCAGCCTTGACGCAAGGCCGGAAAGGGCCTAAAGCAGGCCACTCAATAATGAATCGTTTCGCGAACGTTCGCTGATTCAGTCGAACAAAGCGGGGCAAATAAGCAGAAGGCCCGGAGGCAGGAAGCTTTCGGGCTTATGTTGTGAAAAAAGGTTCTGGAGCTACGGAACCGCAACGAAAAGGAAGACAAAACGTGGCACGTATTGCTGGCGTTAACATCCCCACCGGGAAACGCGTCCCCATCGC
>CAYFXM010000317.1:0-2326 GCA_964346965.1 uncultured Actibacterium sp. | reverse complement strand
AGGCGCTGCCTCAAAGGAACGAGGCAGAAGACGCAAGGTATACGCTTGCAGGTGGTCCAGTCTATATCGCTGACCTGATTGTCGGCGCAGAAATGCCGCCGATGCTGGTTCTTCTGACCATGATGGTAATCCTGCTCTTTATGGGGGCATTCATGGACTGGGTTGGTATCGTACTGCTAATCATCCCTGTGTTCCTGCCCATCGTGCAGCGCATGCCGATCGAAGAAATCGGGTTTATTGGGCAACTGAAGCCGGAATACGTATCGGTTTGGTTCGGCGTCCTGTTCTGTATGAACATGCAGGTGAGCTTCCTGTCGCCACCCTTCGGCGGGGCAGCCTTTTACCTGAAGTCGGTGGCACCTCCGCATATCTCGCTGACGGACATCTTCAAAGGCTTCCTGCCGTTCATCGGAATCCAGCTTCTGGCCCTGTCGGTGATGTTGGTTTGGCCTTCGATCGTGATGCTGTTGCTCGAGTAGGATCGCTGTGAAAGCGCGCAAGCGGCACCCATCTGCTTGCGCGCTTTTCCAATAGGTGGGCAACGGCTGGCTCGATGGTTTAATATTAAACCTTTCCGAAAACGCATAGCGGGAATGCCCACGGAGACCTGCCTGAAAGCACCGAACTACGGTACGGAAGGTCCAGTGATTGGTCATAATGGCTGACCAAATAAGGAGGATGGAATATGACACGTGTAGCACTCGTTACCGGCGGTTCGCGCGGCATCGGCGAAGCAATTTCGAAAGCCCTGAAAGCGGAAGGCTATGACGTCGCCGCGACCTATGCAGGCAACGACGAGAAGGCGGCTGCCTTCACCGAAGCAACCGGCATCAAAACCTACAAGTGGGACGTGGCAGATTATGACGCCGCGTCTGCTGGTATCGCGCAGGTCGAAGCTGACTTGGGCCCGATCGACGTTGTCGTCGCCAACGCTGGCATTACCTGGGACGGCTTCTTCCACAAGATGAAGCCCGAGCAGTGGCAGAAGGTCATCGACACCAACCTGACCGGTGTGTTCAACACCGTGCGCCCGGTGTGGCCCGGTATGCGTGAGCGTGGCTTTGGCCGCGTCATCGTGATCTCGTCGATCAACGGTCAGAAAGGCCAGGCGGGTCAGGTGAACTATGCCGCGACCAAAGCGGGCGATCTGGGTATCGTCAAGTCGCTGGCACAGGAAGGTGCAGCAAAAGGCATCACAGCCAACGCAGTCTGCCCCGGCTACATCGGCACCGAAATGGTTCGCGCGATCCCTGAGGAAGTGCTGAACAGCAAGATCATTCCGCAGATCCCCGCGGGCCGCCTTGGTGAGCCCGAGGAAATCGCCCGTTGCGTTGCCTTCCTGGCATCCGACGATGCGGGCTTCATCAACGGTTCGACCATCTCGGCGAATGGCGCACAGTTCTTCGTCTAAGAACACCTTTAAAGAACAAAACAAGGGCCGCTCGTTTGAGCGGCCCTTTTTATTTGCCCCGTAAGAACCTTTGGATCAGCGGGACGGTTCCGTAAGTGCGGGAAAGCCCAGCGGAACATCGCGATGCGGCAGAATGGCCTTGGCCCATGCCAGCGGATTGAGAACCTTTGTGAAGATCACAGTGAAGACACGGGCGCGTTCGGCGTGCGCTATGCGGAAAGCTTCGGCTTGGCGAGCATTGGTCGGTGTTTCGAACATTTTAGCCTCGTTGATAAGTATCTCTGAACTGTCACCAATATGATCCTTTATATTTCACGTCACAAACGAGACTTTTCACAGGTTCAATTTAGTTTTATTTAACTGATATGCCTGATCGTCTCCCACCACTTACCGCCCTGCGCGCCTTTGAGGCCGCCGCCCGCCATCTGTCTTTCGCCAAGGCAGCGGACGAACTGAACGTGACTCCTGCCGCTCTATCTTTCCAGATCAAGTCGCTGGAAGAGCATTTGGGCCAACCCCTGTTCCTGCGCCTGAACCGTGCTGTAAAACTGACAGAAGCCGGGCGGGTGCTTGCTCCCGGTACGACCGAGGGCTTCCAAACCCTGACTTCGGCATGGCGATCAACGCGACGGCTGCAGGATGACACGACTCTCAACGTTACCGCCGGCCCTGCTTTCACAGCAAAGTGGCTGGCGCCCCGGCTCTATGACTTCGCAAGGGAAAACCCAGAGATCGACCTGCGCTTTTCGGCCACTCTACGGATCATGGATTTTGTATTAGACGAAGTCGACATTGCCATCCGCTTCGGACTTCATGACAAAGATGACCCCAATCTATGGACCAAGCCACTCGCCCGCGAATGGGTGACACCGGTGATGACACCCGAGTTGGCCGTGGAATACCCGACCCCGGAGG
>CAYFXM010000316.1:0-2362 GCA_964346965.1 uncultured Actibacterium sp. | reverse complement strand
GCGATGGCGTTCTATGACTTCTGGGAAGAAGGCGTCAAAGGCAAGAAATGACATGAGCGCCAAGCCCACACTCTGGATCACCCGACGCCTTTCGGACGCAACACTGGAGCGGGCGAAAGGTGACTATGATTGCATCATAAACCACGAAGACCGAGTCTACTCCGGCGATGAAATCGTCGAGATGAGTGCAAGGGTCGACGCGATCCTCCCGTGCCATTCCGAGCATTTCAGTGCCGAGATTTCCGCTCGGTTGAATCCGCGGGTTAAGATCATCGCAAACCATTCGGTTGGGACCGACCACTGCGACCTGCCAGCGCTTTCTGCCCGAGGGATAACGGTTACCAACACTCCGGACGTTTTGTCAGATGCGACCGCTGAGCTGGCGATGCTTCTGATGCTGGGCGCGGCACGTCGGGCGGTCGAAGGGGACCGGATCGTGCGTACCGGCGCATGGGATTTCTGGAGCCCGGCCTTCATGGTCGGCAAGCAAGTCAGTGGCGCGCGTATCGGAATCGTGGGGATGGGGCGCGTAGGTCAGGTGATGGCACGCCGAGCCCGCGGTTTCGGCATGGAGGTCCACTACTACAACCGCAACCGTCTACCCAAAGAGCTGGAACACGGCGCAATCTACCACGATAATCTGGACAGCCTTCTGCCGGTGTCTGATTTCCTGACTTTGCACTGCCCGTCCACACCGGAAACGACCGGATTTATGACGGCAGAGCGCTTTGCACAGATGCCTGACGGGGCAGTATTCGTGAACAGCGCGCGGGGCGCTTTGGTTGATGAGGGCGCCTTGTTGAGCGCAATCAGCAGCGGCAAGCTGGCGGCGGCGGGGCTTGATTGCTTTGTCAACGAGCCGGGCGGGAACCCGGCTTTTGCGGCACATGAAAACATCTTCTTGCTACCCCACGTTGGCAGCGCGACGCGCGAGACACGCGATGCCATGGGGTTCAGGGCTCTCGATAATCTCGATGCATTCTTCGCCGGCAAAGAGCCACAGGATAAGCTTTAGCGCGTTGTTCCAGACGGAACGAAAGCGGCGCAATAAAAATCGGAGAAAGAAAAATGGCAAAAGTAGCATTCCTAGGTCTTGGTGTAATGGGCTACCCGATGGCGGGGCACCTCGCCGCCGCAGGCCATGATGTGACAGTCTACAACCGGACGGCAACGAAAGCAGACGGCTGGGTAAACCGGCATGGCGGTGCAATGGGAGCAACGCCGCGAGAAGCTGTTGACGGTGCTGAATTTGTAATGTCCTGCGTTGGCAATGACGATGACTTGCGCTCTGTTTGTCTCGGTGAAGGCGGTGCTTTCTCCGGTATGTCAAATGGGGCTGTGTTTGTTGACCATACGACTGTTTCATCAAAGGTGACCCACGAGCTATGTAACGTTGCCAACGACAAGGGCATAGCGTTTGTCGATGCCCCTGTCTCCGGTGGTCAGGCCGGTGCGGAAAACGGCGTGCTTTCGATCATGTGTGGAGGTGAACAGGCGGCCTATGACGCGGCCGAGCCGATCATGCAGGCCTATGGGCGTTCGATCAAACGACTGGGCGAGAGCGGGGCGGGTCAACTCACAAAGATGGTCAATCAGATCTGTATCGCGGGGCTCGTGCAGGGGCTTTCCGAGGGGCTTCACTTCGCCGAGAAAGCCGGGCTTGATGCGAAGGCGGTGGTCGAGGTTATCTCTGGCGGCGCGGCCGGTAGTTGGCAAATGTCGAACCGTTATGAAACTATGATCGACGACAAGTTCGATTTCGGCTTTGCCGTGGATTGGATGCGCAAAGACCTTGGGATCTGCTTGTCGACGGCCAATGAGAACGGTGCCAGCCTGCCGGTGACGGCGCTGGTCGACCAATTCTACAAGGATGTGCAGAAATTGGATGGTGGGCGGTGGGATACTTCGTCGCTTATCAAACGCCTCCGGATAATGGGCTAGGAGGCCCAGCGCCCGAAACCGGTGACAGCGGGTGCGTTGCGGTCTGGCTCATTTTCCTTGGCAGGCAAGTGTTGGAGGAAATGATGGAAGGTAAACGAATTCCGAACACCCTTATGCACGTTCGTGTACGGGACGGTGCCGACGGAATATTCCAGTGGGCGGACCTAACGACTGACGAGATATTCGCCCGTCGCAATGTGGTCGTGTTCGGTGTGCCCGGCGCGTTCACCCCTGCGTGCTCGGAAAGCCACTTGCCGAGGTATGAGGCCCTACATGATGAGATCGTCGCATGTGGCATCGACGAGATTATTTGCGTTTCGGTCAATGATGCGTTCGTGATGCACCAATGGGCAAAGTCGCGTGGGATCGAGAAAATCCGGATGCTGCCCGACGGCAACGGAGAGTTCGCACGCAGTATCGA
>CAYFXM010000315.1:0-2365 GCA_964346965.1 uncultured Actibacterium sp. | reverse complement strand
CGCCCTTGCTTCTAAAGTATCAAACGGCTCCGAATTGAAGTTGAGTTTAGAATAAATGAACATCCGGGTTTCTATCTAAACCGAACATTAAGGAAAAAGGAACGAGAAAACGATTTCCCGAGCTCCACCCCAAAATGGCAACTTAAAAGACCAAAATGTTATCGCAGAATCTTTCCGAGGGATGCCTACTCAGTAAAAATGGGCGATAGGGCACCCTTCGCATCGCATTGGTAATTCTGGCAGGATGCGGGCCATGGAACAATACTTCGACATCAAGATGCCTTTCTGGCGTTTTGCCTTCAACACCCTGGCGTTTAGTTGCCTCGGCTTGCTGCCGATCTTGGTTTTCTACATCGCGCTTACTCCTGGTTTCGGCGAGATGTTGTTAAGCAGCGGGCCAGCGTTCAGCCGGTTGCTTCGGCAAATTCTGACGAATGGCCTGCTGGTCGTTTTCTGCGTCAACTACATGAGCTTTTTCCTTTATGCCTTGAGTGCTGCCAAGCATGGGAAGGGTGCAGTGCTTGCCCATGTCCTTCTCATCGACCCACCCGCCAGAGTGATCCTTTTCATCTTTTTGCATGGTCTGGTCTATTTCATCTCCGCCGACTGGTTCGGTTCGTTTGGTGGGGATCGTTTGCAAGCACTGCGGGTTGTCGGTCCTACGCTGGCCCGGTCTGCATTCTTTGAGAATATTTCAGGTGTCTATCTCTACGCGACATTGGTCAGCGCGCTGCCTCTTTATGCGTCCGTGATCGATCGCAAACTTGAAAACTGTGCCAACTGCCCGGATTGGTTTCAACTGTTCATGTCCAGGCTTCCGGGAAAGCTTGGGCCAATTATGCTTGCGTTGGTTCTCTTCGGAGGTGTCACGCTGATGTTAACGGCGGTGGCAGGGCTGATCGGGAAGTTACAGTCCGCAGGAGCATAGCACCTGGTGCCACCGGCTTTCGGTATGTAGCCGAGCTTTAGGCTCAGCCTTCTTCGTAGCTACTGAAGATCTCTTCTGTTCCATCCTTCCGGATAAGGATCACGTTATAGGTGTCTCGTTCGCTCTCGGGGCCCATACCCGGAGACCCAAAAACCATGCCTGGAACGCTCAAACCAACGGCATCGGGGCGCTCTGTCAGGAGGCGGTGGACATCTGCCGGAGGAACATGCCCCTCGATTACGTATCCATCGATGTGTCCAGTGTGACATGAGGCAAGGTCCTCAGAGATTCCGTTTTTGAGTTTGTGTCGGAACAATGCAGCATTTGAGGTGTCCTGAACTGAAACGTCAAAACCTTCAGACCGCATGATATCGATCCAAGATCCGCAACAGCCACAGCTTGGATCCTTCAGGACATGCAGCGAATGCGTTTCTTGCGCCTTCACTGGAATGGCAGAGCTGCATACGAGCGCAACAGCCCCATTTAAAGCATTTCGGCGGGTTAGGTAAATTGATGACACGGTCTTCTCCATCCCTGACACGTTTGTTGAACGCAGGGGAATTAAGTTACTTGGTGATATATTTGATGAGCGCGACGATCGCCAAAACAACCAGAATGCCGATCAGCCACATACCGATCCCGCCCATTCCAAATCCATTTCCCATCATTGGTTTTCTCCTCTTCGCTTGCGCGCGCCGCTCGCGTCAGCGCGTATGTTTCGACTCGAAATAACCCCCGTCAGGCATCTGGCTAAGGTTCTTGAGGATTGGGCAATCCGGGCGATGATCCCCGGAACATTCTTCTATCAAGTGCGACAGGGTTGCTCGCATGGATTGAAGGTCCGCGATCTTTGCGTCGATCTCGACGAGGTTCCGCTTTGCGACGTCTTTGACATCCGCGCTGGCGCGAGACTTGTCATCATATAAAGCCAGAAGGGTCCGGCAATTCTCGATGGTGAAACCCAGAGAACGGGCGCGCCCGATGAAAACCAGCTTATGCAGTTCGTTTTCGTCAAACTCGCGATAGCCGTTTGAACCCCGTCTGGGCCTGATGAAACCGATATCCTCATAATAGCGGATGGTCTTTGCCGGCACGCCAGAGCGTTCCGAAACGTCACCGATGTTCATGGGCGCTCTCCTTTCTATTTTGCGGGAGCCAACCGCCCCGCCGGTTGGCTCTGGGACGTTTGACCAGTTTCGGTCTGGGAAACCGGGCGGATCCAACGCAAGCGCAGGGCATTGGTCAGGACAAACACACTCGACAAAGCCATGGCCCCGGCCGCCAGAACGGGGGAAAGAAGCGGCCCGCCGAAGGGATAGAGCACTCCTGCCGCGACCGGAATCAGCAGTGTGTTGTAGCCAAAAGCCCAGAACAGGTTCTGTCGGATGTTGCGCATGGTGCGCTGGCTGATGTCGAAGGCGTTGACCACACCGGTCA
>CAYFXM010000314.1:0-2367 GCA_964346965.1 uncultured Actibacterium sp. | reverse complement strand
CGCCCGTTCGGATGCCCGCGGCGCCGATGTCAGCCGCGAGGGTGTGCAGCGCGACTTGCTGCCTCTGATCGAAGGCACCACCGTCAGCACCAAATACGGCGCGGTGAAAACCGACCACATCCTTTTCATCGCCTCGGGTGCGTTCCACATCGCCAAACCCTCGGACCTGCTGCCCGAACTGCAGGGGCGCCTTCCGATCCGCGTCACTCTGCGTGACCTGACGGAAGAGGATTTTGTCCGTATCCTGACCGAGACGGACAATGCGCTGACCCGCCAGTATACAGCTCTGATGGCGACCGAAGAGGTCACGGTGACCTTCACCGAAAACGGCATCGCTGCGTTGGCGAAGATTGCAGCTGAAGTGAACCGCAGTGTCGAGAATATCGGCGCACGGCGCCTTTACACTGTGTTGGAACGTGTCTTCGAAGAGCTCAGCTTCTCAGCCCCCGACCGCGGTGGCGAAGCGGTCGAGGTGAATGCCGCCTTTGTCGACGAACATCTGGGCGAATTGACGAAATCGACGGATATGAGCCGCTACGTCTTGTGATACGCCTCCCCCTGCGCATAGGGTTCTAGAAAGCGTTTCTTAAGGCGGCCTTATGATCCGGCCCATTGTTTGTCTTTTGCTACTTTCTGTTGCTGGTGCCTGTGGGTTGAAGCCAGATTTGACCGTGCAGCCCGCTGCCATCGGTGTCGGGCGCGACGTTCCAGTCTATTTCAGCACCACCCGGGTTGAAGATGAAAACGGCACTTTTCAGCCGGAACGAAATGCCGACCCTGCCTATGGGCTTGTGCAAGTGTCCGTCCCGCCGAAGCATCGAGAAGGCAAGGTCGAAGCAAGCGCTTTTAATCCCAATCCACAAAGAAACTTCGTTGCGACATCACTGACCCGTTTTGATGGGCCGACGGCGTTCCGCAGGTCGATAGCCGACAACCTGCGCGCTCGTGCCCCGGAAGAACGCGAAGTCATCGTTTTCGTGCATGGATTCAACAGCACCTTCGGGGAAGGGGTCTATCGCATGGCGCAGCTGGCCCACGATTTCGAGTTTCCTGGCCTCGCGGTGCATTACGCATGGTCTTCGGCGGCCAATCCCTTCGCGTATGCCCACGATCGGGACAGTGCCCTCTTCGCCCGCGACGGTTTGGAAGAGCTGTTGATCGAGCTGAATCGGGCGGGCGCGACACAGGTGCTCTTGGTCTCGCATTCCGTAGGCAGCGAAATCTCGATGGAGGTGCTTCGGCAGGTCGCCATCAGGTCGAAGCCGCAGGTGCATCAACTGGTAGATGGTGTGGTTCTGATTTCGCCCGACATCGATATTGATCTGTTTCGCCAACAGGCCGGGCGGATCGGTCGGTTACCTCAGCCCTTTGTCGTCTTCACCTCCCGGCGCGACCGCGCACTGGCTGTGTCCTCGCGTCTTAGCGGCGTTCGCAACCGTCTTGGCAACCTGACCGATGTCTCGCAGGTGGCGGATCTGGACGTCACCCTGTTGAACATTAGCAATTTCAGCGAGGGGTTGGGGCATTTCACCATCGGCTCGTCCCCGGCCCTGATTCGGCTTCTGCGCGGAATTGAAGCGCTGGACAACGCGTTTCGGGCGGATGCTGCCGGACGAAATGGGATTCTCCCGGCGACGATCCTGACGGTTCGAAATGCGACCGAGATCATCATCGGGGTGACGAATTAACGGTCCCGGCGCAGGTAGACGTAATAGGCCCCGGTGCCGCCGTGGCGTTGATGCGCCGGGGTGATTTGCAGGACAGTCCCGCCAAGCGGCGGTTGGTGCAGCCATTGCGGCACCTGATGGCGCAATACCCCGTTTTTTACTGGAATCGGTCCCGGTTCATCGCGATGCTTGCCTTTGCCGGTGATAACCAGCACCAGCCGCATCCCGTTGGCACGCGCGTTCAGGATAAAACGGATTAGGGCCGGATGCGCTTGCGCCAAGGTCTTCCCGTGAAGGTCCAGTCGTGCCTCTGGCTGCAACTTGCCGCGAGTCATGCGGCCGTGCGTCTTGCGATCCATATGGATCGGCTGATTTCGCAGGTGATCCGCCGGGTCCGAGGCAAGGCTATGCGACGGGATATGCGTGGAGGCCCTCGACCCCACGTCGAAATGTTCCAGCGGCAGGCGCGGATTTGTCACCTTTGGCGGTTTGGCAGGCACGTGATCCGCATCGTGTTTCACGGGGCGTGCAGGATGCAGGGGCTTGGCGGTCGCCGCGACCCGCGACCAAAGCTCTTTGTCCTCGTCGCTAAGTTTTTTCCGCCGCCGCGCCATCGTCCAAAGGGATCACTCGCCGGTGGCGACGAGTGTCCAGTTCGGGTTGCCGGCACCGGCCACGCGGGCAAAGGTCCAGACATCGC
>CAYFXM010000313.1:0-2389 GCA_964346965.1 uncultured Actibacterium sp. | reverse complement strand
ACGTCTGCCGACCCGATGCCTCCCCTCCCGCCACCGAATACCGACCGAAACTCCCCGATGCGCGTTTGAATTTCCTATACGTCACGCGGTGAATACGTCCCGGTACGCTCGACGGCCGCTGTTCCTGCGGCCGACGGTCCCGGCGGCCCGCACCCAACCGGCCTTAACCGAACACGGATGTTCCTTGTTAACAGGCTGACCAGAGTTACATGGAACCTGTGCCACAGCCCTTTTTAACCGCGCTTTCCAGATAGCTACGGTCAACGAAAGTGCTAGCGTCCAGCTTCGTCTTGAGCTCTCCACCGTCGTACAGGAGATCCGCGAGCGACTGGTAGCCGGATGTATCCAGTACCTTGTCCGGTGTCGTCGGGAACATATTGATTTTCATAGCGACGTCATAAAACTTCGAGACCGCTTCTTTATTCGCGCCACGCACGTTGTCCATAGTGTAGGATACGAAGTTCTCCTTACTCGATCCTATCCAATGATTTGCTTCCAAGTTTGCGCAGGCAATTGCGACAGCAAGATCCTTATTGGCTTCAATGTATTTCCTTTCAGCGAATATGGCGCGTGAGGAAAGTCCCGGAACGATATCCGCAACATAGCCAAGCAGTTGAGCGTTGGCGCCTTGCGCTTCCAGTGCCAGCCAGTTGTCGATGTAAACGATGGTTGCATTGACCTGGCCGGCCATGATTGCTGCTGCGCGCGAGCTGCTTCCCCCGACCGGCACAACGGCCACATCGACTTCGGGCTTCAACCCGTTACGTTTCAGCATGTAACGGAAAAGCATTCCATTGAAACCGCCGGGGCCGCTGGTTCCGATTGACTTCCCTTTCAGATCAGCGATCGTATTGACACCAGGGGTGGAGACAATCGCGTAGTGCATCGCGGAAATCGGCGCACCGATCGCCACCACATCAACTCCCCGTGCTTGACCGATCAGAATTTCATCAGAGCTGCGAGATGCCACCTCGATCCGGTCAGCGATTATTGCTTCAAGACCGGAGATGGTTGGGAGTTCCACGCGGGTCACGTCCGCTCCCCAGCTTTTCAACATCTCGATCATTCGAAGTGTTCCGATGTTGAGCACCTGGGCCTGCGCCGTGCCAATTGTCACTTTCTTACCGCTCAAATCAAAGCCTGCGGCGGCCGCACCTGTCACGGTAAGCGCCGCCAACGCCGCGCTCGCTGAAAGTGTCTTTAAATAGGTCATAATCATCTCCTCCTAGTCGTTTAGTTTTATGTCCGATCAGGGGGTGAATCCCTGCTACACACGCTCTTTTATATGCTGTCCGGATGTTTGCATGGCGCCGCTGCCCACCGGATCTGTTCTTCTCGGCGTACCTTGTCAGTTTGCGCCTTTCCAACGCTGGAAACGTCTCTCCAACACGTCCAAAGCGGTAACGATTATGGTCCCCATGACCGCAATCACGACGACCGCACAAAGCATTTTCGCCGGCATCAGTTCGGACGAGCCTTGGACAATCACACCGCCGAGGCCGACGATCTGCAAGAACATCTCACCGATTATAACACCGACGATGGCGCGCTCCGAGCCGATGCGCAGGCCCGCGAGCACGAAAGGTATTGCACCGGGAATCAACACGTGCCGGGCGAGCTGGATGCGGGTGACTTTGTAGGATCTTGCAACCTCCACGAGGTCCGGGCGTGCATGCCGGACACCTTGTGCGGTATTCACGCTGATCGCGATTGCGGCCCAGAAAAACACCAGAAACAAACGCGCTTCGAAGCCGATGCCGAACCAGACAACGATGAGCGGAACAACCACGACACGCGGTGTCGAAAAGATTGCATAGAGATACGGTTGCAGGATATCGCCGAACCGGGGCCACACGCCCATCACGATACCGAAGGGAATACCGCCAACGATCGCCAGGAAGTAGCCCAGGAACAGCGCTTGCATGGTGATCTTGGCAGCCGCGGCAAGCTCGCCTGCCTCAATCAGAATACCGAATTCTTTCAACACCTCGCTTGGCGGGGCGAAGAGGAGCGGATTGATGCTGCGGCCAACTAGTTCCCAGCCGCCCAGCACGATAACCAAGGTCAATATCGGGAGCCAGAAACGGGGTTGTGTAATCTTTTCCAACATGTCTGCCCCCGATTTCAGGACCAATGGAAACGGCGCTCAAGTCGTCCGATCAACGAAACGAGGGTAATCCCCAACAGCGACAATGGAAGGATGGCAGCGAATACGTAGTCTGTCTGGAACATTGACCCGTAAGCCTTGATCAGCCCCCCGATACCTCCGAGACGCAGGTAGGTTTCAGCCACGGCCATACCAACGACGCCGCGTCCGGCGGCAAGACGAAAGCCGGCCAGAAGGACGGGAAGCGCCGCTCTTACACGGACGCGGAACAAAAGAGCCAAC
>CAYFXM010000312.1:0-2432 GCA_964346965.1 uncultured Actibacterium sp. | reverse complement strand
GGAACTTTGTAGCGGTCAGCCTGACGCCAAACAGTTTCCGTCTGAGGTTCAACACCGGCGTTTGCGTCAAGAACACAAACGGCGCCGTCGAGAACCGCCAGCGAACGCTCAACTTCAATGGTGAAGTCAACGTGGCCGGGGGTGTCGATGATGTTCAGGCGGTGCTTCGGAGTCTCTGCGGTTTGACCATCTTCTGTACGTTCCCAGAATGTGGTGGTCGCAGCAGATGTAATGGTAATACCACGTTCCTGCTCCTGCTCCATGTGGTCCATGGTTGCAGCGCCATCGTGAACTTCACCGATGTTATGCTCTTTACCAGTGTAGTACAGGATCCGTTCGGAACAGGTGGTTTTACCTGCATCGATGTGAGCCATGATACCAAAGTTGCGGTACCGGTCGAGGGGATATTCGCGAGCCATAATTCTCGTCCTGATCCTAAAGGGTTACCAGCGGTAATGGCTGAAGGCTTTGTTCGCCTCGGCCATCTTGTGGGTGTCTTCGCGCTTTTTCACGGCAGAACCACGGCTGTTGACTGCGTCCAGCAGTTCGCCGGCCAGGCGTTCTTCCATGGTGTTTTCGTTACGAGCACGAGAAGCAGAGATCAGCCAGCGGATGGCCAGAGCTTCACGGCGCTCGGGGCGCACTTCGACAGGAACCTGGTAGGTGGCACCACCCACACGGCGCGAGCGAACTTCGACAGAAGGCTTCACGTTGTCCAGGGCTTCGTGGAAGACCTCGACCGGAGCTTTCTTCAGCTTGTCTTCGACGCGGTCAAAGGCGCCATAGACGATGCGCTCGGCGACGGATTTCTTACCGTCCAGCATCAGGTTGTTCATGAATTTGGTGACTACGCGATCGCCAAACTTGGCGTCGGGCAGAACTTCGCGTTTTTCAGCGGCGTGACGACGAGACATTCAAAAATCTCCTTACTTAGGACGCTTCGCGCCGTACTTCGAACGGCGTTGCTTACGATCTTTGACGCCCTGGGTATCCAGAACACCGCGCAGGATGTGGTAACGAACACCCGGAAGGTCTTTTACACGGCCGCCGCGGATCAGAACCACAGAGTGTTCCTGAAGGTTGTGGCTTTCACCGGGGATGTAAGAGATGACCTCGAAGCCGTTGGTCAGGCGAACCTTCGCAACTTTACGCATCGCCGAGTTCGGCTTCTTCGGGGTGGTGGTGTAGACGCGGGTACAAACCCCACGCTTCTGCGGACAAGCCTGCAGGTGCATGGACTTCTGGCGCTTTACTTTCGGCTGCCGCGGCTTGCGGATCAGCTGCTGAATCGTTGGCATTCACGTTCCTCGTGTTTGCGTTGTCAATACTCGCCCCCGGACCCGAGGACGCTGCTTCTCGACGGCACCCTGCCCGAATGACAAAGCACCAAAACCGCTTCGTTTCCTCGTTTGTGGAAACGACGCGGTGGAATTTCAGAGGATCGAGGTGAGAAACCTAGATCATGACCACATAAATTGTGAGTTCGGATCAGACAGCAAGAAGCCGCCCAGTCCGGGTGCGCGCGGTATAGGAGGAGTCGTTGGGGTTGTCAACAGCACCTCCATCCTGCCACCAAAATCCGAGTGGGTCCGGAAATGAGAGGTGCGGAAGGGAAATCTCCCCGCCATCGCTGGCGGGGAGATCATTAGTAATTCAGATCAGTCGCGGCTTTCCGGCGTGTCCACGATGAACACGTCATCCGCGCTCAGGTCGTCGTCGCTTGGGGCGGCCAGTGCTGCCGCGGCTTCCGCTTCGGCCTGACGCGCTTCCAGGATCTTGGTGTCGCGGTCGACGGCAATGCGGCGCACGCGCTGCGTGGCCCCACCGGTACCGGCCGGGATCAAGCGACCCACGATGACGTTCTCTTTCAGGCCAACCAACTTGTCGCGTTTGCCCTGGACCGAAGCTTCGGTCAGAACGCGGGTGGTTTCCTGGAACGACGCCGCCGAGATGAACGAACGCGTCTGCAGCGAGGCCTTGGTGATACCCAGCAGGATCGGCTGACCCTTCGCCGGACGGCCACCTTTCGAGATCGCTTTTTCGTTGGCTTCGTCAAACTCGGCCTTATCAACGTTCTCGCCCTTCAGCAGAGTGGTTTCACCAGAATCCTGGATCTCCCACTTCTGCAGCATCTGGCGAACGATCACCTCGATGTGCTTGTCGTTGATCTTCACGCCTTGCAGACGATAAACGTCCTGAACTTCGTCGATCATGTAGTTGGCCAGCGCCTCGACACCCATTACCGCAAGAATGTCGTGCGGGGCCGGGTTGCCGTCCATGATGTAGTCGCCCTTCTTGACGAAGTCGCCTTCGGCAACGGGGATGTGTTTCCCCTTGGGCACCATGTATTCGACGGTTTCCAGCGTGTCATCCGCCGGTTCGATCGAGATGCGACGCTTGTTCTTGTAGTCGCGGCCATAGCGGACATAACC
>CAYFXM010000311.1:0-2441 GCA_964346965.1 uncultured Actibacterium sp. | reverse complement strand
ATCTGCTTCACACGTGCGGTGATCTTGGCGTGCAGGTGTACTTCGCCGGCGTTCAGGGCGTGTTCGATCTCTTCAATCGAGGAGAAGGACATGCCTTCACCCTTCATGCCTTCGCGTTCCATCGAGATGTAGTACAGACCCAAGATCATATCCTGCGACGGAACGATGATCGGAGCACCGTTTGCCGGGGACAGAACGTTGTTGGTCGACATCATAAGAACACGGGCTTCCAGCTGTGCTTCCAGCGAAAGCGGAACGTGAACCGCCATCTGGTCACCGTCAAAGTCCGCGTTGAACGCCGAACAGACCAGAGGGTGCAGCTGAATCGCTTTACCTTCGATCAGCGTGGGCTCAAACGCCTGGATACCCAGACGGTGCAGGGTCGGCGCGCGGTTCAGCATGACCGGGTGCTCGCGGATCACCTCGTCGAGGATATCCCAAACTTCGGGACGCTCCTTCTCGACCAGTTTCTTCGCTTGCTTCACGGTGGACGACAGGCCTTTGGCCTCTAGGCGCGAATAGATGAACGGCTTGAACAGCTCCAAAGCCATCTTCTTCGGCAGACCACACTGGTGCAGCTTCAGCTCGGGGCCGGTCACAATGACCGAACGGCCCGAGAAGTCGACGCGCTTACCCAGAAGGTTCTGACGGAAGCGGCCCTGCTTACCTTTCAGCATGTCCGAAAGCGATTTCAGCGGACGCTTGTTGGCGCCGGTGATCACGCGACCGCGACGGCCGTTGTCGAACAAGGCGTCAACGGATTCCTGCAGCATCCGCTTTTCGTTGCGGACGATGATGTCAGGGGCACGCAGCTCGATCAGGCGCTTCAGACGGTTGTTCCGGTTGATAACGCGGCGATACAGATCGTTCAGGTCCGAGGTCGCGAAACGGCCACCATCCAGCGGTACCAGCGGGCGCAGTTCCGGCGGGATGACCGGCACAACAGTCAGAACCATCCACTCGGGGCGGTTGCCCGATTCCAGGAAGCTCTCAACAACTTTCAGGCGCTTGATGATTTTCTTGGGCTTCAGCTCGCCAGTGGCTTCCTTCAGCTCTTCGCGCAGGCGCTCGGCTTCGGATTCCAGATCGATCATCGACAGCATTTCGCGGATCGCTTCGGCGCCGATACCGGCGGTGAAGGCGTCCATGCCATAGGTGTCCTGGGCGTCCATGAACTCTTCTTCGGTCATCATCTGACCATAGACGAGGTCCGTCAGACCGGGTTCGATCACCACGTAGTTCTCGAAGTACAGAACACGTTCCAGATCGCGCAGGGTCATGTCCAGCATCAGGCCGATGCGCGACGGCAGCGACTTGAGGAACCAGATATGGGCGCAAGGCGCGGCCAGTTCGATGTGGCCCATACGCTCGCGGCGGACTTTCTGAAGGGTGACTTCAACACCACATTTCTCGCAGACAACGCCGCGATATTTCATGCGCTTATATTTGCCGCACAGACATTCATAGTCTTTGATCGGGCCAAAGATACGCGCACAGAACAGACCGTCACGTTCAGGCTTGAACGTACGATAGTTGATGGTTTCGGGCTTTTTGATCTCACCGAACGACCACGACAGGATGCGTTCCGGCGAGGCCAGCGAGACCTTGATTTCGTCAAACTGCTTGGGCGAGGCCAGCGGGTTGAACGGGTTGGTTGTCAGTTCCTGGTTCATTTGCAAATCCTTAAGATTGGGCAGAAGTGGGGAGGGGTAAGGGCTGGCGCCCTTACTCTTCGCTCTCCACATCCAGGAGTTCCATGTTCAGGCCGAGGCCACGGACTTCTTTGACAAGAACGTTGAACGATTCCGGCACACCGGCTTCGAAGTTGTCCTCGCCTTTGACGATGCTTTCATAGACTTTCGTCCGGCCAGCAACGTCATCCGATTTCACCGTCAGCATTTCCTGCAGGGTGTAGGCGGCGCCGTAAGCTTCAAGCGCCCAGACCTCCATCTCACCGAAGCGCTGACCACCGAACTGCGCCTTACCACCCAGCGGCTGCTGCGTAACAAGCGAGTACGGACCGGTCGAACGGGCGTGAATCTTGTCGTCGACCAGGTGGTGCAGTTTCAGCAGGTATTTCACACCCACAGTAACCGGGCGGCTGAACTGTTCACCGGTACGGCCGTCGAACAGGACCGACTGGCCCGAGGTATCGAAACCAGCACGCTCCAGCGCGTCATTGACGTCAGCTTCCTTCGCACCGTCGAAAACCGGGGTTGCGATCGGAACACCGTTGGTCACGGTCGAAGCGGACTCGATCAGAGCCTCTTCATCCAGACCGGCAAGAGCCTCTTCATAGACGTCTTCGCCATAGGCAATCCGCAGCGCGTCCTGAACCGGGGTCAGATCGCCTGTGCGCTTGTACGCGCCCAGAGCCTCGTCCACCTGGATACCCAGACCGCGTGCGGCCCAGCCCATGTGGGTTTCAAGGATCTGACCAA
>CAYFXM010000310.1:0-2458 GCA_964346965.1 uncultured Actibacterium sp. | reverse complement strand
ATTTCGGGCAACATTCGGGGATGCGGAATCGCCAAGCCCGTCCGCGTGTCAGAAGTTGCAGGAGTTCCGCTAAGCCAACCTGCGATTATGGATTGCGACACGGCCAAGGCTCTGGACCGGTGGGTCGACAAGGGGGTGAAGCCGACGATTGGCCGCTTGGGAGGTGGTCTCAGGCAATTGAACGTTATTGCCGGCTATTCTTGTCGGACCCGCAACAGCCAGCCGGGTGCCGAAATCTCGGAACACGGCAAGGGCAAGGCGGTGGATATCTCCGGCTTCACGCTGGCTAATGGCAAGACAGTGAGCGTGCTCAGTGGGTGGGACAACCGCGGTGAGCGGCGTTTGTTGGAACGGCTGCATAAGGCCGCTTGTGGCCCCTTTGGCACCGTGCTTGGGCCGAAGTCAGACCGGTATCACAAGGACCATTTCCATCTGGATACCGCCCGCCATCGAGGCGGGACCTATTGCCGATAGGCCCTATCGAATCTGAAAGATCGGCGCAGGTCCAAGTGGCACTGGCCCAAGGCTGATCCGTCCCCGTCCGAAGGTCAGCGGCACCTCTATGGTCTCGGCATCCCGACCAAGCCCGGCGATCAGAGATAACCCGCGTTCCAAAGCATTTCCCACGTCGAGTGGGATGGCCCCGACGGAGACCGCCAGATCGATCATCTGGCGCCAGTTTTGCGCACGGACCTGAATCTCCCCCGCAGCCATTCCCGCCTCGTCAATCGTCAGTTCTCCGGCGGCCTGCAGGTCCAACGCACCCCACGTCGCCTTCAACCGTCGCAGGTCCAGACCTGTTGGTTGTGGACGGCGATCCTGAAGCGCTGTGATGTCCCATGGATCGGTAAACCCAACGTCGGCGTCGATGAGCAAGGTATCAAAGGTTTCAGGCAACCCTTGCGCCCCGAGCAGGTCCAACAGATCGCCCGAAAGCCGCGCCTTCTCGGATTGGAGGCCGAAGCGATGCCAGTTCTGGCGTTCCGGCCTGATCTGGCTGGCAATTGTCGCCTGCGGCAAGCGGACCTGCCAATCAAGGTCAGACTGCATCACCAGCCCTTCCAAAACCAGCGTCATACGATCCAGTGCCAGAGAGGTGCTTGGCTGCAGCACTAGGCTGGCCTGTGTCTTGTCGCTGCGCAGGGTGATCTTCTGGTTCGGCGTGGCCAGACTGTGCTGCTCTGGCCAAACGGCGATCACGTGGTTCGGCACATAGCTGAGGGCCAGCAATTGCAGGAAAGGGGCGTCCCAGGCCAATCCGGTTTCGGGATCGGCCAAATGCAAATCGCTCAGGGTCGCGTCAAAACGGTTGGGAAAGCCGCGCACTGTCACGTCGCTGTAATCGGCCACCCATCCTTCGTCACGCCGGTCCTCCAGCCACGTGGTCAGACCCTGTTCCACGCCGCGCGCGCCATAGAACCAATAGCCGCCCCACGCTATCGAGGCCACGGCGAGCAGGCTGAACAATCCGCGCATAGTCGCGCCCCCTTTGATTTCCCGGTGGGGGATGTTTATAGGCACCCGGACAGGAGGACCAGACCATGACACGTGATCCAATGTGGGTCTTTGCCTATGGCTCTTTGATGTGGAACCCGGGCTTTCCCGTGGCCGAGAAACATGTGGCCCGGGTCGAGGGCTATCATCGGTCCTTTTGTATGTGGTCGATTCACCATCGCGGCACCGAGGCGAACCCGGGGCTGGTTCTGGCGCTGGATGCCGCTGACGGCGTGAATTGTCTGGGTTTGGGTCTTCGGGTCGAGCCGGGAGCCGAGGACGAAACTCTTGCGCTGCTGCGCGAACGGGAACTGGTCTCGTCGGCCTATTTCGAGGCAGAGCTCGACCTGATCCTTCAGCCGGGGCAGTCGGTCCGGGCGATCACTTACGTCATTGACCCTGATCACGTCCAATATTGCCAAGGACTCTCGCTGGAAGAGCAGGCGCAGGTGATTTCTGCGGCAAAGGGCGGTCGAGGGCCCAACACCGAATATCTTTACAACACGGTCGATCATCTGCGTGAAACGGGGATCGAGGACCCGGAGTTGAATTGGTTGGCCGGAAGAGTACACGAAATTACAACAGGCGTGGGCCAGTAACGCCCGCCACCAATTTGTAAGTTGTCCGAATGGGGGTTCTTTCATACCCTCGTTGCAACAGTGAACAGGGGCGGGCAACAGGCCATGTCGAACGAACTGACCGAGCAGCGGTCGCAATTCTCCCAACCGGTACGGCAGATATTTCTGATGCTTATCGCCGTTGGGCTCTTTTCCTTCGGCGCCTATATTGCTTATCCCCGCGTCGCCCCAGTGTTTCTGGCCAACCCCTATCTGAACGGGGTTATCGGTCTGGTCTTCGTGATTGGCGTTCTTGCCTGCTTCCTACAGGTAATCCAATTGATGTCGTCAATCAGCTGGATCGAGGGCTTCGCGCGGCATGTTCCCGGACACGAGCAAACGCGTGC
>CAYFXM010000309.1:0-2461 GCA_964346965.1 uncultured Actibacterium sp. | reverse complement strand
GGCGGTAGGTGCTCGCCGAAAACGCGGACAACATCGCGGCGAACGGCATCTCAAGCGCTCGTCGCCTGATGGCAGAAGTGTTCTTTGTCCTAATTCGCCGCGTGGTCCAGATCGCTCTGAACAGTCACAGCCTGGTCATGACCAGACGAAAGTTTGGGACGTGGCGTGTTAGCCTACCGGCTTGAACACGATAACCTCGGGCCCGGTGACTTTGCCCGGCGTGACCAGCGCCACCCGCAACCCGAGTTCTGCCTTGCCTCCGTCGAGACGGCCAAATACGCTGCCGGTGGTGCCGGGGAACTTCACCTGCACCAAGGTGCGCGGCTCGGAAAGGGGTTCGCCCTTGTAGTCATCGTGCACGGTGGTGTGGCCAGCGACGACACCGCTGGCAGGATCGATATCCCGAGCATCCGCGTCGACATCGAGCTGAGCCATCGACGACTCACAGAAGATGGTGGCCGGCAGATGAACCGCGTCACATGCTCTGCAATAGGTGCCGGTGACTTTGCCTTTGGCTAAGTCGCTATAGAAACGCGAGCCGGCAACGCCAGCGGTGTAGATATATCCGAGCGGGATCTTACCCGGGAAAGCCCCGGCGGTTTCACTGGTCAGCTCGAGCGGTTGAATCCAGGTGGCCTCGACGCTCGAAGGTTTGCCTTCCGGCAGCGGGGCGAAATGGGATATGTCAGTGACGGTTCCGACACGCTCCAACTCGGGCTTCCACACCGCCTTGACCCTCATGCCGATCTTGACATCCTCGGGTTCCACGTCGCCGAGGTGATGCAAGAGCCCCATTTCTGGCGCAGCGCCGTCGATGGCGATGACGGCGAAGACCCGAACATTGCCGTCGGGCAGCATGGAGGAATCCCAATCCACTCGCGACAGGGTGTAGGTCTGAACCGTCCCGGTATCCGGCAGATCACAATACTCTTCCACGTGGTGCAAATCGCACAGTTCGCAAAACGAGCGCGACGGGATCATGATTCGCTTGCAGCGAGGACACTTGCTACCGCGCAATTTGCCCTGCTTGAAGCCGTCGAGGTAGGTGGTCAGCGCCACGCCGTTGTCCCAGGAGTAGCGCAGGTCGGGTTGGAATTCGATGTGCGCCACGCTACGTGCGTCTTTGAGCGGGGTTCCACGGAGTTCCTCGGTCCTCCGCGCGGTCCAGCCGCTTGTCTGCCCCGGTTGGGAGCCTTCTCCCGACATGACAACGACGGTGCCCACCTGCATCAGGTCGCCCCAAGCTTGTGCGACGCCGCGTCGGATCGGCTTCTGGATCTGTCGCGCGCCCGCCTGGCCAGTGAGTTGGAAGTAGAGTTCGGCAATCTTCATCAGGCCGGCAGCTGCGATGGGATTGCCCACGCCGAGCAGCCCGCCGGACGGACACATGGGATGGGAACCGGTGCGCTCGAGCTGACCCGAGAGCAAAAGGTCCTTTGCCATGCGCCCCGATCGGTCCTGCAAGAGCGCGTTCATGTGGTGCATGGCCTTGTAATTAAATGGATCGTAGGGCTCGAAAAAGTCGATATCGTCGTAGGGAGTGGTCACGCCGGCCATCTTGTAGGCATCCGCTGCGGCCATCGCGACGTAGGTCGGATAGGCCAAGTCACGGCTGCACCAGTAGGCGGTGTCGAGACGGAAGCCAACGCCGTCGATGAACGCCGGCGCTTTGGACCGAGCGCGGGCGACATCTTCGTTGCAGAAAACCAGTGCCACGGCACCGTCGGAGGTGGGACTGATGTCCATGCGCTTGACCGGCCATGACAAGACCGGCGCAGCCAACACCTCTTCCACTGTGGTTTCCATGGCGATCTGAGCTGCCGGGTGACCGAGGGCGTTGCCCTTGCACAACACCGACACCCGCGCCAAATCCTCGGGGGTGTAGCCATAGGTATGCATGAAGCGGCACATCTCGAGGCCGAAGATGTGAATCAACGTCGGCATCAACGGCTGCTCGGTGGTGTGGTCAAAGATGGTGATGAAAGCGCCCGCTGGGTGGGGATTGCAGGGCGACATCTTCTCTTCGCAGACCACCAGGCAGGTGCGGAACTTCTCGGAAGCGATGTGCATCCACCCGTGGGCCGCAGTAAAGACGCCGGTGCCGCCGCCCACGAAGTGGCGCAAGAACGGTTTGTTCTTGGCACCACTTCCAGAAAGGAGCCAATCGCCCTTCATGTGCACGCCGTCGAAGGCGTCGGGGGCGGTGCCCAAGCAGACGGCATCAATGTCCTCGATACCGAGGCCAGCGTCATCGAGGGCCTGTTGAACCGCCATCGACGACAGCTCAACCCCAGTCTCTTCTGAACGTCGCATGAAGCGGGTCATGCCCGCACCGATCACGGCGACGCGGCTGCTCATGCTTTCCTCCCGCGAGAGAGAACGACTACCGCACAGGAGTCAGTGGGCAGGCCACGCCAGCTTTGAATCAGGGCGCGCTTGGCGCCGCTGACCTGATGGGCGC
>CAYFXM010000308.1:0-2474 GCA_964346965.1 uncultured Actibacterium sp. | reverse complement strand
TGGCCCTTGGGCAGGACATGGATCAGGAACCGGCGGATGAACTCGTCTGTCTTCAGAGTCATGGTGGTGTGTCGCCCGGGACCGTTGATGCGGTAGTCCTTGACGCGGAAGGTGACGCCGCGCTCATCCATGCGGATCAATCGACTGTTGGCGATGGCGACACGGTGCGTGTAGCGCGACAGGTAGGCCAGCACCGCCCTGGGCCCGGCGAAAGGCTCCTTGGCGTACACGACCCAGTCGATCTTGCGCAGCGGTTGCAGGAAAGCGTCGAAGGCTGCACGGTCAACAAGCCCGGCATGGTCACCGAAGAAGCGCAGCTTCCCGGCGTTGTGCAGCCTGGTCAGACCTTCCAGAATGAGGCGCCGGTACAGGCGGGACAGGACCCGGACGGAGAGGAAGAAATTCTTGCGGCAGGCGATCCACCTGGTCCCATCTTCTGACAAGCCGCCGCCCGGCACGATCATGTGGACATGCGGATGATGCGTCATCGCCGAGCCCCAGGTGTGGAGCACGGATGTGACGCCGACCCGGGCGCCGAGGTGTTTGGGGTCGGCGGCGATCCTGATCACCGTGTCCGCGCTCGCCCGCATCAGCAGGTTGTAGATCTCCCGTTTGTTCTGGTGGGCGATGTCCGAGATCGGTTTGGGCAAGGTGAAGACCAGGTGGAAATACCGTACGGGCAAAAGCTCTGTTTCCCGTGCCGCCAGCCAGGCCTTTGCCGCGCCCGCCTGGCATTTGGGACAATGGCGATTGCGGCAGGAGTTGTAGGCGATGTGCTCGTGCGCGCAGTCTTCACACCGGGCGACATGGCCGCCGAGCGCGGCCGTGCGGCAGCGCTCGATGGCACTCATCACCTTCAACTGAGCGAGGCTGATATGGCCGGCATTGGCTGCCCGCCAGGCAGCACCGTGGGCGCGGAAGATATCCGCAACCTCCAGCTTTGGCCGAGACACCGCAAGCTATGATGCGGCTTTCCGGCCCCTCTTTCGCTTCGCCGCGTTCAGATCGTCCAGTGGGCTTTCCACCGCCGAGATCATGCCGGTGGCGACGCTGGCATATCGCGCCGTCGTGGTCAGCTTGGTATGGCCGAGCAGCGCCTGAATGATCCGGATGTCGACGCCGCGCTCCAGCAGGTGCGTCGCGAACGAATGCCGCAACGTGTGCAGCGTCACGGGCTTGGTGATCCCGGCCGCGCGCGCCGCCTGCTTGAACAGGCGTGAGATCTGGCGGGCCGAGAGATGTTTGCCACGATAGCCGGGAAAAAGAACCCGCTCTGGCCCGGGCACGCCCGCATCCTGGCCGGTCGGGCGCTGCTTCCACCAGTCCCGCAGCAAGGTCAGGATATCTGCCGGCAGCATCACGTTGCGATCCTTGCGGCCCTTCGATTGCACGATGCGGATGATGTTTTGGGCGCCGTCGATGTCGCCGACCCTTAGCCGGACGACCTCGCCCGCACGCAGGCCGCAGCCATAGGCAAGCGACAGCATCACGCGCGCCTTCAGGCCGGGCGCCATGGCCAGAATGCGTTTGACCTCGTTACGGCTCAACACCAGCGGCACCTTCACCGGTTCCTTGAGATGGAAAACCTCGGCCGCCAGATCATGTCGCCGCAAGGTGACCCGGAACAGAAACTTCACCCCGGTCATCGTCTGGTTGCGCGTGCAGATACTCGTTCCGCTCTCGATCAGATGCCGCTGGAAGTGCTTCACGTCATCCGGTGTCGCAGTCTCCGGCGAGCGCCCGAGCCAGGCCGCAAAACGCTTGCAGGCTCGTAAGTGGCTGGTCTGCGACGCGGGGCCGAGATTGCGCGCCGACATATCCGCGATCATGCGGGCGCGAAGCGGTGCCGTCGCAGTAGGATGCTGAATGGTCATGGGAAAGCCCTCTGTCAATCGAGGCAAGATCACCTCGACCAACAGCACACACCCAGCACCGAAAACCGCGAAACAAACCCCGCTTCAGCGCAACGACTGCAACTCAGAGCTACTATCGCGGAGCGATTTAGTGCTTGAGCCCAAAGTGTCTTATGCTGCGTTCGCCTCGAGAGACAGCAAAGCACGTATTGCAGACATCGCAACGCGCAAAGATGATACTGATCTAGGGATGAATGGCGCGGTCTGGCGTAGCGTTGAGTGCCGTCGCTTCGGGCATCTGCTCGCGATTCAGTAAATTGCAAATTCCGCTGTCCGATCCCCTTTATCTCGACCAACCAGTAGGTGACCAATGGGCGAATACTCGCGAACGGATATTTTGGCGGCAGGAGTCCGAATGCCTCGGGCATTCTACTCAGAATTCACACTGAACTTGCCAAGCTCACATTTGTCGGCCGTGCAAACGTCGCCTTCCGCACTGAACTGGCCCCCATTTCGACCGGAAAGTTGGGCATGAGCCAGGAGGCTTGGGGATATCCCTGAGCATGTGCTTATGTCTGAGATTGAAATCATCGCCGATGGCGGCCGCCGCCTGTACTGGCC
>CAYFXM010000307.1:0-2481 GCA_964346965.1 uncultured Actibacterium sp. | reverse complement strand
CGACGATCATCGTGACCTCGATCCGGTCGGTGCTGAGCCACCACAAAAGAGGCGCAGTCGACTGGGACATCCTGAAACGCTGGGCGCCGGGGATCGTGGTCGGCGCGGTGTTGGGTGTGATGACCGCGGCGCAGCTGCGGTCAGTGACCTTGCAGGGGATCTTCGGGTTCGTAGGTATTCTGATTGGCCTGTATATGGCTTTCGGCAGGGCTCATTGGCGTCTGGGTGAGGTCATGCCGCGCGGTGCTATCCGGGCCCTTTGGTCCGGATTTATCGGCTTCATGTCAGTGCTGATGGGCATCGGGGGCGGGTCGTTTGCCGTTCCAACGATGACACTGTTCGGTCGACCGATCCATCAGGCCGTGGCCACTGCTGCCGGGTTCGGCGTTTTGATCGCGCTTCCCTCTGCGATTGCCTTCTTCTTCGTGGAAGTTCCCGCCGAGGTGCGGCCTCCTTTGACGCTCGGGGCGGTGAACCTGCCAGCCTTTGGGATTGTCATCGCCACCACGATGCTGACCGCCCCGATCGGCGCGCGCTTAGCGCATGCGATGGACCCCAAGCCGCTAAAGCGGGTCTTTGCGCTGTTCATTATGCTGGTTGCGCTGAACATGCTGCGCAAGACCTTTTTCTAAGGTCTAGGAGCTGCCCTCCAGCCGCGCTTTTCGACCCCCGCGCCGCTGTTTCAGGCGGGGCGCGCGCGAGGGAAGTTCTGCCATGATCTCGCGCCGTTTTTCCGGCGTCATGCGCGACCACTCGGTGATCTCGTCTATCGTGCGCAGGCAGCCGGTACAGAGCCGCTCTGCCGGGTGGATGACGCAGATATTCACGCAGGGGCTTTCGATCTCGTCGCGTTTCCAGATGTCGTCGCTCATGTCAGCCTTTCAGGAACCTCAGCCGGTCCAGCACTCCCTGAAGGATGTAGCCCGCAGCGACGTGGTCAATGACCTCGGAGCGTTTCTTGCGTGAGGTATCGGCCTCCAGCAGCGCTTTCTCGGCGGCGACCGTCGAAAGACGCTCGTCCCAGAACCCGATAGGCAACTCGGTCAATCGCGACAGATTGCGAGCGAAAGCGCGGGTGGATTGGCAGCGCGGGCCTTCGGACCCGTCCATGTTGCGTGGCAGGCCAAGGACAATACCCGCGACGCTGCGGTCCTTGACGATCTCCAACACGCGCTCCGCGTCCAGCGAGAACTTCTTGCGCTTGATGGTTTCCAGAGGTGTGGCAACGGACAGGAACGTGTCACTGACCGCAACGCCAATGGTCTTGGTGCCAAGGTCCAGCCCCATCAGCGCCTGCATTGGGGGCAGGGCAGCGGCGAAGTCTTCGATCTCTTCGTGGACGCTCATTCGGTGATGCCGATACGTTCGGCCGCCTGACGGATGGTGTCCATCGCCTGTGGGTTAGCAGCAAAGACCTGCTGCGCCTCTCCCCAGATGGCAGCAGCGCGGTCGGTCTGGCCCAACTGACCAAGCGCCATGATAAGCTGTGCCCATTCGGCGGGAGTGCCGCCTTCATTGGCCAGTCGTTCGGCAAGCCCTTCAACCATACCTTCGATCATCGCCTGACGATCCTCTGGCGACATCTCGGCAGCAGCGGCCATGTCGCCGGCACTTGGGCCGCGCGTGGATGGCGCTGGTGGTTCGTATTCAACGCCCGCCCAATAGGCCAATTCCTGAATATCGGCGCGGATCGGCTCGATCCACGGCGCGTCTTCAGGGCCTTCAGCCAGCAGTTCACGCCAGAGGCGGAATGCGACATCCGGCCGACCGATCTGCTGAAACATCAGTCCGGCATAATAGCGGGCGATCGACTGGCTTGGGTTCAGTTGCAGAGCCCGGTTCAGCGCCGCCTCGGCCTCGGGCGAAACATAGCCACCTGCGGCAACGATCATCATTTCCGCAAGGAGCGCATGGTCGTCTGCCGCCGCATCGGCACCTTTCAGAGCAATCAAGCGTTGTTGCGCCGCGTACGCTCCGGTGAAATTGCCAAGCGCCGCCTCGGAGTTCGCAAGAAGTGACAGACCGCGCAGGTCGTCGGGATTGTTTTTCACCACTTCTCGAAGCTGCTCGACGATGGGCGTCAGCTCGTTTTCGAGGATCGGAAGGGGAGGAATGTTGGTCTCGGCGGTTTCCTGACTTGCACGCGTTTCGCGGCGGGTCTCCGACGCTTCGATCCGCTTTTGCAGTGGCAGATCCGGCAGGTTAGGCTGGCCGATCTGGCTGTAGACCCACAAGCTGCCACCGCCCAAAACCGCAAGGCAAAGCGCCGCTACAGTCAGAGTTGCCCCACGAGGGGCCGAGGCCGCGGCTTCTTGGTTTTGTATGGCCTTATCCGCGTCGAGGATACGACGCGATACTTCCAGCCGAACCCTTTCGCCTTCTTCGGCGGAAAGCACACCCCGCGCGATGTCACGCTCGACCTCTTTCAGCTGATCACGATAGACCTGCAAATCGAAATCTGCCGGAGCAGCACCTTCTTCA
>CAYFXM010000306.1:0-2510 GCA_964346965.1 uncultured Actibacterium sp. | reverse complement strand
GACCTTCAGGCGCCTCTTGACCGCCGCGTTTCGGAGACCCGAATGGCCAAACAATTCGCCAAGATCGAAGACAACCACCGCGCTTTCATCGAAGAGCAAGCGATCTTTTTCACCGGTACCGCCGGAACAGAGGGGCGGGTGAATGTCTCGCCTAAGGGATTGGACTGCCTGCGTGTAATGGGGCCGAACCGGATTATCTGGCTGAACTGGACTGGGTCCGGAAACGAGACCGCTGCGCATCTGATGCAGGTGAACCGGATGACCCTGATGTGGTGCAGCTTTGGCAAGCGGCCGCTGATCCTGCGTGCCTATGGCTCTGCCCGGACAGTGCGCGAAGAGGATTCAGATTGGGGCAGCCTGCTGGCCGAGTTTGGGGACACTCTTGGGGCCCGGCAAATCTATGACATGAGCGTCGATCTGGTGCAGGCGTCATGCGGCTATGCTGTGCCCTATATGGAGGCGCCGAAAGAACGCGATACGCTGAAGCGTTGGGCCGATGGCAAGGGGCGCGACGGGGTGCGCGACTATTGGACAGAGAAGAATACGCGCACCATCGACGGCGCACCGACGGATTTCGCATGACTTTGGAAGACGCGCTTGCCGCGCTTGAAGCGCTGGTTGAACCCGGACGGGCCAAAGGGATGGCTACCTATCACAAGGTGGACCGACCTTATCTGGGCATCCCGAACCCGGCGGTAAATGATCTGACCAAGACATGGCGCGGTGAATTGTCGATAGATGAGCAGGTCGAACTGGCCAGCGCCCTTTGGGAAACCAATATTTTCGAGGCCCGGTTAGCCGCGGCAAAACTGCTGACCAAGGCGCGATATCGCCCGGACGAGGCCGTTTGGAACCTGATCGCTTCGTGGGTACCCGATTTTGACAGCTGGGCGATTGCTGATCACGCCTGCATGGCCGGGCAGAAACGTTTGGTGGCCGACCCGAGCCGCGTGAATCAGGTCGAAGAATGGACCAAATCGGATCATATGTGGACCCGGCGCGCGGCGCTGGTCATCACCTTGCCTTGGGCCAAAAAGAACTTTCCCAAGGCGCAGGACATCGAGATTCGAGAGCGGATATTGGGCTGGGCTGCGGACTATGTCGACGACAAGCAGTGGTTTATCCAGAAGGCCGTCGCTTGGTGGGTGCGTGACCTGTCCAAGCATGATGCCGACCGGGCTCAGGCCTTTCTGGATGCCCACGGCGACCGTATGAAACCCTTTGCTCGCAAAGAGGCCGGGCGTTACCTTGCGACGAAAGCACAGTAGACCGAACCAAAATCCAACTTGCCGCGCTGCGCCCTGCGCCTTACTTCTTCTGTCATGACACCCAAACTGATCGACCCTTTCGCCCGCGCCATCACTTATCTGCGGGTCTCGGTCACCGACCGCTGCGATTTCCGCTGCGTCTATTGCATGTCCGAAAACATGACCTTCCTGCCGAAGAAAGAACTTCTGACGCTGGAAGAGCTGGACCGCATGTGCACCACCTTCATTGATTTGGGGGTCGAGAAACTGCGCATCACGGGTGGCGAGCCATTGGTCCGCAAGGGCATCATGAGCTTTTTCCAGTCGATGACCCGCCATCTGGATTCCGGCGCATTGAAAGAGCTGACGCTGACGACCAATGGCTCTCAGCTGGAACGGTTCGCCAAGGATCTTTATGCAGCAGGCGTGCGGCGGGTGAATGTCTCGCTGGACACGCTGGACGAAGAGAAGTTCGCGCGCGTCACCCGGTGGGGGCGCCTGCCGCAAGTTCTGCGCGGGATCGACGCGGCGCAGGCGGCGGGGATGCGGGTCAAGATCAATGTCGTCGCTCTGAAAGGTTTCAACGAAGACGAGCTTTTCCGAATTGTCGAATGGTGCGCCGAGCGCGATATGGACCTGACCTTTATTGAAGTCATGCCAATGGGCGATATGGGCGAAGAGGATCGTGTCGGCCAATATTGGTCTCTGGAAGACCTGCGCGATCACCTGAGAGAACAATATACACTCATTAACCTTGCCGAAAGCTCTGGCGGCCCCGCGCGTTATGTACGGCTTCAGGAGAGTGGCCAGAAGATCGGCTTCATCACACCGCTCAGCCATAATTTCTGCGAGAGTTGTAACCGGGTCCGGATGACCTGCACGGGCGAGCTGTACATGTGCCTGGGCCAGGAAGACATGGCCGACCTTCGCCCTGCCCTGCGTGACAATCCAGATAGCGACCAGCCTCTGGTGGAGGCGATCCACAAGGCGATCGGGTTGAAACCCAAGGGCCACGATTTCGACTATTCGCGCCAGAGGGCCGATGGTCAGGTGAGCCGTCATATGAGCCATACAGGCGGGTAGAGAAGCAGACGACACAACTAAGGCATAAAAAACGCCCCTGACTGACGCAAGGGGCGCATCATTTTTCGCTCAAAGGTGCGCTAGAGCTCTAGAAGGCTATTCAGTTCATCCAATGCGTCAGCGGTTAGTGAAAGTTTGTCTTCACCGAGGTCACCCAACGCGTTGTAGGCGTCCTGGTAC
>CAYFXM010000305.1:0-2517 GCA_964346965.1 uncultured Actibacterium sp. | reverse complement strand
AACGATAACCGCCTAAAACTCCAACCATCCCGACGCCCGCGTAGAGCGCCACCCCAATGCAAGCTATCGAGTCGGTAATGCGCCGCGGAAGTATCGACTCCAACTCCGAGAGATCAAATACCAGCCCATAGAGGACAAAGCCGGAGGCGAGCAGAACACCACCCTGGAATCCTCCCCCGGGGCTGATTTCTCCGTGCGCGATCACATACAAGCCGAACACCAAAATAAAAGGCGTGGTGATTTTGGTGACCACCCGCAGAATCACTTGATCCTTCATGAACCGCCTCCCGTTTCCGACCTTGGCCGCCCCACTAGGAGAATCAACCCTAGTCCGGCAGTGAAGATCACCGACACCTCGAAGAGGGTGTCATAAGCGCGATAGTTCACGATCACGGAGGTCACTAAGTTGGGCACGTGTCCGTGGAAATTATCAAACTCGATTTCGTTGTGACCCTCATCCGGTGCTGTGTGCTCGTCGGCGTGAAGCTTCTCGACCGTCTGCGAGATGTATTCGGGAGCGACATGATTATGCGCCGGAGCGAACGGATCTCCAAAACGCGGCATGTCCAGTGTGCCGTAAACCAATGCGGCCGTGGTCAATAAAACAAGCAGCAGCGCAGGCCAGTGAATACGAGGGTATTTGCGCGTTTCGGTCCCCACGACTACCAACGCCCCGATCAGCAGGACGGTCGCGATCCCCGCTCCGACCGCGGCCTCGGTGAGCGCCACGTCGGCGGCATCCAGATTCAACCACACCACCGACATCACCAGACTATACAGGGACAGGACCATCGTCGCCGCGAACAGATTTCGTATGATGAAAACGCTTACCGCGGTCACGACCAGGAGAAACAGAAGGATGATGTCGAGTAACAAAAACTCACTCATGGCCGCCGTCCCTCGTCCAAACTTGCAAGCCATCGACATGGGCCGCCCGTGTGATCGCATGCACCGCGGTAGGCGCAGTGATGAATAGAAAGATACAGATCAAAACCAACTTGATCGCCGACCAGACGCCCAAGTCCTCAGACTGCAGAGCCTGAAAGAATAAGCCGACCATCATGAGAGTCTGGGCTAAGGTATCGCTTTTTCCGGCCGGGTGCGCGCGGGAGTAAAAATCGGGCATCCGCAGGACACCGATGCCGGCCGTCAGGGCAAAAAAGGCCCCGCCAATCAGAAAAGTCACGGTTATGATGTCGGCGAGGATCCCCATCGTTATTACTCCAGGCGCCCAACTTCCTTATACTTGAGAATTGCGATCGTCACGACAAAATTAACTAACGTGTAGAGCAAGGCAACGTCGAGAAATTCGGGCCGCTCACTGAGAACGCTCAGAATTGCAACTAAGATGATCGTCTTCGTTCCCGCAGCATTCACCGCCAGAATGCGGTCATAGACCGTTGGACCGAGCAAGGCGCGCACCAAGACCAAACCCATAGCGACCAAAACCGTCCCGCCGGCAAATAACATGACCCAATTTGATATCATCGGAGTGTCCCTTCGAGTTTCAGAATTCGCTCGTGCATCTCACCTGAGAGCAAACCCTGGGCCGCTTTGTTTGTGAGAGCGTGGATGAGCATCTGCCGCTTCGCCATATCCACGCCAATGGTGATCGTGCCCGGCGTGACTGTGATCGAGTTCGCATATATGACTGTGCCGATACCTGTTTGTGTTTGAAAAGGAACGACGATGAGTTGCGGATCGATCGGTGCCCTCGGATCCCAGACGCGATAGGCTACATCCAGATTGGCAAGGACCACTTCCCAGAACAGCCACGGCACGTAAAAAAATAATCGAGCCATCAGATGAATCGGATGGCCCTCTTCGTCGAGCATCTTTATGCGCCCCGCTAGGTAGGTCACGAAAGCGCTTGCCGCTACCCCGAACCCGATCAAGTAACGGTCCCCAGGATTCGTCACGTCGATCCGACCGGACACGAGGAACCAAAACCCAAGCAGAAAGAGAAACTTACCAACTGCAAGCAGATCAGCCTCCCCCTGATCGATCCGGCAAAAATCCGACCGATCGTTCAATTTCATGACGAAGGGTGCCCCAGAATGGAAGAAGACCAGTACTAAAATTCTTCAGTACGGTAGGGAATTGTAAGAAACAGAATCGAGGTGAAAATCGCTAGTGCAAGCAAGAAATCTTTTATGCCGGCCGCTTCCCCGTGTCCACAACCCTCTCAAGCGAGGGGTATTGTTTCTCGGGTTGACGGGACACGGTCTAAGCTGACGCTTCATCTTTGCTGCAAACCGACTCTCGGTGGCTTCCCACACAAAGACTCGGAACCAACGGTGCTTCACCATAGGGAACCAGCCAAGATCGGAGTGTCGCTCGATGCTTTCGAGCAAGAGAACCGATCCTCCCAGCCGATTTCTTTGACCTGGCGATTGCTGCGCTGCCTTTCCACAACTCCTGCCAACCACTTCATCCTAGTGCACACACTATCCATGTTTATGCTATACGCAATTCCAATAGATGTCAAAAATGGCGAAACCTCAAGAAAGCGTTTTT
>CAYFXM010000304.1:0-2563 GCA_964346965.1 uncultured Actibacterium sp. | reverse complement strand
TCGATCGAAACCTTCAGACCCAGATTTGCGGATAGGTCGCCTTCCAGCGCCTTTGTATCGGCATCTTTTTCAGGCTTAGGCGCCGTCGTCGCGGCTTTCTTTGGTGCCGCGCCTTCTTTAGCCAGCTTCTCCGTGTCCCGCACGGAAAGCCCACGAGAGATAACATGCTGCGCCAGTTCCAGCGGGTTTTCCGTCGTGATTAGCGCCCGAGCATGGCCAGCGGACAATTTACCCTGGCGCACGAAGTCTTGCACCGGCTCGGGCAACTGCAGAAGGCGCATCAGGTTGGCGATATGGCTGCGGCTTTTCGATAGCGCCTCTGCCAGCTTCTCCTGCGTATGGCCGAAACGCTCCATCAGCTGGCGATAGCCCATCGCCTCTTCCACCGGGTTCAGATCGGCGCGCTGGATATTCTCGATGATCGCAACTTCCAGAACCTCGGTGTCATCCATTTCGCGAATGATCACAGGGACTTCGTGTAGCTGCGCCCGTTGAGAAGCGCGCCAACGGCGTTCGCCTGCGACAATCTCATAGGTTCCGGCATCGCGCGGGTTCGGACGGACGATGATCGGCTGAATCACGCCTTTCTCACGAATAGACGCGGCCAGCTCCTCTAGCGCCTCTTCCGAAAAATGTCGGCGCGGCTGATCGGGATTGGGGATCAAATGCTCAACCGGCAGCGTCCTGTCGGCGGGTTTGGAAGCCGGCTGATCGGGCGCGGTGGGCGCGTCCAGATTAACGTCGGCCATCAGTGCTGAAAGACCCCGGCCAAGACCGCGCCGCTCGGATTTTTTCCCCATTGTTATCCCCTATTCTTCTTATGCGACGGCCGGTATGGCTTTTTCTAGTATTTCAAGCGCCAGCGTACGGTAAGCAATGGCCCCGCGAGAGTTCGGATCGTAGTCCAAGACGGGCATTCCGAAGGACGGCGCCTCGCTGACGCGAACATTGCGCGGGATGACGGTTTCAAACACCAATTCGCCAAGATATTTGCGTGCGTCGTCTTCAACCTGCTGAGACAACCTATTGCGTTGATCATACATGGTTAACACAACACCTTCGATCCGAAGGTTAGGGTTTGCCGCGTCTCGAAGCTCTCTGACGGTCAGCATCAACTGGGACAGGCCTTCCAAGGCAAAGAACTCACTTTGCAGTGGCACAAGCAGCGAATCCGCCGCCACCATCGCGTTAACCGTCAGCAGGTTCAACGATGGAGGGCAATCGATCAGAATATAGTCGAATTCCTCTGACCCCGGGCCCCTCAAAGCATCCCGTAAAAGGAAGACGCGGCGATCGTTATCCACAAGGTCGATATCGGCCGAGCTCAGGTCGGTAGTGGCCGGGATAATTTTGAGCCGCTTAACGTCGGTCTCCTGCTTAACCTTGGCCAACGAAACACCTTCGAGAAGATCATAGCTGGTTTTCTCGCGGTTTTCGGCATCTACGCCCAAGCCCGTCGAGGCGTTGCCCTGCGGATCAATGTCCACGATCAGGACGCTTGATCCCTCGTTCGCGAGCGCGGCCGCCAGATTTATCGTGGTCGTTGTTTTGCCAACACCGCCCTTTTGGTTGGCCACAGCGATGATTTTAGGGGTTTTCCGGGGCAACGTCTCAAGCACGCTCGCTATTCCGGATTTTCAGAATGACGGCCTCGGGGTCCGTCTGGCTATCTACTTTCTGCAGGTCGAACCGCCACGTTTCAAGCGCGGCGTCGATTTCATCCACAGCTGATTTGCCTTTGGGGAAAACTGTGAACCCTTTTGGGGATAAGTGCCGCTCTGCGAAGCCCAAAAGCATGTCCAGCGACGCCAAAGCCCGTGCTGACAGCACCTCTGCCTGTTGTGGAGGCGCTTTTTCGATCCGCTCGGCGATCACTTCAGCCTGAATTCCGGTTTCCCGAATCACCGTGCGCAAGAAGGTTGCTTTGCGCAAATCGCTTTCGATCAGGGTTGTTTTCATCTCCGGGCGGGCCTCTGCGGCCAAAATCGCCACGACAAGGCCAGGGAAGCCCCCACCGCTTCCAATGTCGACCCAGTGCTTTGTATCGTCCGGCGTCAGGTCGAATATCTGCGCGGAATCGATGAAGTGGCGCGTCCAGGCATCCTTGATCGTCGATTTGGCCACCAGATTGATCGCCGGATTCCACTTTTTCAGCAGGGCTTCATAGGTTTTCAGGCGGTCGAGTGTTTCACGTGAAACATCCAGAGAGGTCATGCGCTCTGCCGCTCCATCTGCCGCAGGCGCGCCAGGATAACCGTCAGCGCGGCGGGCGTGACCCCCTCGATGCGCCCGGCCTGACCCAACGTGCTTGGCCGGACTCGGTTAAGCTTCAGCTTCAGCTCATTCGACAGGCCGTTAAGCGCGTCATAGTCAAACCCTGCGGGGATCGCGTGGGCCTCATCCCGCTTGATCGCGGCGAGGTCCTGCTCCTGACGCTTGATGTAATTGGCGTATAGCGCGTCGCGTTCGACCTGAGCACGGATAACCGTATCGACGTCGTCCAAGGACGGCTCCAGCCCAACCACATCATCAAAACCCACATCTGGAAAGGCCAGAAGATCAA
>CAYFXM010000303.1:0-2564 GCA_964346965.1 uncultured Actibacterium sp. | reverse complement strand
ACAACTTTGTCGTCGGCGGTCAGCGTGTCGTGGTTCACCCCAAAGACGATGGTCTTGTCGGCATCGGCACCCGGGGCCGAGATCAGGACTTTCGACGAACCATTCTCAAGGTGTTTCGCGGCAGCCTCTCGCTTGGTGAAGATACCGGTGCATTCCAGTGCGACATCGACGCCGGCCCAGTCCAGTTTGGCCGGGTCACGTTCAGCAGATACGCTAATGCGCTGTCCGTTCACGATGATCTCGTTGCCGTCTGCACTGACTTCGGCCGGGAAGGTTCCGTGAACGCTGTCGTATTTCAGAAGGTGGGCATTGGTCTCCACCGGACCAAGGTCGTTGATCGCGACAACTTCGATATCATCGCGGCCCGACTCAACCAGCGCGCGGAGAACACAGCGGCCGATGCGGCCAAATCCGTTGATGGCTACTTTGACAGTCATTGGTTTACCTCGATCTTAAGGGTCAGGGCCTGCCAGCAGGTCAGGCGGTCGTGGGGTTATCTTCGTCGACAGAGGCCACGCGCAGGATGTTCGTGGTCCCTGGAGTATTCATGGGTACGCCGGCGGTAATGACGATCTTGTCGTCGCCGCTGGCAAAACCTTGGTCCTTCGCATGAAAAACTGCAGCGCGGGCAGCATCGTCGAAGCGTTCACCGTCGTCGGTGACAACACTTTGCAGGCCCCACACAAGTTGCAGGCTACGGGCGGTTTTGATGTGTGGCGTCAGCACAAGGATCGGCACTCTCGGCTTCTCGCGCGAGGCAAGGCGAGCGGTATGCCCGGATTGAGTGTAGCAGCAAATTGCCTTGAGTTCCGTCGTTTCCGCGATTTCACGGGCGGCGGCAGTAATCGCCTCGCTCACGCTGTCCAGATAGCGTACTCGGCTGGCTTCTATATTGGTTCGGAACCCGGGATCGCGCTCGGTTTCGATCGCGACCGCGTTCATAGTTGCCACAGCTTCGACCGGGTAGGAACCCGCAGCAGATTCCGCCGACAACATGACCGCATCGGTGCCGTTGTAGATCGCCGCAGCAACATCCGAGACTTCGGCACGGGTTGGGACGGGCGAGCTGGTCATGCTCTCCAGCATCTGTGTCGCGACGATGACCGGCTTGCCGACCCGTCGACATTCGCGGATCAGCTGGCGCTGGATGGCCGGAACCTGCTGGACTGGCAGCTCGACGCCAAGATCGCCACGCGCGACCATAACGCCATCAGTGGCATTCAGAATCTCTTGGAAACTATCGACTGCAGCAGGCTTTTCGATTTTTGCCAGAACTTTGGCGCGACCGCGCACCAGCTCCTTGGCATCTTCGATGTCTGCGGCCCGCTGGACAAAGGAAAGTGCCAGCCAATCCACGCCCAGTTCACAAACGAATTCAAGATCGGCTCGATCCTTCTCGGATAGCGCCGCAAGCGGCAGCACGACGTCCGGAACATTCACGCCCTTACGGTTCGAGATGCGACCGCCGATAACTACTTCGCAATCGGCATAGTCGGCGCCGCACTCCTTGACGGTAAGCCGCAGCAAGCCGTCATTCACCAGCAGCGTCGCGCCCGGGCGAACGGCGGCAAAAATCTCGGGGTGGGGCAGTTTTACGCGCGATTGATTGCCCGGCGCGTCATCGAGGTCGAAACGAAAGCTCTGCCCTGCTACCAGTTGTGCTTCATCGCCTTCGAATGTGCCGCAGCGCAATTTCGGTCCCTGCAGGTCGGCGAGGATACCGATGGGCGAGTCGAGATCGGCTTCTACCTGACGGATAATTTCGTGCAGCTTGGCGATATCCGCGTGGGCGCCGTGGCTCATGTTGAGGCGGAAGACATCGACACCTTCTTCTTTGAGGCGGCGGATCATCGCGTAGTCATTCGAGGCCGGGCCAAGAGTTGCGACGATTTTTACATTTCTCGTGCGAGCCATTCGCGGGAGTCCCTTTTCTTGGGTGGTCTTGTTAGCGCTATCAAGCAGGTTCATTTGCGAAAGTCAATACTTTCGCGCGCATTCGAACCAGAAGTGAACAAAAATCCAGTAATTTCGCGTAGTATTCGCCGATCGGCAGTAAAAATTGTTGCCAAATGCGCGAAATGTGTTCATTTTGCATCAAAACGAACCGGAATCGAACATGATCAATAACGCCCGCATGGATGCGATTCTCGAAATCGCGCGCAGTGAAGGACATGTCACTGTCGAGGAACTGGCCACCAAATTTGACGTTGCACCTCAAACCGTGCGGCGCGACCTGACCCGCCTGACCGAATCTGGCCAGCTTGAGCGCCGACGTGGTGGGGCTGTCCCGGTCTCCGGGATGACCAATATCGACTATCGGGAGCGCAAAAAGCTGAATGCAGCCAGCAAGGCCTGTATCGGGAGGGACTGCGCTGCGAAAATTCCCAACAATTCGACCATTTTCCTGAATAGCGGTACGACGGTCGAGGCTGTGGCGCGTGAACTATTGGGCCACACAAACTTGCTGGTCGTCACAAACAGTCTGAACTCCGCGAATATCCTGTCAGCAAATCCCAATATCGAGATTGTGGTCACGGGTGGCTCGTTGAGGAGAGCTGACGGTG
>CAYFXM010000302.1:0-2566 GCA_964346965.1 uncultured Actibacterium sp. | reverse complement strand
GAGCACTCCAACGTCATTCTCGAATTGAAGACCAAATCAAAGAACATCTCCTATTTACTCAGCAATGAGATACCTGCCAACATAATTTGCACTTGGTCACTCAATACCCCGACGATCATCACATATGAAGAACATCAGACCGCGTCCTTATCCGATCGCCTGGCCGCAGCGCGTAAGTTGGCAGACCGGGGCATCCTGGTTGGCTTCCATTTTCATCCGCTTATCCGCTATGAGACCTGGCGCGCCGATTACGCGCAGATCTTCGATCTCCTGCTGGAACAATTTGACCCCTCCGAGGTGGCCTTGGTATCACTCGGCACGTTGACGTTCACTAAGTCGGTGATCCGCACGATTCGCACGCGCCGAGTCAAGACCAAGGTGCTACAGATGCCACTGGCCGAAGCGGACGGCAAGCTTTCTTATCCGGAAGCAATCAAGCTCGAGCTGTTTCGTTTTGCTTATCAGAGCCTCGAACCCTGGCACACGCAAGTGTTCTTTTATCTATGCATGGAGAATCCACGCTTATGGCAGCCAGTGTTTGGATTTGATTATCCTTCGAATGACGCCTTCGAAGCCACGATGAAGGCCAGTTATATGGACAAGATCAGAAGTGTGGCGGCAAAAAAATGAGGCCAGAATCATCGACTCTGAGGTGTACCCGTTTCCACGAAAAGCCAGGCACTTTTGTCTCTAAGGATCCTTCGTATGCAAGCGTCATGCTTAAGTCGTGCGAACCATCGAGATGTTGGGGTGATCCATGGGAGAAATTAAAGATCGGCCTGAAGGTCCGCCTTCGGCCAAGGGGGACCCGCCTCGTCCCCGCTCCACTTCGCCACTCGTAACCCGAGAGCTGGGGTCTGTCCCCATTCATTCTTGCCGGGGTCCATCGGCAGACCACTCGAAGCCCGATATGGCCGCTAGCTCCTCTACAGGGACCACGCGAGTGTGGCGGCGACCGTCGATGATCCAAGTTGGATAGTCCGTGATGTTGTTTGCGACGCAGGCGAGGCTGTGCACGCCGTTACGCCCGTTCGGCGTGCACTCGACGTAGGGCAACCGCTCGGCGGAGGCCTCGAACAACGCTTTCTGCTGCTTGCACGCCGGGCACCAGTACGCACCATAAAAGCGCGCGCCGGAATCGTGCAGGTGGATGGCGAGCGCCTTCAGGTACGGTTTCTCGGGTCCCGCGGCGGGGTCGAAGAGGCCACTGAAATGCAGGAACAACCCGAACACGATCACGATGGCTGAGCCAACCGGGACCGGCAGCGATTTGGCCCACGCGTGCTCCGGCATGTGCGCGGGCCTGCGCACCAGCAAGAGCACCAGCAGCGCATTCATGATTCCAAAAGAGGTAAGGCAGTAGGCGCAGGTCGCTTCGATCACGAACACCGAGACCGCGGTGAGATACCAGCTCACGGCGGCGCCGACAGTGGCGATGGTCAACGCCGCCTGCCAGGAGCTCGGGCGGGTACGCAGGCGCCACACCAGCCGCGCGAGCAGCGCGTAGGTCAAGAGGCCCCAGAACGCAACCGGTACGCCCAGCAAGGTGGACCATCGGCTTTGCTGCACCAGGCCGCACTCGGAATCCGCCCCGCAGTACGCCGGATGCTCGCCAAACCACGCGATGAACGTAAGGTATGACGTCAGCCCAATTCCGGCCAGGGTAAGCCCGAGCAGCCAATTGTCCAGCGGATGCGGACCGCGCCCTCGGGTGACCCCGGCCCGGCCCTCCGCCACCCGCGCCTCGGCGCGATGCCCTGTCCCCGGGGCCTTGTCCCCGGATCCACGCTTGCTAGATCGGCGCTGCTTTCTCGACATGTCGTCATGAATGATAAATGCGGCGCTTGGTTCCGCCAAGTGGCGACGTTATGAGTACCGGGTTGAAGCTGGTTAACGGTGAACGGGAGATTCCAATTCCCCAATTGGCCCGGACACAGGATGGGACAGGCCCGCAGCAAGGAGTGCGCTCAGAAAGTCTCTTCGGTTCCAGTTGTTAGGTCGCTGTCGGTTCATGACACCCTCCTGCTTGACATTAGCGGACGTTCAAACAAACGAGTTTCTTGGGAATATGCGTTTTATCCCTATGTGCCGGTTCGGGTTTTGTGGCTAAGGGTTACTCGCCGTCTGCTCCGACAGTTCCTATTGGGTTTGCCTCCGACCGCTTTCCAAGCACAACGGTTTTTTCCCGCTGCTTTAGCTTCATACAGTGCCTGATCGGCGAGGTTTACCAGCTCGGTCGGCGTGCCATCAGGCTTCGCCATACAGGTCGCTCCCCCCAAGCTTACCGTGACATGCGGGGTCGCTGCGGAAGGTGCATGGCTGATCTCAAGCTGGCTGACGGCGAGGCGTAATCGCTCCGCTACCAGCGCTCCGCCATCAGCATCCGTAAACGGCAACAGCGCCACAAATTCTTCACCGCCATAGCGCGCCATAAGATCGGTCCGTCGCGGGAGTGAAGATCGTAGTACATCGGCAACCCGCTTTAGGCATTCATCGCCCTGGGTGTGCCCATAGTGGTCGTTGTATTGCTTGAAGTTATCGAGGTCGATAAGCACCAAGGAAAGCG
>CAYFXM010000301.1:0-2597 GCA_964346965.1 uncultured Actibacterium sp. | reverse complement strand
TTTGGTACGCCATTGGCAACCGCGAAATTCACCGCCCACGAGAAAGGCGGATTCTATGGTCTCGAAACTACTCCGCGACGGATCATGTCCGACGCTCTCAGGCCACGCACACCCGTTCCCGGGCTGTACCTGACCGGCCAGGATGTGCTGACGCCAGGGATTGCTGGTTCTCTCTTCAGCGGCATGCTCACTGCCGCGGCTATCGATCCGCGCGTATATACGAAGATGAGTTGAATGATTTGTTATAGCGCCGGACATGCGGAGATCTGTCTGCCATGACCCTGCCGAGAGTCGATGACAGCATTCGGCTGCCTGATGGCCGACGATTGGCATATGCCGAGTACGGTGATTTGGCGGGCAGCACTGTTTTTTTGTTTCACGGATTTCCCGGCTCACGCCTTTCATGGGGTCTTCTTCCGGGTGACCCGTTCCTGCCAGGTCTGCGAATCGTCGCGCCGGATCGGCCCGGGTACGGTCGATCGGATCCGGATCCTGGTCGTACCCTGTTGGACTGGGCGCTCGATGTTGCTGAATTGGCTAATGCCTTGGATGTCGACAGATTCGCAGTCGTCGGCGTATCCGGCGGTGGCCCCGGCGCGCTGGCCTGTGCCTGGGCGATGCCCGATCGCATAAGATCTGTCGGCGTAGTCTCAGGTGCTGCGCCTACCAACGCTCCCGGCGTTTTCGAAGGCATGAGCAAGACCAATCGGTTCTTCATGAAACTTGCCTGGCGTTTGCCGCGGCTGTCTAAACTGAATATCCACTTGGTGGGGTTGGTGATTCGCCGCAATCCGGCTCGCTACCTTAACTCGATGAAGTTCAAAGTACATGACGTAGACAGAGAGATTCTCGCCCGCCCGGATATTCAGGAGATGTTGACACAAGACTTCACCGAGGCGTTACGCGGCGGCGCTAATGGCATGGTGAGTGATATGGCTGCCAACCATGGGTGCCCATGGGGCTTTCCCCTTGACAAGATTGAGGCGAAGATTCTGCTTTGGTACTGCGCGCTCGACCGCAGTGTTCCGCCGGCGATGGGAACATACCTCAACAATGCGATTCCTGGCAGTCAGATCACGTTGGTCTCCGACGCGGGACATCTGTGGATACTCTTACACCTTCGAGAAGTGCTGAATGCCGCACTGATCGTGAGTGACTGACCGCTAGTGGCCGCAAATCGCCGGTCACCCCGCCTGGGCTATAATTTCTCCTATTGAGCCAGAGCTGACAGTGACGAAGTGGAATGAATGACAGGGTTCGATTTGACCAAGCCAAGGACATTGGCGCTGGTCTGGCATTCGTAATCTTCCCGTTGGTGTTTGTCTTTGCTTTTGCAGGTCATTCGGGGTTGTTGAGTCCTGATTTCCTCTCCCCCGAAGAGATAATTATGCGAGCGCGCGGCGACGCTTTTCTGCAGTTTGGTCACGCGCTAGTTACTCTCAACACAGGATTTCTTGTCGTAGTCTCTCTTCATTTCATGAAGCTGATGGACCGTTCCTCGTCTCGATGGGCGGGCCTGATTGGCGCGGTGTTGGCGGTCTTGGGCGCTCTAATGTTGGCCGCCGACAAGGGAGCTTTGTGCCTCACAATGAGTGCTCTAGACAAACTATCGGACGAGGAGTTTGTTCAGATGATGCCGGGGCTGCTGGCCATCTTTTCGAAACAGGGTTGGCTCGTTCTGCTCTGGGGAATCATGCTTCTGCCAATCGGCTTTGCCATTCAAGCCGTAGGTTTGCTCAGGTCAAAAGTAATCGCACGATGGCAGAGCGCCATGCTTCTGATTGGTGTTCTGTTCGTGGCCACCCCGGATGGCGCTGAAATCTTCAACCTGACTGCTTCAGTATTGTTGGCCATTGCGTTTGTGCCATACGGAATACGGATAATCGCCGAAAGGCACTAAACCATGTCAGCGAAGACGAAAGGCAAAGCGGCAGCTCAAGCAGCTTTCCCTCGCCATTGGATCAATTTGGTTGTGGTCTATCTCCTTATCCCGTTGATCTTATTGATATGCGGTGGGGATCTGGATTGGTGGCAGGCGTGGCTCTATTCCCTTTTGATCGTTGCCGCTGGTATCGGGGGGCGCATTTGGGCCGAACAGCGACATCCCGGTTTGTTAGCCGAGAGACAGGACATTAAGAGTTTCCAAAACGCAAAGGCCTGGGACAAAGTCCTTGCTCCGCTCATGGCGGTGAGTGTCGCATATCCCTTGGTCGTTGTAGCGGGGCTGGATCACCGCTTCAATTGGTCATCCGAATTGCCTCTATGGCTCATCGTGATTGGATTCGTTCTGGTCTCGCTTGGTTACGCTTTCGCCACATGGGCATTGGCAGAGAACCGGTTTTTCTCCAGTGTGGTACGCATCCAGGCCGATCGCGCGCATACCGTATGTGACAGTGGCCCATACCGGTTTGTACGGCATCCGGGCTACGCGGGAATCATCATTGCGCTGTTCGGTATTGTCCTTGCCTTGGGCTCGCTATGGGCATTGATTCCTGCGACAGTGGCGTCAATCATCGCTATGATCAGAACCGTACTCGAAGACCGGACTTTGCAGGCAGAGTTGCCGGGCTATCGAGACTATGCACAGAGCGTAAGGT
>CAYFXM010000300.1:0-2605 GCA_964346965.1 uncultured Actibacterium sp. | reverse complement strand
GAACCATCCGCATCGGCGACCGTGTCGGCAACGACGTCGCCCCCAAGGACCGCGACGTCGCCATGGTCTTCCAGAACTACGCCCTGTACCCGCACCTGTCCGTGGCCGACAACATGGGGTTCGGGCTGAAGCTCCAGAAGGTGGCGAAGGACGAGATCGAGCGCCGCGTCGTCGAGGCCGCTCGCATGCTCGGCCTGGAGGAGTTCCTGAAGCGGAAGCCGCGGGCCCTCTCCGGCGGGCAGCGGCAGCGGGTGGCCATGGGGCGGGCCATCGTCCGGGAGCCGCAGGCCTTCCTCATGGACGAGCCCCTCTCGAACCTGGACGCGAAGCTGCGAGTGCAGATGCGGGCCGAGATCGCGGCGCTGCAACGCGAGCTCGGTGTCACGACGATCTACGTGACCCACGACCAGGTCGAAGCGATGAGCCTTGCCGACCGGATTTCGGTCATGCACCAGGGCCGTATCGTTCAGGCTGCGACTCCGGTCGAGGTCTATCGCAACCCAGCAGAGCGCTTTGTCGCTGGCTTTATCGGTAACCCGCCGATGAATTTCCTGCCCGCCTCGCGTCAGGAAGGCGGTCAGTGGCAGGTTGCCGGCCAGTCCTATGCTGGACCAGCAGCGGCTGACGGCGGTATCGAGTTCGCAATCCGTCCCGAGGATATCGTTCCGGCAGAATCCGGTCTTCCAGCCAAGGTCCGTCTGGTCGAACCTCTTGGCGCTCACCTTCTGGTCACCTGCGATGTCGACGGCACCATGTTCCGCGCGGTTCTGGAAAGTGACCTGCAGTTGAAAGCCGGCGACACGCTGAACCTTGCGCCGCAACCCGACCGCATCCGCTGGTTTGACACCCAAACCAGCCTTGCTGTCGCTTGATCGTGGAGCGCGCGCTATGAGCAATGCACTCTATGATCAGGCGGTCGAGATCCTCGAGCGCAATGATCTGGGCCATTACACGGTCCCGACACATGGCCTGTACCCGTTCCAATGGAACTGGGACAGCGCCCTGTCGGCACTGGGTCAATACTACGTCGACGAATCCCGGGCTTGGACCGAGATCGAGACATTGTTCGATCACCAATGGGAGGACGGGATGGTGCCCCATATTATCTTCCACAAGGAAGACGACGGGTACTTCCCTGGGCCTGACGTATGGAGCACCAACCGACCTACGCCCACCACGGGTATCACCCAGCCCGCGGTTACTGGTTTTGCCGTGCGTCGTTTGTACGAACGAGCAAAAGACAAGGACATGGCGCGCAAACGTGCGCTGGCGCTCTTGCCTAAGATCGCCGCGTGGCATGACTGGTTCTTCCGCGCCCGCGATCCTCAAGGGACGGGGATGGTGGCTATCATTCATCCTTGGGAATCCGGTCGTGACAACTCGGTCGACTGGGATGACGCATTCGAACGTGTCCCGACCGAAGGCGTAGGAGATTTCAAACGCCGCGATCTGGATCACGCCGACCCGGACCACCGCCCAACGCACGAGCAGTACCAGCGTTATATCTGGTTGGTGAAGCATTTCCGTAGTCTGGGCTGGGACAATTCCAAACTGCACGATGCCTCGCCTTTCCGCGTGGTGGACCCTGGATTCAACGCGATCCTTCTGCGTTCTTGCGCCGATCTGGCTGCGCTGGCTGAGGAACTGGGCGAACCCGAACTGGCTGCGCACGAACGAGCTCAGGCCGAAAAGGGCCTTGCCGCGATGGAGAATCTGTGGAGCGACAAGCACCAGCAGTACCTCTGCTATGATCGCGCGGCGGAAACGCTGATCGACAGCCCGTCGATCGGTGGCTTACTACCGGTTTTTGCCCGTATTAAGCAGTCTCGTGCCGACGCAATTGCCGAACACCTTGAGAAGTTGGGCCAGCGGGTAAAATACATGGTCCCTAGCCATGATCCCGATGCGGCGGAATACGACGGGGCGCGGTACTGGCGGGGTCCCTCTTGGCTGATTGTCAACTACATGATCTCGGACGGGCTTCTGCGCGATGGGCATGAAGACATGGCCGCCCGGATCATTGCCGACAGTATGAAACTCATTCACGTCGGCGGATTTGCCGAGTACTTTGATCCCATGAACGGTGACCCCTGTGGCGGCCCCCATTTCACATGGACTGCCGCCATGGTAATCGAATTCCTCAAGCTGACCGGAGAAGTCGCATGAAGCGCTCGCGCATCAACCAGATCATGGCCGAAGCGGATGAAATGATCCGTCACTACGGCTTTACCTTGCCGCCATTCGCCTATTGGACACCTGAGGAGTTCAAGGCGCGTGCCGGTGAGGCTCGGCACCTGATCGACGCCCGCTGTGGCTGGGACATCACCGACTATGGGGACGGTCGTTTCGATGAGATGGGCCTGTTCCTGTTTACCCTGCGCAACGGTCGTCTGGCCGACCTGCAGCGTGGCGGAGGCATGTGCTATGCCGAGAAGCTGCTGATCTCGCGTCAGGACCAGCTGTCTCCGATGCACACCCACGTCATCAAGGCCGAAGACATCATCAACCGTGGCGGTGCCACTCTGGTGGTTGAACTGTTCGGCTCTGATGATGACGGCAACTTTGCCGAGGACAAGGGAGGCACCGTTTGGTGCGATGGCATCCG
>CAYFXM010000299.1:488-2608 GCA_964346965.1 uncultured Actibacterium sp. | reverse complement strand
TTCCCTTCACCCGCTCCATCCCTCTTTACCCTCAGCGCTGCACGGGTGCACAGTGCTCCTATGATCGACAAACTCGAAATGTTTATCGCACTGGCAAACCAGCAGCATTTTGGTCGGGCAGCCGAGGAATGCGGCGTAACCCAACCCACGCTTTCGGCGGCCATTAAGCAGTTAGAAGAACAGCTTGGTGTCATGTTGGTTTGGCGAGGTTCCCGTTACCAGGGCCTGACGCCCGAGGGACAGCGGGTGCTGGTCTGGGCCCGGCAGATCGTCGGTGACACCCGTAAGATGCGGGAAGAGATGCGGGCGGTAAAAATGGGCCTGTCGGGCAACCTTCGGATTGCGGTCATTCCGACGGCCTTGGCGATGGTCAGCGACCTGACCGGTCCATTGCGGTCTCGGCATCCGAACCTGCAATTCACTGTGACCTCTCAAAGTTCGGTCGAAATCCTGCAGATGCTGGACAACCTAGAGATCGACGCAGGTATTACCTATCTCGACAACGAACCCCTTGGCCGCCTTACGACTGTTCCGTTGTTCCGAGAGCACTATTACCTCGTCACCCACTCGGCCACAGCGCGCAGTTCTGTGACTTGGGCCGAGGCGGCGCAGATGCCGCTGTGCCTTCTCACACAAGAGATGCAAAACCGGCGCATTGTGAACCAGTACATGGCGGCCGTTGGAGCAGAAGTCGCTCCAAGATTGGAGTCAAATTCCGTCATCACGCTGATCAGCCACGTTCTTGGCGGAGACTGGGCGACAATCCTGCCCATGAAAACGGCCCGGCTTTTCCTGAATTCAGGGGAGTTGGCCGCCTGCCCTATCACAGATCCGGTGGCCGAACATCTGGTGGGCCTTATTGCGCCATTGCGAGAACCACATACACCGGTTCTCGAGGCTGTCCTAAGCGAAGCGCGGCGTATTTCGGACATTTAGCAATAGAGTATCTCTATCAAACAACGATAATTTAATATTGATTTACCAAGCAATCCACCTCAGGAAGTGAAAACTCAAGGGCCGTGGGAGAAAGCCGTGCAAACACCTGTCGATCCAGCCGACATTCGCGCCAGAACCGCAGAGATTGCGGTCGCCCATGATGGGCAGGAGGGGCCACTTCTGCCGGTCCTGCATGCTGTGCAGTCGGCCTTTGGCTATGTGCCCGAAGAAGCGCTTTTGGTGATTGCCGAGCATTTCAACTTGTCGCGCGCCGAGGTTCATGGAGTGATGTCATTTTACCATGATTTCCGCACCGAACCCGCAGGGCGGAAGGTTCTGAAGATCTGTCGCGCCGAGGCTTGCCAGGCTATGGGAGCGGACGCATTGGCAAAGACGATACAGGAACGACTGGGCGTCAATTGGAATCAGACCACACCTGACGGTCGCGTCACGCTGGAGCCGGTCTATTGCCTCGGGCTTTGTGCATGTGCTCCTGCGGCCATATTGGACGATCAGGTCCGAGGCCATATTGGAGACCAGCTAGACAACCTATTGGAAGAGGCCCGGGCATGATGCGCGTCTACATACCCGGAGACTCCGCCGCATTGGCGCTTGGTGCTGACGCAGTTGCCCGAGCGGTTTTGACCGAAGCGGAAGTGCGAGATATTGACGTACACGTGGTGCGTAATGGCTCGCGAGGCATGATTTGGTTGGAACCGCTGGTCGAGATCGAAACAGAGGAAGGTCGTTTTGGGTTCGGACCGATGACCCCCGAGGATGTACATCACCTTTTTGACGACCCATCCAACCACCCCAAGGCGCTTGGCAATATCGAAGCTCTGCCATTCTTTGCCCTCCAGACACGCCTGACCTTTGCTCGGTGCGGGCTAACCGACCCTCTCAGCCTTGAAGACTACTGGACCCATGACGGCTTCAAGGGTTTGTCCAAAGCGGTGAAGATGTCTTCTCAAGAAATCGTTCAGGTCGTCACGGACTCCGGCCTTCGCGGACGAGGAGGGGCCGGGTTCCCTACAGGGATCAAGTGGAAGACCGTACTCGAAGCTGAGGCTGAACAGAAATACATCGTCTGCAATGCCGACGAAGGCGACAGCGGGACCTTTGCCGACCGGATGATCATGGAAGGCGACCCCTTTGTTCTGATCGAAGGGATGATCATATCCGGA
>CAYFXM010000299.1:0-478 GCA_964346965.1 uncultured Actibacterium sp. | reverse complement strand
GAGCCGATCCTCGACCATCCTGCAGTGGAGGAACAGGTTGTCGCGGACGCTGCGATGCGGGAACAAGAGCGGATGTTTCGGCGATTGCCAGGGACAGCGGCAAGGTTTTCGACATGGAAGTCCGCGTCGGTGCGGGCGCCTATGTCTGTGGCGAAGAAACCAGCCTTCTCAATAGCTTGGAAGGCAAACGTGGTGTGGTTCGCGCCAAGCCTCCGCTGCCCGCGCACGAGGGGTTTCTGGGCAAGCCGACCGTTGTGAACAACGTGATCTCTCTGGCGACGGTGCCGGTGATCCTGGACAAAGGCGGCGCGAATTTCCGCGACTTCGGCCTTGGCCGGTCGCTCGGGACAATCCCTATCCAGATCGCGGGCAACGCCAAACACGGCGGGTTGTTCGAGACCGTGCTTTCCGAGGATGACGCGATCATCAGCGATTCGCTGAACCATGCAAGCATCATCGATGGCGTGCGGCTTTGTAA
>CAYFXM010000298.1:0-2613 GCA_964346965.1 uncultured Actibacterium sp. | reverse complement strand
GCCGCCCTGATGCGTGCAAGTATAGTTGAATGCGACCACATCCTTGTCGGGGCCCAGACCACCACCGGCTTCGGTGCCAAGTTTCACCAAGATCGACTCGGCATATTCGCCCTCGTCCGGATACTCGAAGTCGAAAGGTTCATCGACCTTGAGATCGCTGAGCTTGGCGATGAACTTGCGCGGGTAAGTCGAGACGACCGCAGGAGTCTGTGCCTCAGGCGCGCCAGGAATGCCAACCATCACAACGGTTGTGGCAATCCCGCCGGTCAGAAGAAACTGCCGGCGATTCATAAGGCAGGGTCGCGTCCCCGCCTTCTTGGCTTCGTCGTTCTCGCCGTTGATGGCGCGAACAATTTGCGGATCAACCTTGTTCATTTTCGTTTCTCCTTCAGTTCTGCGCCAATGGCAGCGGTTCCATGACCGGCAGGTCAGGATCGTCCATCAGGATCTCTTCGCCCGAGAGACTCTCGAGATAGGCGACCAACGCGTCGATCTCCTCGTCATTCAATCCGAGCGGTTGGATCATATCCGTTTTGGTTGCTGAGAAATCGTTCTCGCCGCCGCCTTCGTTGTAAAAGACCACCACGTCGCGCAGGGTCTCCAACATGCCGTTATGCATGTAGGGGAAGGTGTATTTGGTGTAGCGCAAGCTGGGCACACGGAACTTGCCGAGGTCAGCTTCCTGCTTGGTGCGGAAATAGAGCCCCGGATCATCCTTGTATTTGCGATACTTCTCCTCCGTCACGCCCTTGGCCAGAAGTTCGAAACGGAAGGTGATCTGCGCAAGCTCATCTTCTTCCCAACCGTCGTAGCGGGGAACACCGAGGTTGTAGTACGCCTCGTTCGTCAACAGCGGCCCGTTGTGGCACGATATGCAGTTCGCCTTCCCGGCAAACAGTTCCAGGCCCTGCTTCTGCTGATCAGTCAGAGCGTCGTCATCGCCGCGCATGTATTCATCGAACGGCGTGTCGGTTTGCACCAGCGTGCGTTCGAATGCCGCGATCGCCATGTAAGCATGCCGAACACTTGGCCAGTCATCACCGAAGACATCGCGGAAACGCTCGCGGTATTCCGGCACAAATGCCAGCCGCGCTTCCATCATGTCGTCCTCGCCGTTGCCAGCCACCCCGCCGCGCGCAGCGGACCGTGCCTGGCCTTCAAGCGACTTCGACGAGCCCGCCCAGAACAGCTTGCCGTAGTAGGCCGAGTTGATCACCGTCTGGCTGTTGCGCCAGTGCGTAGTGCCGGGATAGCCAAAGCTGATCTTGTCCTGCACGGCCCAGCCCGCTTCCGGGCGGTGGCAGGCCGAGCACGGCATGCCGTAGTTGCCGGACAGGATCGGGTCGAAGTAGAGCAACTTTCCCAACTCGATTTTCTCGGGCGTCATTGGATTGTCAGCCGGAATCGGTGGCGGCCCTAGGGCTGCCAAACCTTCGGGTCGAGGATTTTCCTGCGCTAGCGAAGCTGTCCCGAATGCGATGCTCGCGAGGGCGGTGAAGAGAATGCGTTTTGCCATAATGACCTCCCTCAGTTCTTCGTGTTCAGCCAGTCTTCGATCAGCGCGTAGTCGAAGTCGTCTTCGCGCCAGACATAGGCATCGGTGTCAAAGCTGTCGCCGCTAAGGCTTTCGAGAAAGGCAATCAGATCGGCCTTCTCGGACGGGATGAGGCCAAGCGGCTGAAGCCGTGGGTCCTTGTTCGGGTCGTTCCCGCCCCCGGCATCGTAAAAGTCAACGACGTCGCCAAGCGTTTCGAAGACACCGTTGTGCATGTACGGCGCGGTCCATGTCAGTTCGCGCAGCGTTGGTGTCAGGAAAGTACGCTTTGTATTCTCCTGGTGCGTACGGATGTAGGCACCAAGATCCTCGCGTATGTTCATGTAATTCTCGACACCCATGAACTTGGCGTAGGTCACAAAGGCCGAATGACGCTCTGGGTCGGCCCAGATATCCGGGTTGCCAGGCACCCCGGTGTTGTAGGGCGTGTCGTCCGTGAACCGTGTGCCGGAATGGCAGGCGCTGCAGTTACCCTTGCCCTCGAAGATGCCCTGTCCGCGCACGGCGGCTGCAGACATTGACCCGGTGTCAAATGGCGCATTGCGCGACTGGATGGTCTTCATGAAATCCATAAGCGCATTCCGCGCGCCACCATTCGAAGGCTCGGACATGCCCGCAGCGGCAAACATCTCCACATAAACCGGATCCTGCTTGAACCGTTCCTGCATGATCCGCATGTCCATGTTCATCAGGTAAGTCTCGGTGATCATCTCGCGCGCAACGTCGTTGAGGTTGGTCCCCAAACGACCATCGTGCATCCAGGCATCGCGGAATCCGACATTGGCCAGCGTCGGTGCGTTCCGGAAATGGGCTGCACCGGTGTAAGCCGCCGAAAGCGCCTCACCGTCGGTGAACGCTTTGTCCGGCTGGTGGCAACTGGCGCATGCAAGGCTTGTGTCACCAGACAGCCGGGTATCGTAGAACAGCCGCTTCCCCAACTCCGCACGCGCCGCGTTGACGTCTATTGGCGGCTCGGGCGTCACGTCCTGGGCGAACGCAGGAACGCTTAGGGTTCCGGCGACGACCGCTATGATTTTCAGACATTTCATCGGCTGTCC
>CAYFXM010000297.1:840-2631 GCA_964346965.1 uncultured Actibacterium sp. | reverse complement strand
AATGTATGGACCGGCTGCGGTTCGCAAGAGAGACTTCTGCAGGGTGTAGGAAGTCGCTGATATGTATCCGGCCTGTTTGATCGGCTCGCGGGCCGTGGCCATGATGGGAATACGCACGCGCCATGGGTCTCATTAGCGGTCAGGTTCACGCGGAACCATTAGGGTCATCAGACTTGGGTGCGTTTCTTGGTCCGTTCCATGCAGTCATCTCAATCGCGAATTGGGGTGAGGTTCCTTCCGGTTTAGACCGCTGTGAGCTCGGTCGGTTTGTTGTTGAAGGTCTGGCCGTTTCTAAGCACGGACCAAGCGATGCGGGCGAGCTTGTTTGCCAGGGCTGCGGCCAGCTTGTTCTTGTGCATTCTCTGCGAGGCGTGCTCGAGCCAGGCCCCGAAGCGGAAGCGCTTCCAGTTGTGCGGCCGCATGAGGATGATATGGGCGGCCTGTATGAACAGGCTGCGCAGGTATCTGCTGCCGCGTTTTGAAATGCGCCCCAAGATCGGCTTGCCGCCGGTGGAGTACTGTCGGGGCACAAGCCCGAGCCAGGCGCCAAAGTCCCGTCCCCGGTCAAAGGCCTCTCCGGTGCCGACGGCCGCCACCATGGCCGTGGATATCATCGGACCAATCCCGGGAATGGTCATGAGACGCTGGCAATGACCTTCACGCTTAGCAATCGCCTCGATCTCCTTCGAGGTGCTCTCGATGCGCTCGTCCAGCCACAGCCAGTCCTCGTAGAGACCAACGATGATGTCGTTCATGCGCGGCGAGATCTCGTCTTTCCGGTTCTGCAGGATGGCAAAGAGCGAGTTGCGCAGCGCGCGGGCGCCGGTTCGCACGGTGATCCCTTGTTCAATCAAAAAAGCCCGGATCTGGTTGATCGTCGCCGTGCGTCGCGAGACCAGGCGTGCACGGACGCGATGCAGCGCCTGCAGGTCCAGCTGATCCTGGGTCTTCTCCTGCACAGGCTTCAGGTTCGGACGCAGCGCCGCTTCCGCGATCGCCTCGGCATCGTTGTAGTCGTTCTTCTGACCCTTCACGAAGGGCTTGGTGTACTTCGCAGGGATGATGCGGGGCGAAAAGCCCAGACCTCGCAAGGTGCGGCTGACGAAGTGGGCGCTCAGACAGGCCTCCATGCCGACGATACATGGCGGCAGCTTCTTGAACTCCCCGACCAGCGCCAGGCGCCTTATCTTGCGCCGCAGAACAACTGTGCCGCTGGGGTCAAAGCCAACCAGGTGAAAGACATCCTTGCCGATGTCGATGCCGATGGAGGAAAGGACCATAAGGGTCCGCTGTGATGCCTTGGCCATGGGATGCTGCTCCGTTTCTGTGCAGGTGAGTCTCTCGAAAGACTAACCTGCTGACCCAGGGGAGCAGCCGGTCCATCCCATTAGCCGTCATTCGGTGGGTCCTTGCAACGTCGCCCGTACAAGCAGCAAGCCATGGCCGAATCTATTGCCATGGTGATGGCGCGCTTGATCTCGGAGGGAAGAACCATCTGTTTATGGGCTCCGAACGGAGCGGTAAGTTAGCTGCCATCGCCTGTACTCGGATCGAAACAGCCAAACTCAATGGCGTCGATCCTCAAGCCTAACTCACCGATGTGCTCACCCGCATCGCTGACCACAAGATTACGCGCCTCAAGGAATTCATGCCCTGGAGTTATGTTCGGCTTTGCAGAGTATAGCGGGCCCCAATCTTGTCGCCAGGTGGGGGACACCGGATGCTCCTAGGAGCCCTGGTTGGTGAGGGCCTGCTAACGCGACCTCACTTTGGGCTTGCTTCTTACGGACC
>CAYFXM010000297.1:566-830 GCA_964346965.1 uncultured Actibacterium sp. | reverse complement strand
TTCTCCCGTCTTCAGGACATGTCGGCTGTTCAGGTCGAGGACGTGCAAGTAAGTTGTCCCCGACACTCGCAGGTCACGACCACTGCGGGTCATAAAGCTGGACTCGACCAACGAGTTCGGGGCCAGCACCCAACCGTCTCGGCCGCGTTTGAACTGATCGAGGGAACCTCTGAACCAGAACATACTTGCGCAGCGGTCTCGTTCTCTCACGTCGATGCCAACTTCGTTGTTTGTTATGGTGTTTCCGGAAATGCTGTTTTCAGA
>CAYFXM010000297.1:0-527 GCA_964346965.1 uncultured Actibacterium sp. | reverse complement strand
GTCCCATTGAACTCCCACACGAGCCCCCGGAAACTGTTGTCCGCCGCTCGCGTGACAATAGGCTCGACCAAGACGCCGACCCCGCAGGCAATTATCTGATCAACCTGGAAGTCCGAAAAGTTCGCGTCCGATACTTTCAGACACGTATCCAAACCATTGCCCTCGATGCCCGCGAGACGGAAGCGAACCTGCCTGACCGGATCCTCCTCTTCCCTGACGTGTACCGTGGTCTCCACGTCGCCGGACACCAGCGTAGCAGCCGCGCAATCGACCACGACCTTGGACGTTATCTCCCAGGTCTGGTCGAGCCTGTAGCGTCCCGGCTCACACTCGACAAGACCTCCGACTCCGGCAGCTTCCGTCGCCTGCTGAAATGCCGGTTGGCTATCAGAAGCTCCGGTCGGATCTGCGCCAAAGTCGTTGACACAGACCCTCTTGGCCGCCTGAGCGGGCAACGCCGAGAACCCAAGAATCAAGAAAACGTAAAGCGCTGTTAGAATGCTCTGCATGATTTCATCCTCCCCATT
>CAYFXM010000296.1:0-2749 GCA_964346965.1 uncultured Actibacterium sp. | reverse complement strand
TCGAGAAGATCTGCAGCAGAATACGTGTCATTCCGCCGCCAACCACGCCTTCGCCGTCGATCAGGATTCCATGTTTCATCATCCGGTCGAGCGGCTCTTCGTGATCTTTCACCCGCTCGTGCGACATGGTGTAGTAGGTGCTCGGCGGGGCCGGCATGAAGTCGACACCCTTTTCGCCGATGATGTCGGTTGAAGCATAGATGTCATCGGTGCCAATGGCGACGTGCTGGATGCCTTCGCCTTTGTACTCTTTCAGATATTCCTCGATCTGGCTGTGTTCATCCGCGCTTTCGTTGATCGGAATTCGGATCTTACCGTCAGGCGATGTGAGCGCTCGGCTGGTGAGGCCCGTCATCTGGCCCTTGATGTCGAAGAACTTGATTTCCTTGAAGTTGAACGCCTCTGAATAGAACCTGTACCAAGTGTCCATGTTGCCGCGCATCACGTTGTGGGTGAGGTGGTCCATGTAGTAGAATCCCGCGCCTTCCGGCTGCGGATCACGTTCGCCGATCCAGTCAAAGTCCTGATCATAGGGGTTCTTGCCCAGATCATAATCCTCGACGAAATACAGAAGCGAGCCGCCGATCCCGATCACCGCCGGAACGTTCAGAGAGCGATCGTCGCCTACATATTGTTCGGCGCCGTAATCCAATGCGCATTTCAGCGCGTGCTGCGCGTCGACCACGCGCCATGCCATTGAGGGAGCGCAGGGGCCGTGGTCTTCGACAAAGCGCGCAGCATGCGTGTTCGGTTCGCGGTTGATCAGATAGTTCACCTTGCCCTGACGATAGAGCGAGATGTCCTTGGTTTTGTGCTTGGCGACTTCGACAAAGCCCATTGCCGAGAAGAGATCTTCCAACACGTCCGGCTCCGGGTGGGCGAATTCTACGAATTCGAAACCGTCGGTACCGGCGACATTTACACTATCAATCTTGGCTTTGGGCGCGTCATGCGGAAAGGGACCCATGGTCATCCTCCTGTTAAAGGTCGCGCTGACGTGCCCTAAGCGCGACTAACAAGAACCCGGCCCGCGGGGATCGCCTTAAGGGGCGGCCTCAAGGCCACCGGCGATCGGAGGCAACCTCTCAATAAAGTCTTGACTTGTCAATAATAAAGATGCGCATAGCGAATCTATGCAACTGTTTAGCCGTTCTGGTGCCGGGTTGGATCACCTGAACCCAGTCAAGATAACTATGCCTGATCCATTTGCGATCTAGGCGCGGCCTTCGGGTCTTTATCCAATTCAGCGTGCAGTCGTTCTACCATATCGTAGAACAGGACTGCCTCTTCCTTGGTAAAGGTCGAGAGCAACCGCTGCTCCAATTCCAACGCCTGTGGGAGAAAACTGTTCAGTACATTCCAGCCTTCGTTGGTCAGCGATAGTTCAACGAGGCGGTGATCTGTGTCGTTGACAATTTTCTCGACCAAGCCAGATTTCTCTAACTTTGCGACGGCTCGGCTGACCCGGGGTTTTTCCAGGTTGGCGTTGATGTGAATATCGCGGACCGAAACCTTCGCACTGCGCGACAGGTGCGCCATCACCCGCCATTCGGGAATTGAGAGGCCATACGTCTCGGAATATTCCCGCGATAACCGCTTGCTGACCCGTTCTGACAGGACCGCCAGTCGATAAGGCAGGAAATGTGATAGATTAAAACTGTGGCGTTTCATGGCGAATCCAACATTATCAGATCGTTTCGATCGAAACGATATTGACTTTCATTTCATTTGAAACGATATTGGGTTCAACGTAGCGACAGACCGCACCCCACGCAAGAATCATCTCGACCAATGGGTGCATCAAGGAGAACCTCGATGGCAAAAGCGTTCGCGTCTCAGGGAGACATGACGGATAAGAAGATCACCTTCGACGAGATCGGCGACGGGCTCTATGCCTTTACTGCGGAAGGTGACCCGAACTCGGGAGTGATCATTGGAGACGACAGTGTGATGATTGTCGAGGCGCAGGCCACCCCGCGTCTTGCTCAAAAGGTGATCGACTGTGTGCGTACCGTTACGGACAAACCGATTAGCCACGTGGTCCTGACTCACTATCACGCGGTTCGCGTATTGGGGGCCAGCGCTTATGGCGCGAACCAAATCATCATGGGCGACGCCGCCCGCGCGATGGTGGTGGAGCGCGGACAGGAAGACTGGGACAGCGAGTTCCAGCGGTTCCCGCGCCTGTTCGAAGGCCATGAGTCGATTCCGGGCCTGACCTACCCCACCACTACCTTCAGCGATGACATGACCGTCTATTTGGGCAACCGTCGCGTCGACCTGATGCATCTGGGTCGCGCCCATACCGCCGGCGACATAGTGATTCACATACCCGACCAGAACGTCATGTTCACCGGCGACATCGTGGAATACCACTCGGCCTGTTATTGCGGCGACGGTCACTTCACCGATTGGGGTGACACGCTGGACAACATCGCCTCCTTCGACGTGGACGCCATTGCGCCCGGCCGTGGGGATGCGCTGGTTGGCAAAGAAATGGTCAACGCCGCCATCGAGAACACCCGCGATTTCGTCGAGAGCACCTATCGTCCGGTTCAGAAGATCGCTGCCCGTGGCGGTTCTCTGAAAGAAGCGTGGGACGCAGTCCGCGCGGAATGCGATCCGAAATTCGCCGACTACGCAATTTATGAACACTGTCTGCCGTTTAATGTCGCCCGTGCCTATGACGAAGCGCGCGGCATCGACACCCCACGTATCTGGACCGCAGAACGCGATCTGGACATGTGGG
>CAYFXM010000295.1:0-2758 GCA_964346965.1 uncultured Actibacterium sp. | reverse complement strand
CTGGCCCGCCGCAAATGAGCTTTGCGGCTGAAGAAGCCGCTGAGATGGGGCTGAAACTTGGCGACAAGGTCACCGTCAACATTCTTGGCCGAGATATCACCGCCGAGATCACCAGCTTTCGAGAGGTTGATTTCTCGACTGCAGGTATCGGGTTTATCTTGTCGTTGAATCCTGCGGCCCTTGCCGGAGCCCCGCATACCCATATCGCGACAGTCTATGCCGCGGAGGCTGCGGAAGCACCGTTGTTACGCGACCTTGCAAAGGCCTATCCCAACATCACCGCCATACATGTGCGCGATGCAATCACCCGGGTTTCGGACGTGTTGGCAAGCCTGGCGACCGCGATCACCTACGGCGCGTTGGCGACTCTGGTCACCGGTGGATTTGTATTGATCGGTGCGGCTGCTGCGGGCACGCGCATGCGGACATTTGAAGCAGCGGTCCTCAAAACGATCGGAGCGGTGCGCTGGCAAATCCTGCTGTCCTTCGCTTTGCGGTCTGCTTTGCTGGGATTTGCGGCAGGTCTTGTTGCGGTCGTCGTCGGCGCGGTGGCAGGTTGGGCGGTCATGACATGGGTCATGGAGGTGGGTTACAGCTTTGAGCCTATCTCTGCGGCCTTGATTATCAGCGGCGGTGTTCTTGCCACCCTGATCGCAGGCCTAGTCTTCGTGTGGCGGCCGATGACAGCGCGCCCCGCACAGGTTTTACGGGGCCGCGAATAAAGGTGTTCTTGTTCTTCGGGAATTGGGTTGGCGCCGTCTTTCTGGTCAGTCAATTCATCCACGCATGAGGTAGTTTGAGCATCCTTTCAGGGCGGCGGCATCGTCCAGGATGGAATAGACGGGTGCAGTGAGCCTTGCATCGAGTTCGAAGGGTTGTTCGATGATCCGAATGAAGTCTTCGCGTGCGGTCGACGACAACACATTACGCGCGACAGCCCCTGCAAAAAACACTCCGTTCGATGGCAAAAACGCCAAAATCAAGTTGCGTGTAAGTAGTGCGAGAAGCCGAACATAGAAAGTATAGAACTCCGGGCTCGGTTGGTCTTTGTCGGGTTCGAAGAATTGTTTCACCGTTGCAAAGCCACGTCCGGAAAAGACATGCTCGACGGTTTTAAAATCGGACGCTTTCGGACCCAGACGATCTCGCAACCTGTCCGCCACTTCCAGTGGAAGCTGAACGTGCCCGTATTCGACATTGAAACAATCCACACGTTCACCTGAGATCAGAACAGGCGATACGTTGAAGCCTGTTCCAATTCCAACGATCAGAGACTGATTGGTGCCTTCCTGGGGTGCCGCAGGTTCGAAGACTGCGGTTAAGTGCTTCGCTTCCAGATAGGGGCTGGCGTGACCCAGTGCTGCAAGGTCGTTCAGCAGGCAAACGGATGCACCTTTGAAGTGAGACGACAGCCTTTGTTCTTCGAAACTCCAGTCGGTACAGCCCGGCCATGACGAGCTTTGCCGCCGGAGACAGGGCCTGCGACCGCGACGACGACCTCAGAGACATCGGGTGATGATGCATTGGAAAGGTAGTTTTTCAATACCGCGTCGAAGCTGGCGTAGTCGTCATTGCGAAAGCTCTTGATAGTATCGCTCCGCAATTCGCCGCTGCGGGACAAACCTATTCGTGTGTTCGTCCCGCCTACATCGGCAACAAGTCTTACATGGGTCAATTTAAACGCTCGCCTGTTTCCGGTGCAAAGTACGAGACCTTGCCAAGGTCAAATGCCAAATCAAGCATCTTCCCGGGCGCGGCATTTGTTTCCGCATGCAGGCGCGCGGTGACCTGTTTGCCACCTAGGTGTGAGACCACGTAGGTATCGGCACCGGCCGGTTCGACCATGTCGATCAGGCACGGCGCCTGTTGGACATCTTCGCCCGCACGGAAGCCCGCTTCGGCGATGTCTTCGGGGCGGACGCCAAGGATCACATCCTCTGGCAGGTCGCCCGCGTGCGTGTCGGTCAGAACCAAGGGTTCGGACCCGTCCCGAGCGATTTCGATCATGGTGCCAGAGCCATTAGCCTTGGCCCGTGCCGGGATCAGGTTCATCGCAGGGCTGCCCATGAAATCGGCCACGAAGAGGTTCGCGGGTCTGTTGTAGATCTCGGCCGGGCTGCCGATCTGCTGCACGATTCCGCCTTTCAGGACAACGATCTTGGTGGCCAAGGTCATCGCCTCGATCTGGTCATGGGTCACATAGACCATGGTGGCGTTCAGGTTCTGGTGCAGCTTCTTGATCTCGGACCGCATCTCGACCCGCAGTTTGGCGTCGAGGTTCGACAGCGGTTCGTCAAACAGGAACAGCTTGGGATCGCGGACTAGGGCCCTGCCCATAGCAACCCGCTGGCGCTGACCGCCCGACAATTGGCCGGGGCGGCGGTGCAGAAGCTGCTCGATTTGTAGTTGCTGGGCAACCTCTTGCAGCTTCTTGTCTTGTGTCGCCTGATCAACGCCGCGCACCTTCATTCCGAAGGTGATGTTCTTGGCGACGCTCATGGTCGGGTACAGCGCGTAGGACTGGAAGACCATCGCGATGTCGCGGTCCTTTGGGCTGACATGTGTCATGTCGCGCCCACCGATGTCCAGCTGCCCTGAGGTGATCGGCTCTAGCCCAGCGATACAGTTCAGCAGCGTGGACTTGCCGCAGCCAGAGGGGCCAACGAGGACTAGGAAATCTCCGGGTTCGATGGCGACGTTGATATCCTTCAGGATCTCGACCGAACCGTAGTTCTTGTAGAGGTTCTTGATATCAAGG
>CAYFXM010000294.1:0-2886 GCA_964346965.1 uncultured Actibacterium sp. | reverse complement strand
CGAAGGCACCATCTTCACGGTTCAGAACATAGAAGAAGCCGTTGCGGTCGGCAGTCGCCCAACGCTTGTTGCCGTCACGGTCGGTGTAGGCGACGACTTCGTTCACACCGTCATAGTCCCAGCCTTCGCGCGGGGTGGTCTGGAAGTGCCACTTGATCTCGCCGTTCTCGGGGTTGATGCCGATGCGGCTTGCCGCATACAGGTTGTCGCCCGAACCGTCGTTCTTCTGGCCCGCGTCACGCAGCCAGCTGTTCCACGGTGCCGGGTTACCAGCGCCGAAGACCAGAGTGTCGGTTTCGATGTCATAGGAACCGCCCAGCCAGGTCGCGCCGCCACCGGTCTTCCACAGATCGCCCGGCCAGGTCGCGTTCAGCGTGCCGGTCATGGTGGATTCTTCACCGTTCAGCGTGCCCATGTGGCCTTCGATCACCGGACGGGTCCAAACAACATCGCCGGTCGCGGCGTCACGTGCCTGAACTTCACCAATGATACCGAATTCGCCTCCCGAGTTGCCGGTTACAACCAGACCGTTCACGATCAGCGGGGCCGCAGTATAAGAGTAACCTGCTTTATAGTCCGCAATCTTGTCGCGCCAGACAACGTCGCCGGTCTTCAGGTCCAGCCCCACGATGCGCGCGTCCAGAGTACCGAAATAGATGTTGTCGCCGTAGATCGCCGCACCGCGGTTGATCACGTCGCAGCAAGGCAGGATGCCTTCGGGCAGGCGCGCATCATACTGCCAGATCTCTTCACCGGTCATCACGTCGATCGCATAGAGGCGCGAGTACGAGCCGGTGATATACATCACGCCATCGTAAACCAGCGGCTGGGTCTCTTGCCCGCGCTGCTTCTCGCCGCCAAGGCTGAAGGCCCATGCGGGGACGAGGTTTTTCACATTGTCTTTGTTGAGTGTGTCCAGCGGGCTATAGCGCTGCAGATGGCGCCCCATCCCGTTGGTGACCACTTGGTTGGTCATGGTCTGGTCGTTTTTCAGGTCGTCCTCGGTGACGCCGGCATAAGCCGTACCTGTCGCAATCACGCCCGCGATAACCGTAGTTAGAAACCGGTTCATTGGGGTCCTCCCGTGTGTCTCTGTTCGCGCCGTAGCCCGACTCGTGCCGGATTTCAGGCTGCCAGCATTATTGGGATCGGGTCTTTGACTCGAAACTGCACAAAGGTCGTAAGGGTATGGATCGCCAAGTTGCGTATCCTGAAAAAACGCGGACAGAAATTGGCGTGGGGAGGCGCGTTATGCGGAAACAAGCAATTTTTTCCATTATTTTCAGTGGGTTATTTTTTAGTCCCGTATTTGCGGATGTGTTAAGCGGAACAAAGGTGATTTCTCTGGTGTCGGAGGATGAGACTAAAGTCGCAGTCGGAATGGTTGAATTTCAACCCTCGGATGCGGGTACAACCTATCGCCTGACCTTTGATGAGGCGCCCTTTACGGATCACTTTCTATCGATGCGCCCGTTCAAATGCGTGGAAGGGCCAAAGAAGTACTGGTGCCACGTTCCCTATCCCTATGAAATTCGCCGCGCAGTGACACCAGACGATCTGACCGATCTGGAATACGACCTGCTGTTCCTATGGAAAGGCGCAACCGAATACGGAATCAACATGTGGAACGGTGTCTACTATGACCTGACCATCGAGGGCGACCGGATCACCGGCACCCTGATGGAGATGGATATGGACACGCTCTCGGCGCCGCCTGAGCCCGGAAACTTGCGCCCGCTAGGTTCCGATCAGTTGCATGAAGCCGATCCGGAAAGCCATTGGCTACCACGTTTGGTGATCGAGTAGATCAGACCACCACCTCTATCGCGGTCTGATGACCGACGTGGAAAACGCGTTTATAGCGCTCGATCTCCTCGGCTGGCCCCATGGCCTTGTTGGGATTGTCCGACAGTTTCACCGTAGGCCGGCCATTCGCGGACACCGCTTTACAGACGACAGAGAACGGCGCCAGCGTGTCACCTTGCACCAGCCCTCGGAAATCGTTGGTCAGAAGCGTGCCCCAACCAAAGGACGCCCGCACGCGGCCTCGGAACTGGGCGGACAGTTCGATGATCTTGGCTTCGTCCAGACCGTCCGAGAAGATGACCAGTTTCTTCGTGGGGTCCTCGCCCCGTTCCTGCCACCAGCGGATGGCGATCTCTGCACCTTCGGCGGGGTCGCCACTGTCGACGCGCACGCCGGTCCAGCCTGCCAGCCAGTCCGGCGCATTCTTCAGGAAGCCTTCGGTGCCATAGGTGTCGGGCAGGATGATGCGCAGGTTGCCGTCATGCTCCTCGTGCCAATCCGACAGGACCTCGTAAGGCGCGCGGGCCAGATCCTCGTCGTTGTCGGTTAGAGCGGCATAAACCATGGGTAGCTCGTGGGCGTTGGTACCGATTGCCTCAAGGTCGCGGTTCTTGGCGATCAGGCAGTTCGATGTGCCGACGAATTTCTCGCCCAGCCCTTCGCCCATCGCCTGCACGCACCAATCCTGCCACAGGAACGAATGCCGGCGCCGGGTCCCGAAATCGGCGATCCGCAGGTCTGGAATCTCTCGCAGATGCTCGACCTTTTCCCACAGCTTCGTCATGGCGCGGGCATAGAGGACCTGAAGTTCGAACTTGTCCATGTCCCTCAGCACGGCACGGGACCTAAGCTCCATCAGCACGGCCAGCGCCGGTATTTCCCACAACATCACCTCGGGCCAGTCGCCTTCGAAGGTCAGCTCGTACTGACCATCTCGTTTTTCCAAGTGGTAGGGCGGCAGTTGCAGATTCTCGAACCAGTCCATGAACTCGGGGGTGAACATCTGGCGCTTGCCGTAGAAGGTGTTGCCGCGCAGCCATGTGCTTTCGCCGCGCGAGAGCGAGAGCGAGCGGATATGGT
>CAYFXM010000293.1:0-2922 GCA_964346965.1 uncultured Actibacterium sp. | reverse complement strand
CACAGCAAACCGCACCGATGGCCCCCCCACCCCCGCCGGTCGAACACGTCTGGCACATCGCAAAGAATGGTGAGACAACAGGCCCTTACTCGAAAGCCGCCATGGGCAAAATGGCTGCCGACGGCGGCCTGACCCGCGAAACCTATGTTTGGACTCCGGGTCAGGACGGTTGGATGAAGGCAGAAGATGTGACTGAGCTGGCGCAGCTGTTCACTATACTGCCCCCGCCTCCTCCGCCCGGCGTTTAATCCCAAATTAGGTTCACGTGATGGCCGAGGCCGAACACCGATTTCCCTGCGACCAATGTGGCGCGGACTTCCGTTTTGACCCGGAGAATAACACCTTGGTCTGCGACCACTGCGGCAATACCGGCGAGGTCAGCGACAAAAGCCCCTGGGGCAATGTCATCGCTGAGCTCGATTTCGACAGCGCCATCACCAACCAACTGCCAGCGCAGGAGATGGAGAATACGCGCACCATCACCTGCCCCAACTGCGGCGCACATGTGGAATTCGACGCGGATGTTCATGCCCACGAATGTCCCTTCTGCGCGACGCCGGTAGTCACCGACACAGGAGTCGACAGACAGATCAAACCCAAAGGCGTTCTTCCGTTTGCTTGGGACGAACCCGCTGCGCATAGGGCGATGGCCGACTGGTTAGGTCGGCTTTGGTTCGCGCCGAACGGGTTGCAGGAATACGCCCGTAAGGGTCGCAAAATGCAGGGCATCTACGTGCCCTATTGGACATTCGATGCGGACACAAAGTCCCGCTATCGAGGTGAACGGGGCACCGTCTATTACGAGACCCGCACCGTCGTTCGGAATGGCAAAAGGGAACGCGTACGGGTCCCCAAGGTCCGCTGGCGGCCTGCGTCGGGCCGCGTTGCACGGTTCTTTGATGATGTGTTGGTGCTGGCGTCTAAAAGCCTTCCCAAACGCTACACCGACGCGTTGCAACCATGGGACCTTGAGGCGCTAGAACCTTACCAGCCCGAGTACCTCGCCGGATTTCGGGCGGAAGGTTATACGGTCGACCTGCAAGACGGGTTTACCGAGGCCCGCGCCATCATGGATCGACGGATCGAACGCGACGTCCGTTTCGACATCGGCGGCGACCGCCAGCGTATCCACAAGATTGAAACCCAGATCAACGACGTGACCTTCAAGCACATCCTGCTGCCGGTCTGGCTGGCCGCTTATAAATACCAGGGCAAGACCTATCGCTTCGTGGTGAACGGTCGCACCGGCCGCGTGCAGGGTGAACGCCCATGGTCAGCATGGAAGATCGCAGTCGCGATCGTGCTTGGTCTGATCGTGGCGGGTGCCGTGGGTTATTTCATGGCCCAGAATCAATAAGGGGTCCGGGCGCCCCCGGACCCCTCATTTCTGGGTGTCAGCCTCTGGAAATCGGCACTTCTGTACCGCCATTTCCCGTTGGTTGGGCTTTCTTACCGATGCTGATCTTCAGAACACCTTCTTTCAGCGATGCGGCAACGGCCTCTGCGTCGGCCTCTGGCGGCAGGCGGAAGCTGCGCGAGAAAGATCCGAACTGGCGTTCGCTGAAGTACCAGCTATCGCCCTTTTCTTCTCTTTCAGACCGCTTTTCACCTTTCACCGTCACCACGCCATCCTCGACCGAGACCTTGATGTCACCCTCTTCGACACCAGGGACTTCGATGGCGATGGTGTATCCGTCCTCTCCTACCGACGCCTCGGAAGCAGGGGCGAACCACTCGGCCACTCGGGATCCCACCTGACGGAAGGGATCGTAAAGCGAAGGCCAAAAGCCGCTGGCATGCGATTTTTCTACCATCTCAACACCTCCATTCCGTGGGACTGACCCACGGGTTGGTTCTAGCCACTTGGGCGGTGAGTCGCTTTGACCCACGTCAATCTGCGCGGTAATCGATTGGCGGGGGATTCGAGGAGAACGAAATGCGGGCACTTCTTCAGCGCGTGACAGAGGCAAGCGTGAAAGTCGATGGCGAGGTCGTCGGCCAGATCGGCCCCGGCCTTCTTGTGCTTGCCTGCGCCATGCAAGGGGATGACGAGGAAAGCTGCCGGAAGATGGCCGCGAAGGTTTCCAAAATGCGGATTTTCAAGGATGAGGCTGGCAAGATGAACCGCTCGCTGCTGGATATTGGCGGCGCTGCGTTGGTGGTCAGCCAGTTCACTCTGGCCGGGGATACCTCGCGCGGAAATCGACCGGGGTTTTCGACTGCCGCACGACCCGAAGAGGGCAATCGCCTGTACGAGTATTTCAGTGACTGCCTGCGCGAGACCGGCATTCACGTGGAAAACGGGCGATTTGGGGCGGATATGGCAGTTTCACTGGTCAATGATGGGCCGGTGACGCTGTGGGTGGACCTTTAAACAAACGTTTTGTTAACGGGATTTTGACCGCCGTGCAGGTTTGACGCGGCGGCTGAAATTTAGTAGAACAAATAGTGAACAAAATGATTCCCCACGGTTATGTATGTCGACCTCACTCCTCCTCCGAAACGCGGCGCGGCGGCGTCGGACGCAGGGCCAGCCCGCCCCGCAGCCGACCTTGGCCGAGGTGTTTTCGGATGTTGCCTCGGACGGGGCGGCGGTGGGGTTTGTCCTGTCGCGGATACCTGCAGGGGACGGGCCGGTTCTGTGGGTGCAGGACTTCCTGTCCCGGCGCGAAAGCGGGCGTCCCTATCTGCCGGGGCTGCCACCGGGGCTGCGCCTGTTGCGGGTGGATGTCAGTCGCCCAGCAGACGCGCTGCGCGCGATGGAGGACGGATTGCACTGCCGCACTCTGCGCGCCGTGGTGGGCGAGATTTGGGGCGACCCCAAGGTGCTGAGTTTCACCGCCACGAAACGGTTGGCGCTGCGGGCCGAACATCACGACATTCCCTGTTGGCTGATCCGGCGCGGGGCGGCGGCGAACCTGA
>CAYFXM010000292.1:0-2934 GCA_964346965.1 uncultured Actibacterium sp. | reverse complement strand
GAACGACCACCGGTCGCGTCCAGCTGGAGAATATCCAGGCCAGCGTCAGGTATATCCCGATCATGCAGAGTCCAAAGCCCACCAGCGCGTCATTCAGAAACTGGTCCTCTTGCTCTGCCAGACCCGCCAAAACCCAACGCACGCCATGATCGGATTCAATCTCGGGGAGGATTTCGCTTTCCAAGGCTTCAATGATTTCTTCCGCCCGCGCCGGATCGTCTTCGGACACGTCACCAGTGACAGAGACCACCCGCAGCCCGTTTTCGCGGACGACGCGTGAGAATCCAATCGAACGGGTCACTGTCACGATATCGGCCAGCGGCAGATATTCTCCACTGCCCGACCGCAGCATCACGCGATCAAGGAAGTCCGCGCGAAGCTCTCCTTCCGGCAGTTCGACACGAATATCCGCCGAGCGGCGGCCGACCGGATAAGACGCCGCCTCGATCCCGTTCAAACGGTGGCGAAGGACATTCGACAGACCGTCCACAGTGAAGCCAACGGCCGCGCCCTGCGGGGTGAGCTCTAGAAGCAATTCTTCCTTGTCATAGGCAAGACTGTCTTCGACCGCCGAGACCTCTGGGAACTGGGCAACCGCCGTCTTCAATGCCTCAGCTGCATCTTTCAGTACCTGCGCCTCTGCCCCGTAGAACTGCACATCCAGCGCGTCCCCCCCGGGGCCAGAGCGCCAGCCACGGAAGCTGACGATTTCTGCCAGCGGCTGCTGGCGCACCTCATCCTGCAGATCGGCGAGGAACTGGAAGGAGGAATACGGGCGCAGGTCAGCATCAATCAACTCGATTGCAATGCTACCCAGAAGGCTGCTGTCCTTGGTGTCGACGCCCGACAATCCACGCCCGGTATTGCCGCCAACTTCGGCCACCACATAGTCCAGCGGGTTGGTGCCGTGTTCCGATTCATAGCGCTTAGCCACCTCTTCGGTCGCGCGCTGCATCTCGCGCATCATCTCCAGCGTATCGTCGCGGGTCGCTCCCTCGACCATTGCGAAGTTGCCCGAGATCGAGCCGCGTTCGGGCGCGTTGAAGAAGCGCCACTGAACGTCGCCGCGCATGAACACAGCCAGCTGCGACACCAATATTACCAAGACCATGGCCATCACCGGGTAGCGCGCGATGACCACACCGGCCATCAGTCGGCGGAAGACGTTTTCGCGGAACCAGCTGAACCCCTTGTTCACTGTTCGCGACGGCCAGTCGTACCAATGGTTCTTCGCCTTGTGGGTCAGCGCATGGGCCATGTGGTTCGGTAAGATCAGGAAGCACTCGATCAGCGAGGCTGTCAGAACCGCGATCACGGTAAACGGAATTGCCGAGATCAGGTCGCCGAACCGCCCGCTGATCGCGGTCAGGCCGAAGAAGGCAATAATCGTGGTGATCGTTGCGGAGAAAACGGGCGCGGCCATGCGGCGTGCCGCGTTCTCTGACGCCTCGACCGGGTCTTCGCCCAGTCGGCGCGACCGGAAATCAGCGTGTTCGCCCACGACGATGGCGTCATCGACAACAATCCCAAGCGTGATGATCAGTGCGAAGAGCGAAATCATGTTGATCGTTAGGCCCGCGACAAACATCAGTGCGATCGTCGCCAGCATCGCCACCGGGATACCGGCGGCCACCCAGAAGGCCGTGCGGGCGTTCAGGAACAGGAACAACAGGGTCACGACCAACGCCAGACCTGTCAGGCCGTTGCTTGTCAGGATGTTCAGTCGCCCGCTGATCGCCTCGGCCCGAGTACGGATAAGGTCAATCTCGACACCCTGTGGCAAAGACAGTTGCATTTCATCCGCCACCTCCTGCACCTGCGCCTGTATCCTGATCGCATCGCCCTGCGCCGAGCGGTCCACACGGACCGAGATCGCCGGGTTCTCACCCACGAAATAAGCGCGGTTGCGGTCGATCCCTTCGACCAGAATCCGCGCGACATCGCCGACCAAGAGGTTCGAACCATCTTCATTTGCTCTTAGGACAATACCAGCAATCTGATCGGCGCTGCGCTTCTCAACCCCGGTACGGACACGGGCGTTGGCCCCGGTCACATCACCTGCCGGGTCGGTATCGACCTCGGCGGCAATCGCCGACGCGATTTCGGCCATCGTTACATCATGGCGGATCAATGATGCAGAAGGCACTTCGACGATGGTCTCCGGCGCGGCAACGCCACGGATCGTGGTCCTGGTGACACCTTCGGCGAACAGCCGTTCGACAAATTCATCGGCAAATCGCCCAAGCTGGTCGACGCCGACAGGACCGGTAATGACAACATCCGTCACCCGATCGCGCCATGCGCCGCGTGTGACTTCGGGCTCTTCGGCATCGTCGGGCAAATCCGACACCCCGTCGACGGCGGCCTGCACATCGTCGGCAGCGCGCGCCATGTCCCAACCGGGCTCGAACTCCAAGGTGATAGAGGCAGACCCCTCCCGCGCTGTTGAACGCGCTTCGGACACGCCCTCAACAGCGATAAGGGCTGGTTCCAATGGCTGAATGATGCCCGTATCGATATCTTCGGCACCGGCGCCGTCCCAGGCGACCGAGATCCGGACATCATCGATGATCACGTCGGGAAAAAACTGGGCCCGCATCCGCGGCAGGGCTGACAGCCCAAGGGCAATCAGGACGACCAACAGCAGGTTGGCGGCAGTCCGGTGCCGGGTGAAATACGACAGGACGCCGCCTGCCCCCGAAGTGAAGCGTCGGGCCATGGATCAGCCCCCCATGCGCGATTCGAGCCGCTCTACCATCTCCACCGGCACCTGTTCCTTGGCAAGCTGCCCCAAAACCCGGTCGCGGACCTCTTTCGGCATGCGCGTGTTGGCTTCAACGGCCGCGATCAACTTGGCCCGCCGTTCAGGAGTCAGCGTTACCATTTCCGGTTCTTCGGGTTCCGGGGCAGCACCGTCGCGTTGCGGTTTTATCT
>CAYFXM010000291.1:0-2941 GCA_964346965.1 uncultured Actibacterium sp. | reverse complement strand
CAGGCCTCCAAGTGCTTTCATGTTTCGCAAGCGCTGACATCAAGCCGACCCAAAACGCGTTACGTTTGTCGGTGGGCTGGTTTGGATAGGCAGGGCAATAACTGGAGATATCGCTTGGGACGGTTCGATTGAGAACAGCTCCGTGCGCCCGCAATGCCTCCACTGCGGCGTTGGTCCAATGAGAGCCCATGGGCAAGTGATCCCATCGCATGACCGTCTTCTCTTGCGCATGCGCAGGAACGGCGGCCAACCAAAGGCTAAGAAGGATCAGCTTTCCGAACGCACTCATGAACCGCACCTGTGAAACCCCGCCTAACCTGCCGATCTTTCCAAGCCACGTCCAACGGTTTTCTGCACGAAGACGGGGCCGGAGAAATTCCGCTGATCGCCCTAGGTATTGGGATTATCTAACCGCCACCCTTGCCCCTGCCCCGCCCCTGTCCTAGAACGCGGACTGACCCGGTGACAGGACAGATTCATGCTTGACCATCTCGCTTACGAAGCCCCGAAACCCAAAACCATCGCAGGCGCCACTGGCGACTGGGAACTGGTCATCGGACTAGAGGTCCACGCGCAGGTTTCATCGAAAGCAAAACTGTTCTCGGGCGCCTCGACCGAATTCGGGGCTGAGCCGAACTCGAACGTGGCCTTTGTTGACTCGGCCATGCCGGGGATGCTGCCTGTTATCAACGAGGGTTGCGTAGCTCTGGCCGTCAAAACCGGTCTGGGTCTGAAGGCAGAGATCAACCTGTTCTCGGCCTTTGACCGTAAGAACTATTTCTACCCCGACCTGCCGCAGGGCTATCAGATTTCTCAGCTGTACCACCCGATTGTGGGCGAAGGCGAAGTGATCGTGGACATGGGCCCGGGCGTCGCGCGAAAGGTACGGATCGAGCGTATCCACCTAGAGCAAGACGCGGGGAAATCCATCCATGATATGGATCCGCATATGTCTTTCGTGGACCTTAACCGCACGGGCGTTGCGCTGAATGGCAACCTGCGGGCTGATGTGAACGTCTCTGTCTGCCGTCCGGGCGACTATGAGAAATATCAGGAAACGCAGGACTTCTCGCATCTGGGAACTCGCTGCGAGATCAAGAACATGAACTCGATGCGCTTCATCCAGCAGGCCATCGACTATGAAGCCAAGCGCCAGATCGCCATTTTGGAAGACGGTGGCGAGGTGGATCAGGAAACCCGCCTGTTCGACGTGGCCAAGGGCGAAACCCGCACCATGCGTTCGAAAGAAGAAGCGCATGACTATCGCTATTTCCCCTGCCCCGACCTGCTGCCGCTGGAGATCGAGCAAGGCTGGGTCGACGATATCGCGGGCACTCTGCCGGAGCTGCCGGACGAGAAAAAAGCGCGTTTTGTCAATGACTTCGGATTGTCAGAGTATGACGCAGGAGTGTTGACCGCCGAAGTCGAGAATGCAGATTATTTTGAGAAAGTCGCTGACGGCAATGACGGCAAGCTGGCCGCGAACTGGGTCATCAATGAGCTGTTCGGCCGCCTGAAGAAGGACGGCGACAAAGGTATCGAAGACAGCCCCGTGAACCCGGATCAACTGGGTGGCATCATCATGCTGATCACCAAAGGTGACATCAGCGGCAAGATCGCCAAAGAGCTGTTCGAGATCGTCTATACTGAAGGCGGCGACCCTGCGGAAATCGTCGAGGCGCGCGGCATGAAACAAGTCACCGACACCGGCGCGATCGAGGCCGCTGTTGACCAAATCATCGCCGACAACCCTGCGCAGGTTGAAAAAGCCAAGGTGAACCCGAAACTGGCGGGCTGGTTCGTCGGTCAGGTCATGAAAGCCACCGGCGGCAAGGCCAACCCGAAAGCGGTGAACGAGATCGTTTCGGCCAAACTGGGCCTATAAAATCTACCTTACGGAACCCATGCAGAACGCGTATGTACCCCGTACATACGCGTTCTGTTTTTTAGGGATCAATTTCCACTACGCCCTAGCTCTTTCATCTCGGACAACAACTTTGCGGCGCGGTCTTCACTCATCCCCTCGATCCGCCCAATCAGGCTTTGATGGATCGGTTTCACCCCAGAGAACCCCATGATCGAACGGCGCAGCAGCGCTGTACCGTGCTGTCCGAAGTACCAGCGATAGAACATCGCCGGCATCCCCATCGTGACAACCAGACGCGCTGACTTACCCTTCAACTTGCGCACCCAACCCCGGTCCGTCACATCCATCGCAAAGCCATAGCGGAACACCTGCTCAAACCATGCTTTCACAAGCGCGGGCATGCCCCCCATCCACAGCGGGAAGACCAACAAGATATGGTCAGCCCATTCGATCACGCCTTGCGCCTCTTGCACATATTTCGGGATATCCTTGCTCTCGAATTCCGCCTTGGACCGCATCAGCGTGACCGGTTCGGCTGCAATGTCGAGGTGCCGAACCACATGGCCCGCCTCGCCAGCGCCGTCGGCATAGGCCTCGGCAAGCGCGTGGCAAAAGTGCCGAGAGGTATTGTCAGGATGTCCTTGCAGGATAAGGATATTCATAGGCTGGCTCCATCACACGAGGGTCAACGCCAGTCTGATCCAACACTACGCCCAGGTCCTTGATCCTCCGCAATTCGGCAAAGCTGCCACAGAGACCTGTCGCTCTTTACATCCGTTTCTTCCCGTTGCGGTCTGGGTGGGTTAGGATGGCAAGATCGGAACCACGGGGCGGCTCAATGCAGAATTTCGAATACAAGGTGATCCCGGCACCAATGCGCGGGGAAAAAGCCAAAGGATTGAAAACCACCGAGGAGCGGTTCGCGAAAGCCATGACAAGCTTGCTGAACGAACAGGCGACCGAGGGGTGGGAATACATTCGCGCGGACAGTCTGCCCTGCGAAGAGCGCTCCGGCTTGACGGGCAAAACCACCAACTTCCAAAACCTGCTGGTGTTTCGGCGCCCGACCTACGG
>CAYFXM010000290.1:0-2955 GCA_964346965.1 uncultured Actibacterium sp. | reverse complement strand
TCCCCAATGCCCACGAATGGCATCTGAAGGACGCGCTGATCCCGATGGAGATCATCGAGGAACTGGGCGAGATGGGCGTCTTCGGCCTGACCATCCCCGAGGAATATGGCGGGTTCGGCCTGTCGAAGGCCTCGATGGTCGTCGTGTCCGAAGAACTGTCGCGTGGTTATATCGGTGTCGGTTCGCTTGGCACCCGCTCTGAAATCGCGGCTGAGTTGATCGAAGCTGGCGGTACCGACGAGCAGAAAGCAGAATGGCTGCCGAAACTGGCCTCGGCCGAGATACTGCCGACCGCTGTATTCACCGAGCCGAACACCGGCTCCGACCTTGGGTCTCTGCGCACCCGCGCGGTGAAGACCGAGGATGGCGATTATGAAGTCACCGGCAACAAGACCTGGATCACCCACGCGGCACGCACCCACGTGATGACCCTGCTGGCCCGAACCGATCCCGACACCACAGACCACCGTGGCCTGTCGATGTTCCTGGCAGAGAAAACCCCGGGCACCGAAGACGATCCGTTCCCGACCCCCGGCATGACTGGCGGCGAGATCGAGGTTCTGGGCTATCGCGGTATGAAAGAATACGAACTGGGCTTCGACGGCTTCAAGGTGAAGGGTGAAAACCTGCTTGGTGGCGTCGAAGGTCAGGGCTTCAAACAGCTGATGAAAACCTTTGAAGCTGCGCGCATCCAAACTGCGGCTCGTGCGATCGGTGTCGCGCAGAACGCGCTAGAAATCGGCATGCAATACGCCGACGAGCGCAAGCAGTTCGGCAAGTCGCTGATCAACTTCCCGCGCGTCGCTGGCAAGCTGGCGATGATGGCGACAGAAATCATGGTCGCGCGTCAGCTGACATACTATTCGGCATGGCAGAAAGACCACGACAAGCGTTGCGACCTGGAAGCTGGCATGGCCAAACTGCTTGGCGCCCGTATCGCGTGGGCCTGTGCTGACAACGCTCTGCAAATCCACGGCGGTAACGGCTTCGCGCTGGAGTATCAGATCAGCCGCGTTCTGTGCGACGCGCGTATCCTAAACATCTTCGAAGGCGCAGCCGAGATTCAGGCGCAGGTGATTGCGCGCCGCCTACTGGGCTAAGGCACCGATTTAAATGACTGACGACACCCCGGCCTCGCCGGGGTGTTTTCGTTTAGGTGGTCAGTCCGGCACGGAATAGGCCAGCACCCGGCTGATAACTGCGTAGCGCTCGCCGCTTTCCTCGGCCCAAGTATTGAACGCCGCCTGCGCCTTCTTCAGCGCGGTTTTCGAGGTCACGGGCCCATCCACCACCCCCGCCATTATCAGCGCAGCTTGCACGGATTTCGACAGGATTGGTCCGTCGAACCCAAGCGAACGCAGCGCGTACTGCCCGGTCATACCACCTAGCCGGGCGCCGCGTTTCTTGATCAGGTCATAAAGGCCCACCGAGTCGCTTTCAGGCCATGCTCCAAAAAAGGCTGCCGCACTACCGTGCTCCTGCGCAAGGTCGGACAGGAATATCGCATTGTCCCTTACCGTCAGAATCTTTTGCGCATTGCGAACAATCTCTTTGTTGGCCAGATGGCGATCGAGGTCTTCATCCGACATGAAGGCATTCCGCCCGATATCGAAACCCTCGAACGCGGCTTCGAAGCCCGGCCATTTCTTCTCGATCACCTTCCAACTGAATCCCGCTTGGAAAACACCACGCGTGAACGCCGCGAGAATTCGATCGTCCGTTACCTTGTCTATCGCTACTTCCGGCTCACCGGGCATGTGTTCGCCCAGAAATTCCGCTCCTTTTCGCTCGGTCGCGATATCCAGAATTTCCGCATAGGTCTTCAATCATCCGTCCTCCTCGACAAGCGATCCAACAGCCGCGCGCGCGCCTCTGGGACAGGTTTGTCGCCCAGAGCCGGGGCCAGTCGAAGCCTCAGAAAATGACCGGTGGTCTTCAGACCCGCCAGCACATGCCGCGTTTCACCTTCGCCTCCACCTAGAAGTTCCGCAGGCAAAGGCAACAGCCGATCCGCCCAATCCCCTGCCCCTTTTGCAGAGACCGCGCGACCGGATTTGGGCGAGACATAGCACAACCCCTCGGTGGCCCCAGTAACAGCACACTCTGACAGGTCGAGACCAAATCCCAATTCCTCTAACAACGCGAGTTCCCACCGCAGATAGGCCAGTGGCCAGTAATCTGACTGCCCCATCATATCGAGCACGGTCATGGTTTGTCTGTAAAGACGCGGGTGCGCCTCACGCTCAGGCATTGCAAAGCGCAGCAGGGCACAAAGTGCATTGAGCCCGGCCAGAGCATCGCGGTCCGACAGGAGCCCCGCACGCGACTGCACAGGTTCAACGGTAAAGCTGCCGATATGTTCCTCCAGCCTTGCCCGCCACGTTGCTGCGACCTGCGACCCCGGCTGCAGAACAGGTGTCATCTTGCGGCTGACACCACCGCGCACCACTCCGGCATGACGGCCATGGTCCGCGGTAAATATCTCGACAATGGCAGAGGTTTCGCTATGGGGCCGCACCCCAAGGATGACACCTTCATCTTGCCAGTCCATGTCACCCCTCCGCTTGGTCCTGCCCCAGTACTTGGGGCGGCGGGGGCAAAGTCAAGCGTCAGTCCAGCCCGTGTTCGTCCAGTAGGTGGCGACCGGCTCGGTCTTCCACCTCAATCACCCACAGGTCCGGGTCGAAACTGCGCTGGCGACGAACTGCTTCGTCCACCTCGGCCTCTAACCCCAAGGCCAAGATATCCCAGACCCGCGCGCCGGTTTGCAAGTCAAAGGTTCGGTGGAATGCCTTGGCCAGCCCATCCAAGGTTGACAGCTTAACCAACACCGCCCCCGCCGTCGCGTCACCCTTTGACGTAACGAAGGCGGGGATGCCGACAAGGTCCAGCCGCTTGCGATAGGCGGCGACCCAGATGTCGGTGGCAAGGCGCGGCTCAGTTGCCATCTTTGAA
>CAYFXM010000289.1:0-3020 GCA_964346965.1 uncultured Actibacterium sp. | reverse complement strand
ACGAACGCGTTGTTTCGGGACTGATGGAATTCGTCTCGAAAGGCGTCCGCACCTCTGTTGCGCTGTCGCGCGAGGAAAGCGAACGGCGCATGGCGCAGGAGCAGGCAGAAGCGGCCTGATCCTTACTAGGAATTCTGGACTTACAGGCGCTCGGATTTCCGAGCGCTTTTTTTCTGGAATAACGCCTCAAATCAGACCGGACGGCCTGGGGACCATATTGGCCGATTGTTCCTATCTGAGATGGGGCTTGGGTTTAGGAAAAATCGCGGTCGGCCAATGCACGAGAGATTTCCCGGCGCACCATCTTACGCAGGTTTCGAGAGATGCGCTCTCCCATCTCACCCTTCAACTCTTGCCGCAGCGTATTGGTAATGAGGTCCTGCAGCCACTCAAGGTCCTGATCAATAAGATCCAGGTCACCCTGCTGGGCAGCTACAGGAAGAATAGGAGAGGTCAAATGCAAACGGCCTGTCGGCTCTTCGGCTTGAACCGTGTCGATCTCTTCGCTTCCATCAGGCTCCCAATCGCCACCTGCAACCGAAACGGCGGCTTCCAGCTTGGCGATCCGATCTTCGAGCGTAGTCTCTTCCCAGGTCGCCGCACTGTCCAGCGGCCCCAGCACGAGCGGCTCCAAAGGCTCTTTCTCGACGGCATTGTCCTCATCGGTACCGCCAGCGACACGCAACGCTGGCGTAAGGACCAGACGCCCGGCCCCATCGCCCCCGCCCCGTACGGCGGTTTTGCGAGAGAAATCATCGCTGACCAAACGCCGAATGGAGGAGAGAACCTCCTCGATATTCGCATTTTCTAGAGAGTTGGGCATGAGTGGAACCCGGGATTCTTCGTTTCAGTCATGCTAGCCCAGAAATGTCAGCCTGCACAACCGACAGGTTATTCGACATCCTTGCCAATCCGCTTGAGCACTTTATCCAGCTGCTTGCCCTGAAAACTTCTGATCGGGGCCGACTTTACCGCATTATAGTAGGCTGACGGGTCATAGGTCGGCACTCCTAGGTTCAGGTTCTCAGCGGTCAGCAGGCCTGCTGACGACAAGACCGAGAATATCGCAACGTATTGGTCCGCTTCTGCGCGAATCCGCGCTGCGCGAGCGTCGAGAAGATCTTGTTCAGCATCCAGCACGTCCAGCGTTGTACGGGCACCCAACTTGGCTTCTTCCTGCGTGCCTTCAAATGCCAACTGTGCTGCGCGAATCTGTTCCTGACTTGCAGTGATTTGTGCACGCGAGACGGCAAGATTTGACCACGCATTCCCAACCTGCTGCTCGATCAGGGACACGGTATTCAGGAGCCCTGCTCGAGTTGCTTCTTTTTGGTTGATTGCGCGGCGTTCCAGAGCATCCAGCGCCCCGCCGCTGTAAATCGGTTGCGTCAGCTGCAGGTTCAACGACGACGTATCGTTACTGTCATCATCCCGGCTTAGGCTCACACCAGCAGTGATGGTCGGGCGCTTGGCTGCACGGGCACGCAGGACATTCAATTCCGCGGCCTTCACGCCATGCTGGGCACCAATAATGCTGGGATGGGTGCGTTGTGCAATGGATCGTGCTTCTTGCAGCGACGATGGCAGCTTCGGCAGACGAACGTTCGCGGCAAGGTTGCCCGGATAGCGCCCCGTGACCTGACGATAGGATTCGCGTGCGACATTCAACTGGCCTTTGTTGGCAACCAGCCCACTACGCGCCGCTGCCAATGCGGCCTCGGCGATCGACACATCGGTGCGCGTGACCTCGCCAACTTCAAACCGGTCACGGGTCGCCTGAAGTTCTTGCGAAATGAGGCGCACATTGCTTTCGCTGAGTAGTACACTTTGTATGGCGCTTCGAACGTCCATATAGGCCTGAACCGCAGACAACAGCACACGTTGTTCGACATCAAGAAGCGAGGCACGGGTGGCCAGAACATTCTCTTTCGCTGCATCAACCGCTAGTCGGTTGTCACCGCCTTCGTACAAAACCAGCTCACCCGAAAGTGTGACGCTCGCCGAACTGGAGTGGCCCTGAAGGTCAGAATCCGTTTCTGAAGCGCTGGCCGAAAACGCGATTATCGGACGAAGCGCCGCAACCGCTGTGGCCACATCTTCGTCCGCTGCCCGCAACAAGGCTTGGTTTTGTTCTAGGAGGTGGCTGTTTTTGTATGCAGCGACCAGCGCATCTGTAAGTGTCTCTGCACTCACCGAACCGGCTGCCCCCGACACGAGAATCGCAGCGACGGCTGCCCGTACAACACGTTTGAAACTGGTATTCATCTGACTATCCCTGATCCATACCCCTGTATGAAACAGGGTAGGCAATTAAAGAACGAAGGCCCGTTGCCGTTCGAAACCTGGCAGCACTGGCGCGCCTGCATTGAATGCAAATCGCCATGAAAGCTCGCCATCAATCTTGTATCCGACGCGGCAAATGCCAAGGGCACCTTCCTGAAAAACTGCAATGATCTTGCCGCCTTCTTTGACCTGTTGCAACAGGGCTTCAGGCATGTGCTCTACGGCCCCCTGCAGAACAATCACGTCATAGGGGCCATGTTTCGCGTCACCTTCGGCCAGAGAGCCTTCGATCACCGCAGCATTATCCACACCCTGCTCTGACAGGATGGATTGGGCATCGGCGACCATCGTGGCGTCCTCTTCGACCGCGACGACTGCCTCGGCCATACGAGCAAGAACCGCAGTCGAGTACCCAAGGCCGCATCCGATATCGAGCACCAATTCATCGGGCTGAACGTCCAGCGCGTCCAACATCTTCGCCAGAACCCGCGGATCCAAAACCACCCGATCGCCACCAAGTGGCACATTTTCACCCATATAGGCCGCCTCGCGCTGTTCGTCAGGAACATAGAGTTCACGGGGAACCGACAACATCGCCTCGATGATTGGGAATTTAGTCACATCCGAAGGTCGAATCTGGGTGTCGACCATCATGCGGCGGCGGGTGGCGAAATCTGTCATCTTTTCAAAGGCCCCTAACGTGGTTCCGAGTCCGCACACCCATGCCACATAAACGC
>CAYFXM010000288.1:0-3033 GCA_964346965.1 uncultured Actibacterium sp. | reverse complement strand
CGGCCAGTTGGTACGAGAAGAACGACCTGAACACCTCGGACATGCACCCATTCATCCACCCGCTTCAGGCGGCTGTGGACCCGGCGTATGAATCGAAGTCGGACTGGGAAATCTTCAAATCTATCGCGAAGAAGTTCCAAGAGGTCGCGCCGGAAATTCTGGGCAAGGAAACCGACATCGTCGCCCTGCCCATCCTGCACGACACGCCGGGTGAGATCGCACAGGATCAGGTGAAAGACTGGAAGAAAGGTGAATGTGACCTGATCCCGGGCAAGACCGCACCGAACTATGTTCCGGTCGAACGCGACTACACCGCAATCTATGACCGGTTCGTCGCACTTGGTCCGCTTATGGACAAGATCGGCAACGGCGGCAAAGGCATCACCTGGAACACCGAACACGAGGTCCAGCATCTGCGCGACCTTAACGGTGAATGGGAAGACGGCCCGGCCAAGGGCTGCGCGAAGATTGTCAGCGACATCGACGCGACAGAGGTCATCCTGATGCTGGCTCCCGAGACCAACGGCGAGGTTGCCGTGAAAGCTTGGGGTGCGTTGTCCGAGGCCACCGGTCGCGATCACACGCATCTGGCCTTGCCGAAAGAGGACGAAAAGATCCGCTTCCGCGATATCGCCGCACAGCCTCGCAAGATTATCTCGTCGCCGACATGGTCGGGGCTGGAAAGCGAAAATGTCTGCTACAACGCGGGCTACACCAACGTGCACGAGCTGATCCCGTGGCGGACGCTGACAGGTCGTCAGCAGCTCTATCAGGATCACCTGTGGATGCGGGCCTTTGGCGAAGGCTTCATGTCCTACCGTCCGCCGGTCGATCTGAAGACCATCAATGCCGAGGTGCAGGATGAGGGCGATACGCTGGTGCTGAACTTCATCACGCCGCACCAGAAATGGGGCATCCACTCGACCTATTCCGACAACCTGCTGATGCTGACGCTGAACAGGGGTGGTCCGGTCATCTGGATTTCCGAGAACGACGCCAAGTCGGCGGGGATCGAAGATAACGACTGGGTCGAGCTGTACAACGTGAACGGTGCCCTGACGGCCCGTGCGGTTGTCAGCCAGCGGATGAAGGACGGCACGACCTTCATGTATCACGCGCAAGAGAAGATCGTGAACACGCCCGGCTCTGAAAAGACCGGCAAGCGCGGGGGCATCCACAACTCTGTGACCCGCGCCACGCTGAAACCAACCCACATGATTGGCGGCTACGCCCAGCAATCCTACGGCTTCAACTACTACGGAACCGTCGGTGCGAACCGGGATGAATTCGTCGTCGTCAAGAAAATGAAAAAGGTCGATTGGCTTGACCGCGAAGCGACCAGCAAGGAGGCCGCAGAATGAGAGTACGTGCGCAAATCGGGATGGTGCTGAACCTCGATAAATGTATCGGGTGCCACACCTGCTCTGTGACCTGCAAGAACGTTTGGACCAGCCGTGACGGTGTCGAATACGCTTGGTTCAACAATGTCGAAACCAAGCCCGGCACCGGCTATCCAACGGACTGGGAAAACCAGAACCGGTGGAACGGCGGGTGGACTCGCACCAAGTCCGGCAAGTTGCAGCCCAAACAGGGCAGCAAGTGGCGGATCTTGGCGAATATCTTCTCGAACCCGTCGCTGCCGGAAATCGACGACTACTATGAGCCGTTCGATTTCGACTATGACCACCTGAAGTCGGCCCCCGAAATGGAGGCCTTCCCAACCGCTCGTCCGCGTTCCAAGATCACTGGCGAGCGGATCGAGAAGATCGAAAAGGGGCCGAACTGGGAAGAAATCCTTGGCGGCGAATTCGCCAAACGGTCCGAGGACTACAACTTCGAAGGGGTCCAGAAAGAGATCTACGGGGAATACGAGAACACCTTCATGATGTATCTCCCTCGTCTGTGCGAACACTGCCTCAACCCGGCCTGTGCCGCATCCTGCCCTTCCGGCGCGATCTATAAGCGCGAGGAAGACGGGATCGTCCTGATCGACCAAGAAAAATGCCGCGGTTGGCGCATGTGCGTCAGTGGCTGCCCCTACAAGAAGGTCTATTACAACTGGTCGACCGGTAAGTCCGAGAAATGCACCCTGTGCTATCCCCGGATCGAAAGCGGTAACCCAACCGTTTGTTCGGAAACCTGCGTGGGCCGCATCCGTTACTTAGGTGTGATGCTGTACGACGCCGACAAGATCGAAGAAGCGGCCAACGCGGCCGAGGAAATGGATCTGTACGACGCGCAGCTTGGCCTGTTCCTTGATCCCAACGACCCGGCGGTGATCGAAGCGGCGAAAGCCGACGGTATCCCGCAGGACTGGATCAAGGCTGCACAGGAAAGCCCGGTCTGGAAAATGGCGATGGAGTGGAAGGTCGCCTTCCCGCTGCACCCCGAATACCGGACCTTGCCGATGGTGTGGTACATCCCGCCGTTGTCGCCGATCCAAAACGCGGCAGAGGCCGGCGCGATCGGCATGGACGGCGCGATGCCCGATGTGCAGAACCTGCGTATTCCGGTCAAATACCTCGCCAACATGCTGACGGCTGGTGACGAAAAACCAGTGGTCCATGCGCTGGAACGGATGCTCGCGATGCGCGCCTATATGCGGTCGAAAACCGTTGAAGGTGTGGTTGACGAAGGCATTGCCGCCCGCGTTGGCCTGTCGGGCCGTGTGATCGAAGACATGTACAAGATCATGGCGCTGGCAGACTACGAAGATCGTTTCGTGATCCCAACCACCCACCGTGAGCAGGTCGAAGAAGCCTATGACCTGCGCGGCGGCTGCGGGTTCACCGACAGCAACGGGTGTTCAACCGGCTCTTCGAACAAATCGCTGTTCGGCGGGTCCAAGAAACCCCTGAAAATGCCAGAGGAGGTACGCTGAAATGGACCGTACATTAAAAGCGATTTCCCTTCTTCTGAGCTACCCGACGCGCGAGCTGCAGCATGCCATGTCCGAAATCGGAGGCGTCCTTTCCGCGGACACGCGATTGACAGCAGCAGCGCGCCGGGCCCTGCGCCCGCTAGTGGAGGAGC
>CAYFXM010000287.1:0-3049 GCA_964346965.1 uncultured Actibacterium sp. | reverse complement strand
CGCCGCGGGACGGATATTCATCTCGGGTGACCGGCTGCTTGAGCGCACCATGACCTCCTGGCTCGGCCAATGTCCCTACGCCGTGGATGCTGCCTGATCGGCAGACACCTGGCGACGCATATTGGGCAGGCTAGGAGCAACGAAAAAACGCGGGTGCAACGATTTATGAAAATTTACGTACGTACATGCTTTTGCCAGCTGGCTTTGCTTTGCAGCCATTGGAGAAAAGTGCAGAATCCGTCACTCTCGGCTCTCGGACGAAGCCGCTCGCGCGGCAATGGCGCTTGTGGCTGATGTTTCGCAGTGTTCCTGACGTCGCGCATTTTGTGAACTGACGAACCTGTCTGACGATTGAGGCTTTCTCAGTCGACAGAGGAGGTTCCAATGACAGAGGAGAGAACAACCCCGCTTCGGGAGCGGATGATCGAGGATATGCGCATTCGGGGTCTGGGGCACCAATCTCAGCGAGCGCATATCCGGGCGGTGAAGGATTTCGCCGGGTTTCTGGGGCGCTCGCCCGATACGGCGACGACGGAAGAGCTTCGCGCATACCAGCTTCATATGACGGATACCGGGGTCACGCACTCGGTCTACAACGCGCGCATTACCGCCCTGCGCTTCTTTTTCTCGATGACCTGTGGTCGCGAGGAGATGAAGCGATACATGCAGTTCCGCACACAGCCGCGCAAACTTCCTGCTGTTCTCAGCGCCGAGGAAGTTTCCGAGCTTCTGGCGGTGGCACCCGGGCCGGGGCTCAAGTACCGTGCCGCGCTCAGCATTTCCTACGGTGCAGGTTTGAGAGCTTCCGAGGTTTGCAATCTCACCACTGGCGATATCGATAGCGACCGGATGCTCATCCATGTCGTGCAGGGCAAGGGGCGGAAGGATCGCAAGGTGATGCTGTCACCCGATCTGCTCGATCTTCTGCGGGACTACTGGTGCGAAGCACGGCCCGAGGGCTGGCTGTTTCCCGGCAAGCCAAAGATCAACCCGATCTCGCCCCGCCAGTTGAACCGGGCTTTCACATCGGCCAAACGCATGGCCGGGATCAACAAGCCCGCGACGCTGCACACCCTGCGGCACAGCTTTGCCACGCATCTTTTGGAAGCGGGGACGGATGTACGGGTCATCCAGGTTCTGCTTGGCCATGCCAAACTGACGACCACCGCCCAATATACCAAAGTCGCCACCAAGATGATCCGGGACACAGCCAGCCCGTTCGAGGCGCTCAAGCAATTGAACCTGCGGGCCCGTAACAAGCGACCGGGGTGAGACGCGGGCCTTGTCTCGCACAAAGCTGGAGATCGCTGACATATTCCGGAGATTTGGCCCCGCGTGGCGGCGGGCCAATGCAGGGCATATCAGCCTGAGCCAGCTCAAGGTGATGTCAGCCATTGAGGCTTGCCGAACAGAGGCGCTCGGCGGGCATGTGGCGGCCTGCACCAAATGCAGCCATCAGCACATCGCGTATAACAGTTGCAAGAACCGACACTGCCCCAAGTGCCAGGGACCAGCCGCGCGCGATTGGATGGAGGCGCGTGCCGAGGACCTGCTGCCGGTCGAGTATTTCCACGTCGTCTTCACGCTGCCAGCCGAGATTGCGCGGATCGCTCTATGGAACAAACGGGCGGTCTATAGTCTGCTATTCAGGGCATCGGCGGAAACGGTGATGACCATCGCCGCTGATCCCAAGCGCCTCGGCGCCCGCATTGGCATGTCCAGTGTGCTGCACACATGGGGATCAGCGCTCACGCACCACCCCCACATCCACATGATCGTGCCCGGTGGTGGGCTGTCGCCCGACGGTCGCCGATGGGTCGCGTGCAAGCCGGGCTTCTTTCTGCATGTCAGGGTGCTGGCACGTCTATTCCGTCGACTGTTTATTGAAGGACTGATGGCGCTGCATCGGACCGGGCAGCTTGCCTTCTTCGGCGATCTGGCCGAACTGGCGGACGCGAACGCCTTCGCTGCATGGCTTGCCCCGTTCCGCAAATCCGAATGGGTCGTCTATGCCAAACCGCCCTTTGGCGGACCCGAGGCAGTGCTGGTCTATCTCAGCCGATACACGCACCGTGTCGCGATCTCGAACAGCCGCCTCGTCAGTGCCAGTGCCGACACCGTGTCTTTCCGATGGAAGGACTACCGGATCAAACGAGGTGACCGCATGAAGGTCATGCGGCTCGACACAAACGAGTTCATCCGCCGGTTCCTGACGCATGTCCTGCCCGACGGCTTTCACCGCATCCGCCACTACGGCCTGCTGGCTTCGGCACAGCGCAAAGCCAACATCGCAAAGGTCCGCGTCCTGATCGGGGCAAGCACACCAGAGCAGGCACCATCGTCCGAGGATAATCCCGCACCACTTACCCTGCGCGAGCCGTGCCCCTGTTGCGGTGGCTCAATGCACATCATTGAAACGTTCCGGCGTGGCCAGGTTCCCCGATCCCGCGCTCCACCAAGGGAACAGGCTGCATGACCAAGTGCCCAATCATTCCATCCAAGACAAACCGGTTGGTTCAGCCTAACCGGCCCAAACCCCTTGTGCGCAGCGGCCTGGCAAATCACGCAAATCGCCAGCAACCCGGGTTAAATCCAAGGCAAACACTCCGGTGGAACGGGGAAGCGACTGCTTGCAACCCGTTCAATCTGCCCAGCAACGCGCCCGAAACGGCCACAGAACAAACCGGCAGCGCACTTTCCCCATAGACACCACCAGCCCCCGCGGCTTCCTCCCTGAGAGATTTTCCAACGCGGGCCACACTCCGGCCAAGCCGAAACCGCGCACCCTGGCCCGCATCAGAAAATCTTCATCAAAGCAGAAGTTCATAACCATTGCACCGAACGACAGCTTCGAGCCCACCCTGTCAGCAATTGAAATATGCAGGCTTGAGTTTAAACGAAAAATACAGTGGTACTCGAGGTTACCCTAACTTGGTTGTCCGTATCACTAAAGAAGACGGTTCTCGTGTTAAAAGGTCGGAGTCGACAAATATGGAGAAGGTCTATCCCCTCTGAAATCCTGACTATCACCCTCAAACCCGCCGTCGAT
>CAYFXM010000286.1:0-3081 GCA_964346965.1 uncultured Actibacterium sp. | reverse complement strand
TTGCTGACCTTTCTTGCGCCAGTGCAGCTGTTTACCGGACTTCGACAACGCTGGCCAAAGTTACATCGATTGTCTGGCTACGCGCTCCTTTGCGTGGCGCTGCTGACGAGTATCGCGGGCGAATTGTATATTTTGCTGCGTGGTACGATTGGCGGGCCACTTATGAATGCAGGGTTTGCGTTCTACGGTGGTCTACTGTTCATCGCCGCGATACAGACCGTCCGCCACGCACGCCGTCGGAATTTTCGAATTCATAGGCAATGGGCGTTGCGCCTGTTTGTTCTGGCCGTCGGGTCGTGGCTTTATCGTGTGCATTATACGCTTTGGTACATTGCTACCGGAGGACTGGGCAGCTACACGGATTTCACGGGTCCATTCGATCAGGTTCAGGTCTTTGCCTTCTATCTTCCCTATTTGATTGCGCTGGAAATCTGGTTTCGTGCGAAGGCGTTCCGTAGCGCGCCGACTCATTGACCTGACACCGCGATGACGCCACCCTTCAAAAAACAGGGGAGGACGACCATGACAAATCCAGTGCGTTGGGGTGTTCTTGGCGCGTCGAAATTTGCGCGCGAACATATGGCAAGGGCCATTCATGCCGCCGATGGGGCAGAGCTTGCGGCGATCGCAACGTCATCGATTGAAAGGGCGGCGCCTTTCCAGTCATTTTGCCCCACGTTGCAGGTCTACGGCGGGTACGATGCGCTTCTCGCAGATCCGACGATCGAGGCGGTCTACATTCCTCTGCCGAACCATCTGCATGTCGAGTGGACCCGACGCGCGGCAGAGGCAGGCAAGCACGTGCTGTGCGAAAAGCCCATCGCCATGGCCGCGGAACAGATTGACGAGCTGATCGAGCGGCGTGACAGGACCGGCCTTTTGTTGACCGAGGCCTACATGATCGTCCACCACCCACAATGGCAGCGCGCGCGCCAGCTAATCGCGGATGGGGCGATCGGCGATCTAATCCACGTGGATACAGTGTTTTCCTACGATAACCGGGCCGATACGGCGAACATCCGAAATCGACCAGAGACAGGCGGAGGGGCGTTGCCCGATATCGGCGTCTACGCAATCGGCTCAACACGCTTTGCAACGGGGCAGGAGCCGCAGGTCGTCGCGGCGAATATCACTTGGGAGAATGAGGTCGATGTGACCTCTCGAGTTGTCGCCCAATTTCCGGGTTTCAGTTATACCTGCGTAGTCTCTATGCGGATGTTTCCCCGGCAGGAGATCACCTTTCATGGTGATGCCGGAGTTCTGAAACTGACAGCACCTTTCAACGCCAATGTCTTCAATCAGGCTGAATTGCACCTGCACCAACCCGGATTCGCAGTCAGGACAGAACGTTTTCCGGGCGTGAATCAGTACGTTTTACAGGTTGAGAACTTCTGCCGGACGCTACGCGAAGGCGCGGACTATCCATGGCATCTGGAGGACGCCAAGGGCACACAGGCCGTCATCGACCGCGTGTTCAAGGCTGCAGCTCCCTGAGCAGAACCGCTTCGACCAGCTTGCGTTGTATCAAGGAACTGGACCAGAACCTGTGGCACTCTCTTGGCAATACAATAGGAGGGTACCATGAAAGTGATCAAAACATTTGTTGTGGTGGCAAATGAGAAAGAGGCTCGTTTTCTGGTCAATTCAGGCGTCGGTAAGGGGCTTGTTCAAACCGGGCATTTGACTGGCGACTCGCAGCCTGGCTATGCCGATGCTCCCGGGCGCTCGCAGGCCACGGGCAGCGGGGCACGTCATGGGTTCGACCGCAGTACGGATGAGCGCACGCAGCGCCGGGATCATTTTGTCGATGAAATATTGGACACTGCTGCACAGATATGGGTGAAAAACGGCTATGATCGTCTGATCCTTTGTGCGCCTCCCAAGACTTTGGGTGCGTTGCGTGGCAAACTGACGGGGCAGTTGGCCGATGCGTTGGTGGCAGATTTGGATAAGGACCTCGTTGCGACGCCGCTCGCCAGCCTGCCGGACCTTTTTTCCGAAGTGGCGGCATTTTAGTCAGATTATTTAAGGACGGATATCATGACCGAGAATAATGAAGATCCTATTCCCGAGGAACCGACCGACGAGCCAACCCCAACTTCGCCAGAGCCGGAAGCCTCGACTGAGAAAGAGAGCAAACCATGGATTCGCGGGCTTTGGATGGTGATCCTTGCCGTGTTGTTCGGACTCGCAGAGGCGGTGTTGGTTGTCTGCGCAATTCTTCAGTATGGCTGGTACGTTTTCGGCAAGGGGCCGAACAAGAATATTGCGGACTTGGGTGAGAGGATCGGGCAATGGATGAAACTCACTGCCCGATACCAGACCGGTGTGACCGAAGACCGTCCCTGGCCCTGGTCCGAAGCGCAGTAGGATCTAGTCCTCCATCGCTTCCAATTCGTCGATGAGGCTCGAGATCATGCTTAGCCCTTTGTCCCAGAATGCCGGGTCACTGGCGTCCAGACCGAAGGGCGCCAGCAGGTCCTTGTGATGCATTGATCCCCCGGCTTTCAGCATCTCGAAATACTTCTTCTGGAATTCCGGGTCACCCTCTTCGTAAACGGCGTACAGCGCGTTCACGAGGCCATCGCCGAAGGCATAGGCGTAGACGTAGAAGGGCGAGTGGACGAAGTGCGGGATGTAGGACCAGAAGGTCTCGTACCCGTCCATGAAGGTGAAGACAGGGCCAAGGCTTTCGGCCTGCACTGACATCCACAGGGCGTTGATGTCTTCGGGTGTCAGCTCGCCCTCGGCGCGGGCGGCGTGCAGCTTGCATTCGAAATCGTAGAAGGCGATCTGGCGGACGACCGTGTTGATCATGTCCTCGACCTTCTGGGCCAGAAGGGCTTTCTTCTGATCCTTGGTTTCGGCCTCGGCAAGCATTTTCCGGAAGGTCAGCATCTCGCCGAAGACCGACGCGGTTTCAGCCAGAGTAAGAGGGGTAGAGGCCAGCAATTCACCTTGGTCTGCGGCCAGCACCTGATGCACGCCGTGGCCAAGTTCATGCGCCAAGGTCATCACGTCGCGCGGTTTGCCGAGGTAGTTCAGCATGACATAGGGGTGCACGGTGGTGACGGTCGGGTG
>CAYFXM010000285.1:0-3127 GCA_964346965.1 uncultured Actibacterium sp. | reverse complement strand
AAAGCCGCCTGCCTCATTCGACCAGACCAGCGGATTGCCGTCCGCGTCCCGGGCGAACAAGCCATGATCCTCTGCGCCCGGGTCCTGAATGACCAGCCAAGGCGAGTTCGTGTAGCGGATCAGGTAATCCAGATCGATCTGTTGCGCGCGGAACAGTTCGTGGATCAGCGCACCCACAAACAGCGCATCGGTACCGGGGCGGATCCCCACCCATTCATCGGCCACCGCGTTATAGCCCGTGCGCACCGGGTTCACCGAGACGAACTTCGCGCCCCGTTTCTTGATTTTGCCGATGCCCTTCTTGATCGGGTTGCTGGCATGATCCTCGGCCACGCCAAAGAGCATGAAGTATTTCGTGTAATCCCAATCGGGATCACCGAACTCCCAGAAGGCCCCGCCAAAGGTGTAAAGCCCGCCCGCCGCCATGTTGACCGAGCAGAATCCACCATGGGCGGCAAAATTCGGCGTGCCGTATTTCATAGCCCAAAGCCCGGTCAGGGACTGGCTTTGATCGCGCCCGGTAAAGAAGGCCAGCCGCTTGGGGTCAGTCTTGCGCACATCCCCCAGCCATTCTGTCGCCAGAGACAGGGCCTCGTCCCACGAAATCTCCTCGAACTGGCCCGACCCGCGCGGCCCAACACGCTTCAGCGGCGCGCGCAACCGCGCGGGCGAGTAATGCTGCATGATCCCCGAGGCGCCCTTGCCGCAGATCACCCCCTTGTTGATCGGGTGATCGCGGTTGCCCTCGATATACCGCACCTTGCCATCGCGCAGATGCACGTTAATCCCGCACCGGCAGGCGCACATGTAACAGGTCGTCTGACGGACCTCGTCCGAAACGACCGGGGATGTGTCGATGATCGGTTGATTATGCGCCATGTTCCGAGGTCCTCCCTGACCCTTAACCGAAGCTCACCCACATTCAGGCGGATTGAGAGCGACTTTTCTTATGCATTTCGCCGAACGCGGCTGGTTTATCTGTCGCCAATTGGCACCCAATCTCGTGCGTCCGGACCGTTGTACAATGTCAAAGGCCGGATCAGGATGTTTCCACGTTGTTGTTCAATGCATTGGATAACCCAGCCCGGCATGCGCCCAATCGCAAAGATCGGCACGTAAAGGTCCATCGGGATGCCGTGCAGTTGATAAATAACACCGGAATAGAAATCGACATTCACGTTCAACCCGTGGCGGGAATAGGGCTTCATTGCCTCGACGACGGCCTGTAGGATTTCATACCATTCCGGCGCGCCCATCTCTTCGCCCAGTTTGCGGACGCCTTCACGCATGTGGCGTGCGCGCGGGTCCTCTGCGCGATAGACGCGGTGGCCGAAACCGGTGACCGCTTCCCGGTTCTTGCGCTTGGTTTTGACGTAGTCGGCGGCGTTCTCGGGTTTGCCGATCTCGTGTACCATTTTCATCACGTCCTCTGCCGCGCCGCCATGGGCAGGTCCGGCCAGCGTCGACAAAGCGGTTACGATGGCGCTGTGCAGGTTTGCCTCGGTGCCGACGGTCACACGCGCCGCGAAACTGGAGGCGTTCGCACCGTGTTCAGCATGCAGAATGAAGTCCACGTCAGCGAGCCTCGCGGCATCCTCTGATGGCTTTTCGCCTTTCAGCATCCACAGCCAGTTGGCCGCGTGGCTAAGGCCAAGGTCCGGGGCGATCGGCGTTCGGCCATTGCGAAGCGCCTCATGCGCGGCGATCAGGGTCGGGACCTGAGCGGTCAGTTTCAGTCCGTTTTCGACAAAAGCCTCTTCGCCAGTCTCTTGGCTGCCGCTATCCAGCGCCGCCATCGCCGATACGGCTGTTCGCAGCACGTCCATCGGATGGCCGTCCTTGCAAGCGTCGATCACACCCAGCACCGCATCGGGAACTTCGCGGTAGGATTTCAGCTTCGCATCAAACTCTGCAAGTTGGTCAGCGGTTGGCAACTCTCCGTGGATCAGCAGATAGCAAACCTCTTCAAAGGTTGCATGGGTGGCCAGATCGTGAATCGAATAGCCACGATAAATCAGCTCTCCTTTCGCGCCATCAATGTCAGACACGCCGGATCTCTCGAAATAAATGCCTTTTAGGCCACGGTTGATCTTGACGGTCTCGGTCATGGATGTCTCCTTGCGGGGTAAAGGGCGATTGTTATGTCAGTTATGGAAGTATCATATGAAAAGGCGCGCCAAAAACAGGCGCGTGTGGTGTTTCCAGAATTGAGCGACGCACGCGTGTCCGAGGCTGCAAATCGGTTGCAGACAGAGGGCTTGTGCGAACCGCTTGGCTTGGCAGATGTCAGTGGCGCACAAGTTGCCGCTCTGGTCGCTGCGCGTGGGATGAAAGAAGCCCTCGCGCGACGCATGTTGTCAAAACCCCTGTACCGCGCGGCGGCGATGGTGGCCGCAGGCGAAGCGGATGTGATGGTCGCTGGTGTAGACAGCCCGTCTCGGCGGGTCATCGAAGCGGCCTCGATGGCAATTGGCCTGTCGTCAGATTCAACCTTGCCGTCGTCGTTCTTCTTGATGGTTTTCCCGGACGGTCGCGAATTGATTTTCGCTGATTGTGCGGTGAACGTCGAGCCCGACGTCGACGCGTTGGCCGCGATCGCTCGCGCCTCCGAGGCTTCGGCAAAGACCTTGCTTGGGTCTGCTCGGGTGGCGATGTTGTCGTTCTCGAGCGGATCCAGCGGTGCCGGTGAGAGTGTTGACCGGGTGCGAGCCGCGGCAAAACGAACGGGATTCCTTGGACCGGTGCAGGCGGACGCTGCGCTGAACGCTCGGATCGCCGCTACCAAAGGTACGGGCAATGGCGATGCAAATGTCTTAGTCTTCCCGTCGCTGGACGCGGGCAATATCGGGTACAAGCTGGCGCAGGAACTGGCTGGCGCCAAGGCCATCGGCCCCTTCCTGCAAGGCTTCGCTCGCCCGGTCTGCGACCTCAGCCGCGGCGCCACGGTTGACGACATCGTGGATTCAACCGCCGTCGCCGTGGCTTTGGGATAGCCGCGCAGTAAGCGGGCGCCAACAACGGCACCCGCCTTTTTCGTTGATATGTAGCGAAGCAACAAAGGTACTTACCTGGCCTTTTGCGCCCGCATATCGTCGCGGTTGATACCAGCGACGGCGACGGGTTTTTT
>CAYFXM010000284.1:0-3131 GCA_964346965.1 uncultured Actibacterium sp. | reverse complement strand
TCTGGATTATCGTCTCCCTCGTCCCCGCACTGTCGACAATCCTCATTCCAAAAGGGTGACTGATAAGAGCCTAGTTTTCCCTTCTTTTTGCGGACCGACGGCTTATTCTTTAGGGGTGAATTGCTTGCCAACTCTTTCTCGCCAGCAATCTTGGCATTGTTGGTAGAAAAATTTCATCGATTGGCTTCAATTGGTCAGGAATGTGGTGCGTTGTTGTTTGGAAAAGGAAAACAACAAGAACTCAAACCCGCAACCTCGAAACTCGGAACAAACTCGGATGAAACGGGGTGCGAATTACCCCCACGTAGAGAGGTGCTAGGAAGGACACAGGGAATGGAAAGCGGAATCCCCTATCGAAAGTGTCGAGTGAACCTCGTGCAAGACAAAGTATGGTGCCTACCACGTGTCTGAAAATGCTTCAGCCCATCAATGGGTATTGCGCCACCCTCAAAGCGCAAGATGGCAGGCAACCCGACCCTTTCCTAGGTCCCGCATCTGGGGGCGGTCTTGTCGACAAATGGCTTCCGCGATTGGACACCGTGGATGAAAGGCGCAACCGGACGGAGGATCGATAGGATCAGGAATTTCCCCCTGTGGAGGAGGAACTTCTCGCCCAAATCCGTCCATACGCGGGGCGGCGTCGAGAAGCATTTGTGTGTACGGGTGTTTGGGCGCGCCAAACAATGATTGAGGATCTGCCTCTTCTACAAGGCGTCCAAGGTAAAGCACCCCAATCCGATCGGCCATGTGCCGCACCACAGTCAGATCGTGCGTGATCAGAAGATAGGTAAGTCCAAGCTCGTCCTTCAGATCGCTCATAAGGTTCAAGACCTGCGCCTGCACGGATACATCCAGCGCTGATGTCGGTTCGTCGCATACGATCAGCCGAGGTTCAGAGGCAAGGGCACGCGCGATACAAATGCGTTGCCTCTGTCCGCCCGAGAATTCATGTGGAAATTTACCAGCGTCAGAGGCGTGCAAACCCACCTGCTCCAACAGCTTTTCAGCCAACCCTTCCGTTTCGCCCCCCTTGGAGGCCACCGGTTCTTCTATGATGTCGCGTACACGCCATCTGGGATTGAGCGAGGCAAAGGGGTCCTGAAAGATCATCTGGATGTGAGAGCGTACTTCGGTGATCTTGTCTGCATCGGTTTCAGTCGCAAGATTGATGCCGTCGACTTGCACATCTCCCTCTGTCGGGTCCAGCAACCCTACCAGCATCCGTCCGATCGTAGATTTTCCGGACCCGCTTTCGCCGACAAGTGCGTAGGTTGTCCGCTCTTCGATTTGGAAGTTCACATCAGACACGGCGGTCAGAAGGGCTCTTCCACGGCGCTCCAAAACCCGGTTCAACCAAGGCTTTGAAACATCGAAAATCCGGGTTAGTCCGGTGATGGTGACATACGCGCTCATTCAACGGCCTCCGCGAGCATCGGAAACCAGCAGGCAACGCGCCCATCGGCCACCGTCGGCAGAGGGGCTTGGCTGCAATTTGCCCTGGCTCTGGGGCATCGAGGGTGAAAGGCGCACCCTTCGGGCATGTGGTGAAGACGTGGCATCGCGCCGGGGATTTGGTGGAGCCGCTTTTGACCTTGCGACGCCAGCGGGGTGGAGGCCATCAGCCCGTGCGTATAAGGATGCTGCGGCTCGGTCAGGACGTCTCTGACATCGCCCAGCTCCGCTAGCCGCCCAGCATACATCACCGCGACACGGTCGGCGGCCTCGGCAATCACTCCCATATCGTGGGTGATCAGCATGACAGCGGTCCCCCGTTCTCGGCATAACCGCTTCAAAAGCGAGATGATTTGCGCCTGAACCGATACGTCGAGCGCGGTAGTTGGTTCGTCCGCGATCACTAGGCTGGGTTCGGCGCACAACGCCAAAGCAATGACAACCCTCTGTCGCATGCCGCCGGAAAACTCATGCGGATAGCTGTCGATCCGTTCCGCGGCGCCGGGAATACCCACCTCTTCCAACGCTGCGATGGCGCGGGCAGCGGCCTCTTTCCGTGTGATGGGCAGGTGAGTCAGCATGGTTTCTGCCAACTGGTCACCGACGGTCAGAAGGGGATTCAGCGAGGTCAGCGGGTCCTGAAAGATCATCCCGATCTCTTTACCGCGCAGCTTGCGCATGGCTTCGCCCCTTAGGGGATCGATACGCGCGCCATTCAACCAGATCTCGCCGCCCGAGATGTGGGCCGGCGGGTTCAGCAACCCGATCACCGCATTGCCGGCCATCGACTTGCCCGCGCCGCTTTCACCAACGACGCCCAAGATCTCTCCCTCGGAAATGTCGTAGCTCACCCCGTCGACGGGTTTCACGATCCCTTGGCGGGTTGGGATTTCAACCGAGAGGTTGCGTATGGAAAGGACAGGAGTGGTCAACGGAGCCTCGGATTCAGCGCGTCACGAAGCCAGTCGCCCAACAAATTGACGCTTAGCGCCAATGCCAGAAGGGTGCAGGCCGGGAAGAACAGGATCCACCATTCGCCCGAGAACAAGAAACCCTGTCCGATCCGAATGAGTGTTCCCAACGACGGTTGCGTGGGCGGGGCACCCACGCCAAGGAACGACAGGGTCGCCTCGGCAATAATTGCCAGCGCCAGCGAAATCGTGGCGATCACCAGGACCGGCGACAGGGCATTGGGCAGGATGTGTTTGATCATGATGGCCCACGGACTGCGTCCGATCAGACGTGCGGCGGCGACATAGTCTTTGTTTTTCTCGACCAGCGTCGCTCCGCGCACCACGCGGGCGAATTGAACCCAGTCGGACAGGCCGATCGCTAGGATCAGAACCCAGATTGCCATCTGGTCCCGATATTCAACTGGCGTGAAACCCTTGGCGATGCCGAAGATCAACATCGCGACAAGGATCGAGGGAAAAGTCAGCTGTACGTCGGCAAAGCGCATGATGAGCGTTTCGGTCCACCCGCCGAAATAGCCCGCGATCAGGCCAAGAAAGATGCCCAATATCATCGCGAACAGGACAGCCGACACCCCCACAAACAAAGAGATGCGCATCCCATAGAGGATGGTGGAAAACACGTCGCGCCCCTGATCGTCCGTCCCCATCAGGAATGTTTCATGGGTAAAGGCATTGGGTTCCAGCGGTGCAGTAAAGCCGTTCATC
>CAYFXM010000283.1:0-3141 GCA_964346965.1 uncultured Actibacterium sp. | reverse complement strand
TCTTCATCGGAGCCACGCGCGCAACCGATATGCGCAATATGATGGTGATCTCGGCGCTGATCTATCTTGGGGCGCTACTGGTTCTAACACCGATCTACGCCAACCACGGATTGTGGCTGGCGCTGCTGATCAGCTTCGTCGCAAGAGGGATCACCTTGGCGCTGCGCTACCCCTCGCTAGAGGCAGAAGCGGACCAGCCCGCCTAACCTACAGGATGTCCAAAACCGCCTCGGGCGGACGGCCAATAGCGGCTTTGCGGTCTTTGAGAACGATTGGCCGTTCGATCAATTTCGGGGTCTGGGCCATGGCGGCGAACAGCACGTCATCATCGCTGTTCTTGCTCAAACCCTGAGCTTTGAACTCGGCTTCCTTGGTGCGCATCATTTCGAATGCGCTGACGCCCAATTGCGCCGCCGTTTCACGGATTTCTACTTCAGACGGAGAATCCTCAAGATACTTGCGAACGACCGGTTCGACCCCGTTCTCTTGCAAAAGCGCCAGTGTCTGACGCGACTTCGAACAGCGCGGGTTGTGCCAGATGGTGACGTCGCTCATAGCCAATCCTCTCGCCCTGTGCCGACCGCGTCGGCGACATTTGCGAACCCGTCGCGGGTAAGCAGATCATCCAACCCGCGGACCACGCGGGGCACCAGAGACATGCCCTCGTAGACCATCGCCGAATACAGTTGCACGGCAGAGGCTCCGGCCCGGATCTTGGCATAGGCCTGCTCTGCCGAACCAATTCCACCGACGCCGATCAGGGGCAGCTTGCCCTCGGTCAGTTGCGACAGTTGCGCCAATACACGGGTCGATTTTTCAAACAAAGGTGCGCCAGACAGGCCGCCCATCTGGTCGCGGTCCGCACTGGTCAGGCCGTCTCGCGACAGGGTGGTGTTGGTGGCGATGATCGCGTCGAGGCCCGATGTCAGGGCGACCTCGGCAATCTCGGCCAGCTCGTCGCCGGTCAAGTCCGGGGCGATCTTCAGGAAGACGGGGATGGGGCGGTCCAGTCCTTGGCGGGCCTCCATGACACCTGCCAGCAACGCTGACAAGGCGGCTTTGCCCTGCAGGTCGCGCAGTTTTTCGGTGTTGGGTGAGGATACGTTGACCGTTGCGAAATCCAAATGGGCGCCGCAATGGGCAAGCACTTTGGCGAAGTCTCCGGCACGATCCTCACTGTCTTTGTTCGCGCCAAGGTTCAGGCCGATCACCACGTTTGCCGGACGTTTGGACAGGCGCGAGGCAATCGCCTCCATCCCTTCATTGTTAAAGCCGAAGCGGTTGATGACCGCCTTGTCACCGGTCAAGCGGAACAGGCGCGGCTTGGGGTTGCCCGGCTGCGGGCGAGGCGTGGCAGCCCCGACCTCGATGAAGCCAAACCCGGCGCGTGACAAGGGGGACAATGCCTCTGCGTTCTTGTCGTAGCCTGCGGCAAGGCCCACTGGATTGGGCAGAGTCAGCCCGGCCACTTTGGTCGCCAGACGGTCCGATGTCACCGGGCCAGGCAGGGGGACGAACCCACTGTTCAGCGCCTTGATCGACATGCCGTGCGCGGCTTCAGGGTCCATCTTGTGCAGGGCGCACAGGCCCAGTTTTTCGATCATGCTCACAGCACACCCTCCGGGAATATGTGGCCGGTCGCACCAAGAGGCAGGGATTTGTCCCAGACCACATCCTTGGCCTCCAACTTGCGATACAGGTGGGGAAACAGAGCACCGCCGCGAGAGGGCTCCCATTTCAACGCTTCTCCAAGCGCTGCATCGTCCAAGGCGACCAAAACAAGGTCAGACTCGTCCGAAAAATGCTTCGCAGCAGTCTCGGCAACTTGTGCGGCGGTCGAGAAATGGATGAACCCGTCAGCCAGATCGACCGGAGCCCCGGCGGTACGGCCATTGGCCTGAAACGTGTCCCACTCGGAGCGGCGGAAAATTTTGTAGATCAGCATGGGGCTTGTCATGCCTTCTACACAAAGCGGGGTCAATGAGGGATCGCGATTCGGGCCAGCGCGACGTCACCCTTGATTTGGTGGGGTTTGTGGCGTCTCATATCAGGTAGCGCAGCATAGATCGCGCATTTACAACAGGAGATAGAAGATGTTTTCCCGCCTATTCTTGTCGGCGGCGACCTTGGCCGCATTGTCGGCCCCGGCATTCGCCGACTATTCACTGACTATTCTGCACACCAATGACTTCCACGCCCGGTTCGAGCCGATCTCGAGATTCAACAGCGGTTGCCGCGAAGGTGACAACGAAGCTGGTAAATGCTTTGGCGGCTCGGCACGGCTTGTCAGCGCGATCGCCGATGCGCGGGCAAGGTCGAATAATTCGATCCTCGTTGATGGCGGCGACCAGTTCCAGGGCACGCTCTTTTACACCTACTACAAGGGCAAGGCCGCGGCCGAGATGATGAACAAGATGGGCTATGACGCGATGACCGTGGGCAACCACGAATTCGACGACGGCCCCGAGGTTCTGAAAGGGTTCGTCGAAACCGTGTCGTTCCCGGTTCTGATGTCAAACGCCGATATTTCGGCTGAGCCCCATATCAAGGACATCATCCAGAAGTCGACCATCATCGAGCGGGGTGGAGAGAAGCTCGGCCTGATCGGCCTGACCCCGCAAAATACGGATGAAATTTCTTCACCCGGCCCTAACGTGGTGTTCAGCGACCCGGTTCCCGCGGTGCAGGCAGAGGTCGATAAGTTGACCGCTGCGGGTGTGAACAAGATCATCGTTCTTAGCCACTCCGGCTACAATGTCGACAAACGGGTCGCAGCGGAAACCACCGGCGTCGACGTGATCGTAGGTGGTCACACGAACACCTATCTGTCGAACACCTCTGACCGCGCAGAAGGGCCATATCCGACCATCGTGAACGATACGGCTATCGTGCATGCTTTCGCCTTTGGGAAGTTCCTTGGCGAGTTGAACGTGACCTTTGACGACGCTGGGAACGTGACCGAGGCCGTCGGCGAACCACTGATCATGGACGCTGCCGTAGCCGAGGACGCGGGCACTGTGGCCCGTATTGCCGAACTGGCAGTTCCATTGGACGAGATCCGCAACAAGGTGGTTGCGCAGGCCGCGACCGCGATTGACGGCGACCGCGCCAACTGCCGCTACAAGGAATGCCAGATGGGTA
>CAYFXM010000282.1:0-3146 GCA_964346965.1 uncultured Actibacterium sp. | reverse complement strand
TTCGCTTGTCATGCACTATCACTCACCGAGATCTCTTTGCTATCTGGCCGAGGGCTTGATCGAGGGCGCATCCGTCCACTTCGATCAGGGCGTCACGATCGAACACCGCGTCTGCATGCATCAAGGTGCCGACCACTGCGAGCTGAGTTTGACCTTCGGGAAGGGCCCTCGGGTTTCAGGGGGTTTGGGGGGTCGGACCAAGCAAAACGCTTGTATTAAAGAGGGGTTAGGGGGGTCGGACCAAGCAAAACGCTTGTATTAAAGCTTGAAAGCATTTCGGCGCCCGGATCATTGGGCTTAGGTTTCGGTTTTGACCCCAAAAATGCATCCTAAGCGCCCGATACACGCCTGCAATGTTGCGTGATCTCTTGCAGACGACGCGCCAAGTGGCCGCCCGTCTTGCCCAGCCCGATCAATCCCCCTTGGCATGGGGGTCTTCTGTCAGTAATGGCGTTTGGCGTGCTATCGCGCGAGTGCTGACCTTCACTCGGCGCGGGAAGGAAATGAAAGGGAGCGCAGACGAGAATTGCTTAAACGCCAGTTTTGGCCGCAAAATTGCAACCTAAGCGGCGTCAAGCCGGCTTTCAAGGCGGGAAAGAGCCGTTTTATAAGGGCCGGCCTTGGTCCGACCCCCAAAAACCCCAAAAAGAAACTGGCCGGCGATCGCCGGCCAGTTCATACCCAATAGTTTCGGCGCTTCAGGCCGCGATTTCGATGCGACGAGGCTGGGCTTTTGCCTGCTTCGGAATCGATATCTCCAGCACGCCATGGCGATCGGTTGCTTTCACTCTGTCTGCATCAACCGAGTCCGGCAGGATGAAGCGCCGATGGAAGCGTCCACTGCCGCGCTCCGCTCGCCGGCTGATGACTTTCTCGTCGGCCTTCTCAGCCAGCGGGAAGCGCTCGCCAGTGATCGTCAACACGCTGTTCTCGAGCGTGATCTCGACGTCTTTCGGATCGACGCCGGGCACGTCAACATACAGCTGAAACTTGTCTTCGAATTCGTTGATGTCGACGCTGGGTACCCAGTCAGCGGTGACCCCGCTGCTGTCGTTGGTCGACCAGGTCGAGAACAGTCGGTTGATATCATCCTGCAGCTGGCGCACGCCAAACCAGGGTTCATACTTAACTAATGACATTGCTGTGTCTCCAATAAACGTTAATGAAAACATGGCATTACCTGCCATTGCCTTATACGTAGGGGCTGCCAGCGAGATTTCAAGCCCGCACCACACAATTTGGGAATGATCGGAAAAACGCACGATCTGGCACAATAATTGTCGGTAAACTGCGGCCACCTGGCCCACTGGCAATCAACAAGGACATCAAGTGACGATGCAACGAATAACCCTTAGTCTGATGATCAGTCTCGCCGTAACCGCATGCGCCACGGCTGATGACGAATCCTGGCCGTTCGACGTGACGGAAATCACGCGCTTCGAAGAACCGTGGGCGATGACATTTCTGCCGGACGGGCGGTTGCTGGTTACCGAAAAGCCCGGCAGGCTCCTGATCGTTACACAGGATGGCGAGAAATCGGCCCCCGTCAGCGGCGTTCCGGACGTTGATTATGGGGGACAGGGCGGTCTCGGGGACGTTGTGCTGCATCCTGATTTCCTCAACAACAGCACTCTCTACATCAGCTACGCCGAAGCCGGTGACGATGACACGCGTGGCGCGGCCGTCGCGCGGGCGCGGCTCGTGCTGGACGAAGAGGGTGGTTCGCTGGAAGGGGTGGAGGTTATCTGGCGGCAGTATCCGAAGGTCGATGGTCGTGGCCACTACGGCCATCGCATCGCGTTTTCCGAAGATGGCTACCTCTTCATTGCCTCGGGCGAGCGACAGAAGTTCGATCCAGCGCAGGACATGAAGGGCAATCTCGGCAAGATCGTCAGGCTGCACGATGATGGCTCTGTGCCCGAGGACAACCCGTTCTACGAACAAGGCGGCGTGACGGCGGAAATATGGACGCTCGGTCACCGCAATCCATTGGGACTCGCGTTCGACTCGGAGGGACGTCTCTGGAACCAGGAGATGGGGCCGCGCCACGGCGACGAACTCAACCTGGTCAAGCCCGGACTCAATTACGGCTACCCGCTGGTATCGAACGGCGACCACTACAGCGGCAAGAAGATTCCTGACCATGACACCCGCCCCGATCTTGAAGCGCCCAAGGCCTACTGGGTGCCGGCAATATCACCTGCTGGTCTGATGTTTTACGACGGAGACCTGTTCCCGGAGTGGAAAGGCAGCGCGTTTCTCGGCGGCCTGTCCGGCGAGGCGCTGGTGCGCGTGGAGTTCGACGGCGAAGAAGCGCGAGAGGCGGAGCGCTTCGAAATGGGTGCCCGCATACGCGAAGAAGAGCAGGGCCCGGATGGCGCCATCTGGATTCTGGAAGACGATCGCAAGAGCAGCAACGGGCGTCTCCTGAAGCTGACGCCTAAGTAGCTTAGAGGGTCGGACCAAAAGCTTAGAGGGTAGCTTAGAGGGTCGGACCAAAGGAAACGCAGCAAAACAAGGTATTTCGGCTGCGAGCCGCGGCATTCTGGGGCCTTAGGATTGATTTTCGAGGTCGAAAATAGCGTCTAAGCGTCCGCCTGTCGTGGTGACAGGCAGACCGAAGCATGAATCTGAATTCAAAGAACTCGAAAAAGGCAAGATGCCGCGTTCGAGGGTAAGTACCAAACCGACGTTTGCGCCGTTTGGCTTAAACTTCATTTTCGGCTGCGAAAACGCATCCTAAGCGACGAATTTCGCAAATTTAAGTCGAAAAAGCCTGTCTTTAAAGGCTAAAGTTTGGTCCGACCCCCAACTTTATTCATCCGCCTCGCGCGATATTTTCGCCCGCAGGCGACGAATTCCAAGGAACGCCAGGCCCGCAACAACCGGGATGCTGGCCGCCGTCACGATCGTGATATTTATCGGCACACCCCACTCCGCAACGCCTTTCGCCAGCGTGCCGATCAACCCGACGACATAGTAGGTCACCGCTGCAACGGACAGTCCCTCGACCGTCGCCTGCAGGCGAAGCTGCGTCTTGGCCCGCCGATTCATCGATTCGAGCAGTGCCTGGTTCTGCTGCTGACGAGAAATGTCAATGCGCGTCGACAGCAGCTTCGTCGCTCGCGCGATTTGATCGAGGATCG
>CAYFXM010000281.1:0-3173 GCA_964346965.1 uncultured Actibacterium sp. | reverse complement strand
CCGCCTGCTCGGCAATAATTTCGATCACCTTATCTTTGATGCTGTCCGACATAGCCTGTCCTCCACGCTCTTTTGAGAGTGATTTAGTCTTTATGATCGCTCTTGAAAACTGCTTTCTGCAACTCGGCGACCTGTGCCATCAATCGTGGTAGCCGCCGAAGGCCTTTGTAGGCCTCGACGTTACTTTGCATTTTTACCGCCGGATACCCCATAACGGCACGCCCCATCGGAACATTTGACAGGATTGTACTACCCATTGCCGCAACGACCGCATCCCCGATGGACATGTTGTCAGCAACGGCAACCTGACCACCGAGAACGACGTTGTTTCCGATCTGCGTAGAGCCTGCAACGCCAACCATTCCACACAGAAGGCAATCCATTCCAACCTGAACGTTGTGGCCGACCTGAACCAGATTATCGATTTTAGTACCCGAACCGATGCGGGTCGCGCGTATCGTGCCCCGGTCGATGGTCGTGTTCGCGCCGACCTCAACATCATCACCGATCTCGACGCCACCAATTGAATGGATTCGCACCCAACCCTGTTGTTCTGCGTCCCCTGCGTCACCAAGGGTTTCTCGTACATTCTCGACGGCGGACTTTTCGGGAGTTACGAATGAAAACCCATCCGAACCGATCACCGCCCCTGGTTGGGCAATGAAACGATCGCCAATTCTTACACCCGCCCCAATACGCACACCCTGAAGGATCAGCGCATCAGCACCGATCCGCGCACCTTCTGCAATACTGGAATGCGATGCTATCCGTGCGTTCGCCCCTATCATCGCGCCCGCTCCGACAACCACAAACGGTCCTATGGCAGCATTTTCTCCGATCTCTGCGTCTGGCGCGATAATTGCTGTCGCGTGAATTCCCGGCGCGATTTCCGGCCCAGGATCCATCAGTTGGGTTAAACCAGACATTGCGTAGCGCGGGCGCGGCACAAAGACAGCGGCCTCGAGACCCATTTCCTGCCAGTCTGCACCATCCCAAAGGATAGCTGCGCGCGCCTGTCCTTTTGACAGTCCATCGGCGTAGCGTGGCGACATGGCCAATGCCAAGTCACCGGGTCCGGCCTCGGCAGGTTCGGCTGGCCGGTCGATGATTATGGAAGCATCACCTTCGACACGCGCTGCCAGCGCATCGGCGATTTGCTGTATCGAGTAGGCCATAAGATATCCCTAGCTGACGCTCAGACCAAACCGGCTGGCATACATGGGATATTTAGCTTTGAACAGCGCGCAGCACCACCCCGGCCTTGGACAAGGCATTGAAAATCGCCGCGTCACGGCCGTAGATGTCCCTTCGATACTGGATACGCCCCTTAGCCCGGGTATACGCAGTCCGATAGATCAAATGCACGGGAAGAGGCTGGCGCAGGTCAATTCTCGTCTCTTCACCTGTCGATAGGGTTGATTGGAATAAACCCTGCGGATTGCTGGTTTGCTTGCTGAGCAGCGCAAAGGCAAAATCTCTTGGATCACGCAGACGGATACAGCCGTGGCTGAACGCGCGGGTTTGGCGAGCAAACAGAGATTTCGCCGGTGTGTCATGAAGATAGATGTTGTGCTTGTTGGGGAACATGAACTTCACAATCCCTAACGCATTGCCCTGCGACGGCGGCTCTTTCATCCGGAATGGGAATGTCTCTTCGTCGAATTCCGTAAAGTCTACAGTTTCACGGCTGACTTTTTGCCCGTTGATATCCAGTAGGTCGAGATGACGAACGGCGTTCGGATCCTCCTTAAGCATCGGGAGATATTCCTTCGTCGCGATCGAACGCGGCACGTTCCACGTAGGATTGACGATGATATGGTCCATCGTGTCAGAGAACTCAGGCGTACGGCGGTCTTTATCGTTAGCTCCGACAACAGACCGCGTTTTGAAGACCTCTTTGCCATTGTCGATGATCCGCGCGTGATAGTCGGGGATGTTCACGAGGATGTGGCGCTGCCCTCGATCAACGTTCAACCAGCGTTCGCGCTCCATAGCGACGATGATCTGCTGCAGCCTATATTCAGGGCTGAGGTTTAGGGCGCCGAGAGTACCTTTGCCGATGACCCCATCCGGGTGAAGGCCGTGATCCTGTTGAAACAACTGCATCGCCTTGACCATCTCGCCGTCATAGGTCTGCGTTGGAGACCGTTTAAGATATCCCATCGCAATCAGTCGATTGCGGACCGCGACGACATCCTTGCCCTGCGCACCCGCTTCGATCTTGCGACTGGTTTCGACCTTTGGACCCCAACCGCGTCCACCGATGACCTTCTCAAGCCGGAGCTTCTCTTCCATCAGGCGGGAATATTCTGCCGTTGAGGGGGCCAGTTGTTTAAAAAACGCCGACGGAGAAGATTTTGCCAATACGGCCAACAAATCTGCGCTGGACCTGCGCGGCGCTCGACGTTCGATTCCTTCGACCACTCGTCTCGGGTCCAGAATACCGGATTGAAGGTCACGTGCGTATTGTAAAAACAGCCGGGTCAACTCGACCTCAACTTGTCCGCGAACACTACCGGATCGCGCCGATTTCAGCAGCTTTTCAATATATTCCGGATTGTAGCGGCTCGAGGGTAATCCGTGGGCATCTGCCTCCGCCACGGCTTTCAGAAACGCCTTGCGACGCTTCCTGTCCGCGTTCGAGGTCCAGATCGCCTTATACTCGCGCTCTCTATAAAATGCAGCGATTTCAGCGTCTTCAAACGACGCCTGCGCAACCGCCTGTTTAAACGGAGTCACCTGAGCATGAACCGTATCCGGCACAACTATAACGGCCAGAGCAATCGCCCCTACCATACTTGCGATGCCAAACCGGCGGAAATTCCCTAAAGCCATCAAACTTGCCTCTTCCAATGGCATATTAACTGCCTTTTTCCCCAAGATGCGAATTGCTTTGATCCTGTCCATTCACATTCTCGCCAATCCGGAACTTGCCCGCACCCTGTTGCACGAAGCGCGCGGTTTGGCCCCAGTGTTGTTCAAGATACAGGCGAGAACCGACAAATTTACGGGGAAAAATCGGCGACAATTTGCCTAAATGAGGTGTTAAGCGGCTATAGGGGCTTATTAATTCTTTTGTGGAAACGACAAACTGTGCCATAAAAAGCGCGCACTTGGGGAAAACATAGCAACAAGCCGCACAGACGGCTGATAGCGACGGGACAGCGCACGGC
>CAYFXM010000280.1:0-3196 GCA_964346965.1 uncultured Actibacterium sp. | reverse complement strand
GCAACGGCGTGGTTCTGGACCCGTGGAACCTGCTGAAAGAGATCGCCACCGTCACTGAACAAGGCGTCGACATCTCGCCCGAGACACTGATGATCGCCGAGAACACACCGCTGATCTTGCCCTTCCACGGCGAACTGGACCGCGCGCGGGAAGAAGCCGCCAGCAAAGGCACCAAGATCGGCACCACCGGTCGCGGCATCGGCCCATGCTATGAAGACAAAGTCGGTCGCCGCGCGATCCGCGTTGCGGATTTGGCGGATGAGGCGACGCTCGAGGCGCGTGTTGACCGCGCCCTGCAGCACCACGATCCGCTGCGCAAAGGTCTGGGTGTCGAACCCATCGACCGCGAAGCGCTGATTGCACAGCTAAAAGAGATTGCTCCGCAAATCCTGAAATTCGCGGCTCCGGTTTGGAAAGTGCTGAACGAAAAGCGCAAGGCCGGGAAGCGTATCCTGTTCGAAGGCGCACAAGGCGCTCTGCTGGATATTGATTTCGGCACCTACCCTTTCGTGACCTCGTCCACCGTGATCGCTGGGAAGGCGGCGACGGGTGTGGGCATCGGCCCGGGTTCGATCGATTATGTCCTGGGCATCGTGAAGGCCTATACCACCCGCGTGGGTGAAGGCCCCTTCCCGACAGAGCTGGATGATGCAGATGGTCAACGTCTGGGCGAACGCGGGCATGAGTTCGGCACCACCACGGGCCGCAAGCGCCGCTGTGGTTGGTTCGACGCCGCGCTGGTGCGTCAGACCTGCGCGACCTCGGGCGTCACCGGTATCTCGCTGACCAAGCTGGACGTTCTGGACGGGTTCGAGACCCTGAAGATCTGCGTGGGCTATGATCTGGATGGAGAGCGCCTGGATTATCTGCCGACCGCCGCCGATCAGCAGGCGCGCTGCACCCCGATCTATGAAGAGATGCCGGGTTGGAGCGAATCCACCGAAGGCGCACGGAGCTGGGCGGATCTGCCCGCAAACGCGATCAAATACGTCCGCCGCGTGGAAGAGCTGATCGATTGCCCGGTTGCCCTTCTGTCGACCTCGCCCGAGCGCGAAGACACCATCCTCGTCACCGACCCGTTCGCAGACTGATGGCTCTCGGTTACAAAGCGCGCAAGCGGCTGGCGCTTCTGATCCTGCTGCTTGGGTTGCCAGCCTATATTGTGGCGGCCGTCACGATCATGAACTGGCTGGGTCGTCCGTCTCTGGTCGTGGAACTTATCGTCTATATCGGGCTTGGCGTGATCTGGGCGATTCCGTTCAAGTTTATCTTTCGCGGGGTTGGTCAAGCCGACCCCGACGCCAAGAAAGATGACGAGAACTGACTATTCGCCAGGAATTCGGTCGATAAACGGAGAATTGTCCGGGACCGCAAACTGACCCTGACTTAATTTTTGAATGCGACCTTCGCGCAGCAGCAGGCCAAACGCCCGCAGACTTTCTTCTCGCGAGAATTCGTCGTCCCCGAAATGCTGGGCGATTGTCTTCATGATCTGCGGTCGGGTCACGACATTCTCTTGCGAGCCGAGCATGGCATAGGCCACTGCTGCTTCAAGCAGTTCAGGCAAGTCATTCGCTCCGACACGCTCGGCATATTCAGCAAAGCTTCCACCGCGAGACGAGGCAGTTTGAGTCTCTGGCTGCGGGGCGGTTTCAATCGTCACCCGCTGTTCCGAAACCAGCATCAGCGGAACGCGCTTTTTCCCCGCAACTTGCGATGGCTGGTCGCGCTCAGGAGGCTGCGTTTTGGGCGGGTCGCCGACAGCTTGTGCCAAGTCCCGGCGATAGGGGTCCTGCTCGCGCTTCTCGCGTCGATCCTGCACATCTTTTGATGTTGATCGACGTTCTGCCTTGGTGGCGGCAACCGCAGCTTTTAAATGCGCGATCGAGATGTGTCGCCTTTTGTTCTCGGCACCTTCCAGCTTGAACTTGGCCTCGTCCATCAAGCGCGAGACTGAATTCTCTTCCGCACCGCCGCTCGGTAGCTGGCGCTTTTTACGTTCACCGTCATAGCTGTGGCGTTGAGGGGACGACTCAAACTGAGGGTCCAAATCCGCCGCCGTCGGTGGATTTTTCTCAAATTCACGGCGCAAGGCCATGAGCCGGGCATTGGCGCGTGCACTCAGTTCGGCTTCGTCTTCGGGGGGCGTCGGCGCCGCGGTCGGACTCTGCTGGTCCTCGACGGGCTCGGGTTCCTCAGGCGCGATCTCGTCTTCAAGTTCCAGAGGCCCTTCAAAAGTGACCTCTGGTTCCGTCGTCGGTTCGAACAGCGGTTCCTCTTGTGCAGGTTCCGGGGCGGTTTCATCGGCGGTGGCAGGTTCCGGCACGAAGGTTTGGGCCTCGGCGAAATCAGGCTGCCGCTCGACCGTTTCAAGAACCTCAGCGTCGATCAGATCTTCGGGCGCGTCCACGTCGAACAGGTTGCTGTCCGTCAGGTCGTCGCTAAATACCTCCGGCTCGGCGGACATGGAGGCATCCACGGCGGCGCGAATCCGTGAAAGCTTGTCGGCGACGTCTTGACCGCCCTCTGATACCGGCGCGCTCTCTGGTGTTTCGCGCGTGATACCAGAGTCTTTCTTTGGATCCTCGACAGAGGCGCGCAGGTGGATATCGTTTCCAAGATGCCGGGCCTCGACGCTCTGACGTGTACGTCGGCGCGCGAGATCCTGCAGCATCTCGGGATCAACCGCGGGAGGTTCGGACCCGAAGTATCGGTCCTCGGCCGCGAGGCCACGAAAATACTCTGCGATTTCTTTCATTGCGCCGAACGAATCCTCAAACCCTTCCAAAGTGCAGGAGAAGGTTCCGTATGAAACGGTTAAGATTTTGTTCGAATTCGCCATTAAGAAGCGACTTTCTTCTTCGTGTACCGGTTTATTATCAAGTAGCCGTCATACCAGATTTCAAATGATTCTGGGAAATTTGCGGGATCAATTCATGTTCACATTGTGGCGTAAGTGAAATTAGAGCAAAACTTGGCGTAATGTGCGCTAAAATACTGGAAACAAACTGTTTCGCGACTCTGTTGGGCGGAGGTGAGGCAAGGGACGAAGAAATCACCTTGTCCTTGTCCTTGGCGCCCTTTCTGGTGGCTGCCGACGGTGGTGCCAATCGGGCTTTGGAATTTGGTGTTTTGCCAGAACTCGTGATCGGTGACATGGATTCCATCTCCGAAGAGGCGAAACAGGCGATCTCTG
>CAYFXM010000279.1:0-3198 GCA_964346965.1 uncultured Actibacterium sp. | reverse complement strand
CCGCCAAAGCATTCTGCGCGTGGCCCTTCAGCCCCGGATAGATTGTGCGCTCCAGTTTCTCGTGCCCTTCCAGCGCCTCGGCAATTGCCTGCGCCGAGGCCGACTGCGCCCGCACCCGCAGGTCGATGGTCTCTAGGCCTTTCAGCATTACCCACGCGTTAAACGGGCTCATTGAGCCACCGGTGTGCTTCATGTAGGGCTCTACTGTGCCACGAATGAATTCCTCTGTGCCAAGGATCACCCCGCCCAGACAGCGTCCCTGCCCGTCGATATGCTTGGTGGTGGAGTAGACAACAACGTCGGCGCCATTCTCCAGCGCCTTGGAATAGACCGGTGTGGCAAAAACATTGTCCACGACAACCAGCGCCCCAACCTCATGCGCCAGATCAGCCACCGCTTTCAGGTCGATGACCTCCAGCGTTGGGTTCGACACGGTTTCGAAGAATACTGCCTTAGTGTCCTTGCGGATCGCCGCCTTCCATTGATCCAACTCGGTGCCGTCAACAAAGGTCACTTCAACGCCGTACCGGGTCAGGATGTCCTCAAGGATATACAGGCACGACCCAAACAACGCCCGCGCTGCCACCACATGGTCGCCTGCCTTCAGCATCGATGTGATTGCGCCGTTCACAGCCGCCATGCCGGAGGCCGTGGCAAAAGCATCTTCGGCCCCTTCCAGAAGCGCGATCCGCTCTTCGAACATCGCAACTGTCGGATTGCCATAGCGAGCATAGATGAACTCATCCGGCCCAGCCTCAAGGAACCGCGCCTCGGCCTGCTCGGCCGTGTCATAGACAAAGCCCTGCGTCAGAAAAATCGCCTCGGCGACCTCGTTATACTGGCTGCGGCGAATGCCGCCATGCACCAGTTTCGTCCGTGTGTTCCAGCTGTCAGTCATACTTGACCCCGCATCAAAAAAGCCCCCACCGCGGAAAGCGTCGGGGGCAATGCCTTGTCCTCGACCTCTTTAGCGGCATGTTTAACGTGGCCCGCAATCCGGTGTACAAATCGCCACTTGGGCGCGTTCCTAGACCCGGGGCCGAGGCGCGTCAAGCGCGACCGGCGACAATCGGGCACGCCACGGCCCAACTTTCACGCCGGATTGATCCACAACAGCAGATTTTCCGTTGCCTCCGAGGTCAATAGCACCATCCTAAGGCAGGCTGAAGGAGCCCGACGATGACCGACCCGATCGACCTGTATTTTTGGCCAACCCCAAACGGATGGAAAGCCTCCATCGTGCTGGAAGAGATGGGACTGCCCTATGTAACTCACTTGGTGAACATCAACGCGGGCGAACAGTATGATCCCGAGTTTCTGAAGGTGTCGCCAAACAACCGCATCCCGGCAATCGTCGATCCCGACGGGCCAGATGGTAAACCGCTCGCGATTTTTGAAAGCGGCGCAATCCTGATGTATCTCGCCCGGAAGACAGGGATGTTCTACGGCGCGACAGAGCGCGAACGTATTTCGGTCGAACAATGGCTCATGTGGCAGATGGGCGGCATCGGCCCAATGGTCGGTCAAGCACATCACTTCCTGAAACATCTGCCGAAACGCACGCCGCCAGTGTTGGTTCCCTATGCGCAGGACCGGTACCGGGCGGAGACGGCGCGTCTTTACGGGGTGCTCGACCGGCAGCTCGCGAAGACGGAATACCTCGCAGGTGACTTCGTCTCGATTGCCGATTTCGCGACCTGGGGCTGGGCATCGTTGTGGGAGGGACAACAACAGATGCTCGACGACAAGCCCCACATGGCACGCTGGTTGAAGCAGCTCGGCGCCCGACCGGGACTGCAAAAGGGCCGGATGCTTTATGCGGAGAAGCGGGGCGAAAACATTCCGGACCCATTCTGCCAAAATCTTCCTGTCTAGGCGCGGCTTGTTCCACGCAAAAATCGAGTAGTCGCCCGCCGTACTGGTAGTGGACGGTTTCTGCACAGAAATCACGCGTCTTGATGTGGGCCTTTAGGAGGTCCGCGCCAGCGTCTTTCCCCAAACGCCAGCGGGGCCAGAAGGCCCCGTTCAATACTGTCGCTTGCGGCCCCTCAGGGGGCGCTCAATTTGGCAGGTGACGTCAGGATTCTTCTTCTTCCGTCGCGTATTTCTGCAGCAATCCACCTTGGGTCATAAAGAATCCGAAGACCGCAAGGGTCAGCCCGAAAGTCTTGAAATTCACCCACATATCGGTGGACATCGTGCGCCAGACGACCTCGTTGGCCACAGCCAGAGCCGCAAAAAACAATGCCAGACGTTTGGTCAGCTTCATCCACCCCTCGGGCTTCAAAGGCATCATCCCATCCATCACGTACTGCAGGTAGGATTGCCCTTTCAGCAGCCCGAACCCAAGCATCCCAGCAAACAGCGCATAGATGATCGTCGGCTTCATCTTGAAGAACCGATCATCGTTCAACCACACGGTCAGCCCCCCAAAGACCGTCACCAGAACTGCGGTAACGATCTGCATTTTCGAGATATGTCCGGTTAGCTTCCACAGAACGGCGGTGGTTGCCAGCGACAGCGGAATGAACCCGGCCGTCACCAGAATGAACCCTTCATATTCAGTTCCACCGACCACAAAGGTCTTTTCACGCACCATCATGTAGGCTGCGAAAAAGGCGGCGATGGGGCCGAGTTCCAGCGCCATTTTCAAAGCGGGATTGATCGTTTTCTCTTCCATTCAACCACCCATCTCAACGATTACTGCACCAAGTGCTATCAATGCCATCAATGTCAAGCGTCTCGGCCCCACCTTTTCGCCCAAGACTAGCCAACCGATCAGGGCTGCAAACACGGTCGAGGTCTCTCGCAGCACCGCCGCCTCGCCCACTTTGTCGAGTCGCGTTGCCATCATGATCGCTCCGAAACTCAGAAATGCCACGATCCCTCCGATGAGGCCTCGCACCACCAACGGCCCTAACGCCGGTGGAGCCGCCATCGACCTATATCGCAGCGCCGCCAACCACGGTGCAAAAAACAAACCGTCGATGAAAAAGAACCATGCCAAGAAGGTGAACGGGTTTTCTGTCGCTCGAATGCCGTAGGCATCATAAGTCGTGTAAAGCGCCACGAAACCGCCTGTCATGACAGCAAGAGCAAGAGCAAGCTTCAGCGTCTCGCGTCCAGCTTCGAGGAAGTACAAGTTGTAGGCCGCCATCCCGAAAATCCCGGCCAAGAGCACGGCAAAGCCCAACCATT
>CAYFXM010000278.1:0-3204 GCA_964346965.1 uncultured Actibacterium sp. | reverse complement strand
GGCGGACGGTTCAGCAACAACTTCAAGAAAGCATCCCCGGTTTGGTTGCAGTTGATCTGGCCAGCAATTCCCGTGAGGTGCGTATGCTCGTTGAAACAGGAAAGGGACTTGCGACGATTACCGTCAACCGCCGGCGTGTCTCGGCCAGCAATCCTCACCAACTCTTGGTTTTAATGATCGTGACAGGCATCTTGATGACGGTGATCGCATTCTTGTTTCTGCGCAACCAACTGCGACCAATTCGCCGCTTGGCCTTTGCGGCCGACGCTTTCGGTAAGGGGCAAGTGGTTTCTTACAAACCCGCAGGTGCGACCGAGGTTCGTCTCGCGGGCAACGCCTTTCTCGATATGCGCAGCAGGATAGAACGGCAAATCGAACAGCGGACCATGATGTTGTCCGGCGTCAGCCACGACCTGCGGACACCTTTGACCCGCCTGAAACTTGCCCTGTCGTTGGCGGAGGAGAACGATGACACCATCGCTATGCGCCGCGACGTCGAAGAGATGGAGAAAATGCTCGATACGTTCCTTGATTACGCCCGTGGCAGCGTGACCGAAGAGCCAGCCCAAGCCAGACCAAAAGAACTGCTAGAGCGCGCGGTTGAAGGCTTTCAGCGATCTGGCGGGGAAGTTGAATACGCTAAGAAACTACCAACAGAGAAGGTTGGTTTGCGTGTTGTCGCGGTTGAACGGGCGCTTCAGAACCTGATTGGGAACGCCTTGCGCTATGGGACACGCACTAGAGTTGATCTCAGTATTGGCCAGAAAGCGATCGTTTTTACTGTCGAGGATGACGGACCGGGTATCCCTATCGATCAAAGGGAAGCGGCGGTGAAAGCGTTCTCGCGCCTTGATACGGCGCGTAACCAGAACCAGGGGACCGGTGTTGGTCTGGGGTTGGCCATTGCGGCGGATGTTGCGCGCAGTCACGGTGGATTGCTGCGCCTTGGCGACAGCGAGACACTGGGCGGATTGAAGGCTGAACTGGTGTTAGCCCGGTCAACGTGAGGAAATGGTAGGCCCGGAGGGACTCGAACCCCCAACCAAAGCGTTATGAGCGCTCTGCTCTAACCAATTGAGCTACAGGCCCTCCCGTTCCCCGTGGGTATCCAGCGCCATCAGCAAGGTCAAGGCCCGCATTTCCCGTTCCTTTGGGGTACAGCGTTGTTTTGAGAACTTCCCATTGCCGCAAGGATCGGATAGGTCAGCGCAAACGCGATTGCCCGGAGAGCCTGATCATGAGCACTGATGGAAAAAACGGTCTGACCTATGCCGATGCTGGGGTCGATATTGATGCAGGTAATGCCCTTGTCGACCGGATCAAACCGGCTGCGAAACGTACCAACCGTTCGGGCGTTATGGCGGGGCTAGGCGGTTTCGGTGCATTGTTCGATCTCAAGGATGCAGGCTATTCTGATCCGATCCTCGTCGGTGCGACTGATGGGGTTGGCACCAAGCTACGGATCGCGATCGATACTGGAGAAGTGGGCGGCGTTGGCATCGATCTAGTGGCCATGTGCGTGAACGACCTTGTGTGTCAGGGGGCCGAGCCGCTGTTTTTCCTTGATTATTTCGCGACTGGCAAACTGGCCGTCGAAGAGGCGGCCTCTGTCGTCGAAGGCATTGCCGAAGGTTGCGTTCGTTCCGGTTGCGCGTTGATCGGTGGTGAAACGGCTGAAATGCCGGGCATGTATGACGACGGCGATTTCGACCTCGCGGGCTTTGCTGTTGGCGCAATGGAACGCGGCGCGGATCTGCCGGCTGGCGTGTCCGAGGGCGATGTTCTGCTCGGATTGGCCTCAGACGGGGTGCATTCGAATGGCTACTCGTTGGTTCGTAAGGTCGTCGAGATGACCGGCCTGGATTGGGACGCCGAATGCCCTTGGGCGCCGGGCCAAACGCTTGGAGCGAATCTGCTGACGCCGACACGGCTCTATGTGAAACAGGCCTTGGCCGCTGTCCGGGCAGGGGGTGTTCATGCGCTGGCCCATATCACCGGCGGTGGACTGACCGAAAACCTACCGCGCGTTCTGCCTGAAGGTCTGGGTGCTGAAATTGATCTGGATAGCTGGGATCTGCCGCCCGTCTTCCGTTGGCTGGCGGAAACTGCGGATATGGCAGAGGCTGAACTTCTGAAGACCTTCAATTCAGGCATCGGGATGATCCTTGTCGTGGCTGAAGATCAAGCAGATGCACTGACCGAGTTACTGCAGGCCGAAGGAGAGACCGTCACCCGCATGGGGCGTGTTCAATCTGGCGAGGGCGTAGCTTATCGCGGGGCGCTGCTGTGACCAAACGCGTCGCGATCCTGATTTCTGGTGGTGGGTCTAACATGCTTGCGCTGGTCGATAGCATGATCGGCGATCATCCCGCACGTCCGGTGCTGGTGATGTCAAACGATCCTCACGCCGGAGGCCTGAAAAAAGCGGCTGAGCGGGGTATTGCCACGGCAGCTGTCGATCACAAACCCTATGGCAAAGATCGCGCGGCTTTTGAGGCGGAGTTGCAGGAACACCTGGAGGCCGCCCAGCCCGATATCCTCTGCCTAGCGGGTTTCATGCGTATTCTTACCCCCGGATTCATCGCAAAGTGGGAGGGGCGGATGCTGAACATTCACCCTTCATTGTTGCCGAAATACAAAGGTTTGAACACACACGCGCGTGCGATCGAAGCCGGAGATGTAGAGCACGGCTGCTCCGTCCACGAAGTCACAGCAGAGCTCGACGACGGCCCAATCCTTGGTCAGGCACGTGTCCCAGTTCAGCCCGGCGATGACCCAGAAACGCTGGCTGCACGGGTTTTGCCGGTAGAGCACCAGCTCTATCCGCTGGTCCTGCGCCGTTTTGCGGAAGGCAAACGCGAGCCGGTCGTCTTGCCCTAAAGTCTTTTCTTTCCCGTGTTCTGCGCCTACACAGAAAGCTGGGATTGGAAATGACTAAAAAACGGGCAGCACCCAACGAATGCGTACTCTCACGACGACTGAAGAACTGGCGGAGTTTTGCCAGCGGGCCAAGACTGGCCCCTATGTAACCATCGACACAGAGTTTCTGCGTGAGCGGACCTATTACTCGAAGCTATGTCTTGTCCAACTAGCTCTGCCCGGCGAGGGCGAGGCGGTTCTTGTCGATCCGCTGGTGAAGGGGCTGGCACTGGATCCACTTTATGAACTATTCGGCGATACCAACGTCGTTAAAGTCTTTCACGC
>CAYFXM010000277.1:0-3267 GCA_964346965.1 uncultured Actibacterium sp. | reverse complement strand
GCGGTCCCGGAGTTGACTATTTGACTATTCGATGCCTTCGCCGGAGCCGCAGCCGGGATGACGCCAGGCGTGATGTGTTCGCGTACCTCAAGACGTTTTACAATCCGACGCGACTGCATGCGTCAATCAGCTGCGTCAGTCCCTTTCAGTTCGAAAGACAGTATCGCGTTGGTTAACTGAGTGTCCACGAAACCCGGACCATCCCAATCTGACCACTTTTTCTGATTTCGCGGCGAATCCCGGAATGTCTAGCATCAAAGCTCGATCCATCGTCTCAGCGACGCTGTTTTTCGTCGTGACGAGCTCTCTGTTAGTGGCGGGAAGTTCCTTTTTAGTCTTTCATTGGCCCGGCCTCTTTGGTGGGGGATTGTGGGGAGGGTTGGGGCTCTTGTTCTTGATCCTTTGGGTAGCATCTGGAGTTCTCGCTGCTTATGTCGCCGGGGTTGCTGGAGCGCAAAACGGCGTTGTATTGGGTTTGCCTACGGGTTTCGTAGCCCTTCTCGGCTCGTGGTTTATCTTCGATTGGGGCACTTCGATAACTGATTACTTGGCGCAAAATGCATTGCCGTATTTAGCTGCTGGGATTGTTCTTTGTGGCTTGGGTGGTTTGCTATGGGATCTCACGAAGAAGTTAAGAGGCTGAGGCCTAATCGTGGGCTCAAGAGCGGCCGCCAAACGTTCCCCCTCAATGGGGAGCGGTCCCGGAGTTGATTATTTGACTATTGGGGGAGTAGTTTGAGTTTCACGGTCTGACAGAGGATGTCAGACGTTGAGAGTCACCAAGGAGGGCAGGGATGCCCAGGAAGCCACGCCTGCATGTGCCCGGCGGTATCTATCACCTGATATTGCGGGGCGACAATCACCAACCGTTTTTCTTCAGTCATTCAAACCGGCTCGACTTTGAATCATTGGTCGAGGGCGGCGTTGCGCGCGATGCCCGCCGGGTGCATGCGTATTGCTGGATGACCAGTCGTCTTCATCTGGCCATATTGTCTATCATTCCCGTTGGGAATCGATTCAAATCCGATCAAGTTTCCAAATAGTCAAATAGTCAACTCCGGGACCGTTTCCCAAGTCCTGGAAAAACCGAGGACCGGGAAACCCAGGATGAAGGCTTAGTCGAACGTCGGGGCCACGTTGAATAACCCCCTAAGCTCATGGCGTAATTTGGCCGAAGCCTGCGCGGCCAAGCCTGGTGGCGTCGAGGGTTCGGATTATCCGGCGGCGGGCGTGACCCGCTTATCTGCCAGTAGATACTCCAGCAACTCACGCACCCGGCGAATTTCGCTGCCGAAGGGTAGGGGTTCAGACCCGCGGAAGAACAGTCCGCAATTGATGTTACCGCGCTGCGCGGCGGCGAGCTGTGTTTCGATACAGAATTGTCCGGCGGCAGGGTTGCCGTCCTTGAAGCCACAATGGGTCAGGCATTCGAGTTTGCTGGGGCAGTTGCCGCACTCCGGAGTCGCTTTGTCGCGCAGCTGTTTTTCCTTGGCCAGGTAACGCTTCAGCCACGGGGTCAGCACGGCGCGCGCCGGCAGGCCGGCGCTGCTCATAAAAGTGACGATGTCTTCCGGTTTGGCCTCGGCCAGGACTTTCTTGAAATTGGGGTGCGCGTCGCACTCTTCGGTGACCGCAAACGGCGTTCCGATTTGAGCGCCGCCGGCGCCAAGGTTGATCAGTTCCTGAAGCTTATTGAAGCAATTGACGCCACCGGCCGGAATCAGAGGAATCTTCTCGACGGACATGCCAAGCTGTTGAATGACGTTCCGGATCTCCGCCAGCACCCGCTTGAAATCGAATTTGGGATCATTGACTTCGTCCATACGGGTGGCGCCCAGATGTCCGCCCGCGTACTTGGGGTGCTCGACGACGATTGCGTCCGGCGCGCGGTTGCGCCGCGCCCATTTCTTCAGCACCGCGCGAACGCCCCGTTCCTCGGAGAGAATGGGAATCAGGGCGACTTTGGGGTAGTCGGCGGTTAATTCCGGCAGATCCATGGGCAAACCGGCGCCCATGATGATGGCGTCGGCACCGCTCTTGCAGGCCTGCACCACCATCTCAGCGTAGTTTGACAGCGCGCGCATGACGTTCACCGCGATGAAGCCGTCCGCGCCGGCTATATTTCGGGCGGCGCGCACTTCCCGATCCAGGGCTTCCACATTGGTTTCGGCCAGCGCCTGGTGGTCAAAAGTCTTGCGCGTTCGCTGCATCAGATCGGGATGCAGACGGCGCAAATCGACGCTGGCGATGGTGCCGACGGCGCCTTCCTTGGCCACGGCTCCGGCCAGGCGGTGGGCGGAAATGCCCACGCCCATGCCGCCCTGAATAATCGGCAGCAGCTTACGGCCGCGGATAACGAGACTCGGTAGGGGGCTTTTGATCAATTTAGGTAGGCGCCTAGCATAAACGGAAATACTTTACGGGGAGAAATTGGGCCGAAATTAATCCAGATCAATGTAATTGCTCGGGTTCTTGGCCGGTTCTGATCAAGGACTTGCGGCGAATTCGGCCTTAGAGACGGCCATGCCTGCAAGTTCCCGCCTGTTATCAAGACCTTAGACGAGGTGAATGACCATCGCAAGGCAAGCCCAACGCGAAAATCAGATCTGCCGATCGCTCGCCTCTCTACTCGCGCTTTGAAACCGATGTCGCGGCGCCGGATCCCCTTTCCGCCGTTGCAGCGATTCCATGAAGCGGACCGTCATACCTAGGGGCGAAAAAGGGGGCGCACTTATTTTTCCAGTGAGTAAGGCTTAAATGAGTGCGCCCCTTTCTACATCTCTGGTCTCGTGCTTCAGTTGAACATCTCGCTCGTGATATCGCGATACCACTCGACCGAATCTTTGAAATTCGTCTCTCGAGTCGCCGCCTCCTCCTTCGTCTGCGAGATGAACCTGCTGACCGCTTTGATGTTCTCGGCACCGCCCTCGTAGGAAGCACCCACCTTCACGCTGTTGTCCGGAGAAATCATGCTCCAGCAGGTGTTGTTGTACTTCGACGAAGCAGCCGAGGCGCCCGCCAGATCGGCAAGGATGGCGTTGGCCGCCACTTTGGCTTGACTGTTTGCGGAGAATGCTGACTTCGGCATCTCCGAAGCGACCGAGGCGTCACCGAGCACGTAGATGTTGGAATCCGCCCGAGTCCGCATGTCCTTCGGATCGATCGGAACCCAGTCGCCGTCCGTGACGCCCGCCCTCGCGGCGATTTCCCCGGCCTTCTGTGCCGGAATGACGCAGGCCGCATCCGCCTTGAAGGTTTCGTCTTCCG
>CAYFXM010000276.1:0-3305 GCA_964346965.1 uncultured Actibacterium sp. | reverse complement strand
GCCACGCTCACCAAGCCACAGTACAAGGTCAACCTCGTGCGCACGGCCTATCAGGCGCTGGCGGCAATTCTGGGCGGCGCTCAGAGCCTGCACACCAACGGCCTTGATGAGGCCTTTACCATACCCACCGAGGAAGCCATGAAGCTGGCGCTTCGCACGCAACAAGTGGTCGCCGACGAGACCAATATCACCTCGGTGATCGATCCTATCGGCGGATCGTATTACGTGGAAAGCTTGACGACGCAGATGGAGAAAGAGATTTTCAAGATTCTCGATCAGGTCGACACCATGGGAGGCACCTTAAAGGCGATCGAGGACGGCTGGTTTCAGAGGGAGATCGCTGATTCCGCCTACGATTTCGCCCAGCGCAAGGCCAGCGGCACGCGGCCCGTGATCGGCGTGAATAAATACGTAGAACCGGAAGAACAATTCGACATCGAGACGCACCCCTACGACGCCGAAACCGAGCGCCGCCAGGTGGAAAATCTGAAGCGGGTCAAACGCAAGCGCGACAACGCGCAGGTTGGCAAGCTGCTGGAAGAACTAAAGGTGGTCGCCCGTGACGAATCCGCCAATCTCATGCCGATCACGATCGAGCTCGTAAAGGCGCGCGCATCGATGGGCGACATTATCGAGACGTTGAAGGAGATCTGGGGAACCTATCGCGAACGCCCGGTGATCTAGGGCTCAGTCGCCGAGCCTGGACCAGGCCCCCAAGAAGGGAAGAGTCGTGGCCAGGTAGCTCAGACTCGACCGTACAGGCGCTGTCCGATCAGCTTGAGTCTCGACCGGCTGCTTCTCTGCAGATAGCGGCCATTCAATCGATCAAAATATTGCCCCCGCAACTGGCTGCAATCGGCCACAAGCGGACATTGGTAAACGTTCGTCTGACCCGACTTTCTGTAGGCTTCACGCATCAGCGGAAGAATACGACCAAGATCAGCACAGCAAAGCCAAGCGGAAAGACTAAACGGCACATGCGGTCGACGCGCAGCGCAAGTTGTTGTCTTTCCTGTGACACAAGGTAACTCGTGGTGAGTGACTGAACCAGGGCTAGGAATACCAAGAGGGTGGAGCCAGCAATAAACTCGTCGAGGGTTGTGAAAAAGCTAAGCTCAGGCACCATGTTGGTCGTCGCAAACTGGAACGCGATCAGCGTCAGCATGGACGTGGCCGACAGCCCGATCTGCGGGCCGAATTGGGCAGGGTTGATCCAAAAGACGGTCCAGGACATGAAGACGATTAGACAGAGGGGAACGATAATCTTCCACACGTAAAAGTGACGTTGTCGGTTCGCAGGGATTTCGAAGTCATATACCGAGGCAAAACTGTCGGTTGCTTCTACGTATCGACGGCGTATTTTTCCCTTGACCGAGCCAACCGTCCAATCGGAAATATTCAATAGGTCTCGACGTCCGCTTACCTTTTCGTCAACAACAAGCTGGACGTCTTTCTCTCCGTATTCGAGAGGAAATAGAGAGACACGGAAAATTTGTTTATCCAGCGGAAACTTGCGAAGGTTATGATACGTCGCAAGCGTGCCGTAGTATCTTTGAATATACCGCACCGAGCCGCCGGTGCCGATATCCGCTTCTCTTGGGCGACTCGTAAACATTCGTCCCGAATTCACAAAAGCGATTCCCGGGGACCAGATGTCATCCAATGAAGCCTCGCAACCCTTGAGATCAGCCAGCCTCGGATCCGTCCAGGTCAGGAAAACCCCAAAGTCTCCGGTCAGTGTTTTATTGACATCATCGATGTCCGTCAGGTCGATCATTCGGATACCGACAGACACTTTGGTCGGTGGCCCAGCCGCACCGGGTCTTTCATCGGTTCGCATGTCTGGGATTGCACAACGACTGTCTCCGCCCCTTGGAGTGCTCTGCGCGGAGACCATTGGAAGGAGCACACATGCAATGAGCAAAGCCCTGGCTCCATACCAAGCCGGCGCTCGCTGTTCCACTTTTCTCCCCACTCTGGTTCCCAGCTAGACCAGTAAATCACAACTGTTTCATTATGGGAACTAACTGACGGAATAGCCCGAAACGTCCGCTTCGGGTCGCTAGCTGCCTGTTTGTGCCGGAGACCATGGAGGTCCGCTCTCACACACCAAGGGGACATTCCAGCCGCAGGATTTATTGACCTCATTCCGGCAGCAACCGGCCATGAACTGCCGGTCGCAGGTTGTGATGTGAGCGGCAGCTTTCGTTCAGCGAGTCTAACGCTCGGGTTCAGGGGCGCGCAGCGAGCGTCCCCTGGAGCCCATTGTTATGTGTTGATGGCTTTCGCATAAGCTTGCTTAAATAAAGGACGGCGTTCCAAGTTGCAGAACGCCATCCTTATTTTTGGTCTCGGGCTTCCTTCAGCATGGTGTCGTATTCATCGCTTCCTATTCATCCGGCAGGCGGTCCGAAATACGCTGCAGAAGCCCTCTGAGACGCTGTACCAAGACTAGGCAAGATCAAAGCGATCCAGGTTCATCACCTTGGTCCACGCTGCCACGAAGTCATCGACAAACTTCTTCTGCGCGTCCGCCGCTGCATAGACCTCGGCCAGGGCGCGGAGCTCCGAGTTTGAACCGAAGATCAGGTCGACACGGGTGCCGGTCCACTTCGCTTTACCCGTCTTGCGATCGCTGCCTTCAAACAGGTCCTTGTCGTCGGAGACGCTCTTCCAGGTCGTGCCCATATCGAGCAGGTTCACGAAGAAGTCATTCGTCAGCGACTCTGGACGGTCGGTGAAGACACCATGCTTGGTCTGGCCGAAGTTGGTGTTCAGGACACGCATGCCGCCAACGAGAACCGTCATCTCCGGCGGGGTCAGCGTCAGCAGTTGCGCCTTGTCAATAAAGAGCTCCTCGGCCGAGACGCTGTATTTGGCCTTCTGGTAGTTACGGAACCCATCTGCGATCGGCTCCAGCACAGCCATGGCCTCAACGTCGGTTTGTTCGTGCGAGGCGTCCATGCGGCCCGGTGAGAACGGAACCGTCACGTCCTGACCGGCATTCTTCGCAGCTTTCTCAACGCCTGCGCAACCGGCCAGTACGATCAGGTCCGCGAGAGACACCTTCTTGCCGCCAGACTGCGCGCGGTTGAACTCGCTCTGGATACCCTCGAGGGTCTTCAGCACTTTCGCCAGTTGATCCGGCTGGTTAACTTCCCAATCCTTCTGAGGCGCCAGACGAATGCGGGCGCCGTTGGCACCGCCACGCATGTCGGAGCCGCGGAAGGTCGAGGCGGACGCCCAGGCAGTTGAAACCAGCTCAGAGACCGACAGCCCGGAACCCAGGATCTTGCCCTTCAGGC
>CAYFXM010000275.1:0-3339 GCA_964346965.1 uncultured Actibacterium sp. | reverse complement strand
TGCCGCACTATGACCAGCACGTTTGGCTTTTCCGCGAGAACCCGATGGGCGTCCTAATGCCGTTCAATCCCAACGTCACCTGCGAACACCATAAGAAGTAAGCAGAGCGTAACGGAGAATAACTATGATTGCGGCCGGTCACGGACTGGCTGCGATGGTCCCGTGATCCCTAAAGTTTCTTGCGTGGACGGGTGAGACATGGTTGCTAAGGGCTCAAAGCAGCCGATCGAAATTTTCGCCCAACAGGTGGGATTGCTTCACCTACCAAGGTGTAGCATGTGCTCGAGTGGCGCTGACTGAAATGTTGGTGGGTTACTGCTCGGCAGGAGCCTGAATTTCCGCCGCGATTTGTTTGGCCCAATCGCCGATGATCGGGATCAGCTCGATCTGGGACAGGAAATACAACATGATCGACACCAGTAGGGTCGCCCCGACAACCGTGCCAAGCCCGGTTGCCAATCCCCGCAGGAAAGACATCCAAAGCAGGCGTGGGGTAGAGTTCAGGGTTCGCAGGTACTTGTGCCGGTTCAACTGGCCGACCTCTTCACGTAAGGTGCGGATTTCCTGATGAAGATCAGAGTCGGATGTGTCGGACATCGGCCAGCCCCTGCGTTGCGGTCAGCCGAAGCTTAGGGGCTTGCACGGGTCAGGCCAAGGGGGCCTGCACCGTTCCGCCAACAATTGCCTGATAGGCCGTTTCGGTCATCAGTGTGATCTCGGCGTCATCAAGTTCTTCAAGGTTGTCAATTTCGGACAGGGGCAGTCCATCCATCAGAAGGATGGCCTTGTCGGGGTCCTCCTCCGATATCTCCAGTGACAATTCGGGGTCGGGGTGGGCGGTTTCGTCGTAGACGACAAGCAACTGATCTGTGGCTGAATCGAAATCCTTGAGGTCGGGCAGTTCTTCCCCGGAAAGAATCCAGTCCCCCAGCACGATCTCATCCGCGCCTTCGCCGCCGGAGACCAGATCGCCGGCGCCGACAACGATATGATCGTCGCCGTCGCCGCCGTTCAGGTAGTCAGAGGCACCGTCGTCGGTGACACCCTCTTCCGTGATCTCGACACCTTCCAGACGGTCGTTGCCGTCATTGCCATTAAGGACGTCCCGACCTGTACCGCCGGTCAATGTATCGTCGCCCAGACCACCCATGGCGGCGTCGTCTCCGGCGCCGCCTGAAATCCAATCATCCCCATCCCCACCAATCAGCGTGTCCTCGCCGGCCTGACCGAACAGCGTGTCGTCTTCCGCCTGCCCGGCCAGATAGTCATCGCCCTCGCCGCCCATGAGACTATCGGCGCCCAGGTCACCGAGAAGATCGTCATCGTCCGAGCCACCGATCAGAAGGTCGTCCCCTTCGGCGCCGTCCAGCCAATCATCGCCAGCACCGCCAAGCACCGTATCCGCGCCAGCGCCGGAATTGACCAGATCGTCGCCGCCAAGAGCATCCAGAAGGTCTGGCTTCTCTGTTCCCGGCAGAGTGTCGTCGTCTTCGGTCGGGGGGGGCGTATCCTCTGTCACGAGGTCAATCGCCGCGCTGACAGCGATCAGTCCAAGCAATCCGGCAAGTCCAAGCATGATGAGACCTTTCCAACGAGGTTTCGTCAGAGTCACAACGCTACAGTCCTAGCGGCTTCGGGCGCAGGGAATTCGAGTCAGTCAGTTAACAGTGTCTTACTTCAGCCATTCCGCTGGCTCGATCTGGTAAGAGACATAAAGCGGGTGGCGCGGGTGGCCTTCCTTAGTCAGCCCGATGTGGAAAAGCGGATGGCCCGCATCGCGCAATACCTCTTCGATCTTCCCGGCCTGATCGCGATGCGCCCCATGCACCCCCCACGCGCAAAGCGCACAATCCGCCCAGTCCGCCGCTTCCAGCAGCAACTGCGTGTTTGCCGGGCCTTCCGGTTTGGCTGCGGCTTTCAGGTCCGACGGTTGTGTCGCCCGATAGGCAAAGAGATTGACCACACGCATCGCGCCATAGCCCATTTTCCGGGCCCGACGCTCGCAGCGCTCGACGGTTGGATCGTTCCGTAATTCATCCGCCTTTGACGGGTTGAGCATAATGAACGCCAGACGCGGTTTCTCTGCCGCCCAGACGCGGGTCAACGCGTAGCGGTATGTTTCGCATTTGGAATAGATCGCCTCGGACCAGCACGCGTCAGTCTGGTGGGTTCGGATCAAAAGGTCTGGGATTGTGCACAAATCAGGGCAAACCGGGTGTGAATTACGGGAAGTGATTCGGTTATAAAACTGCCAGAGTGACCCAAAAACCTGCCCTAAAGGATAAGTCCGGACCTGTCCTTTCGGGTAGGTTTTTGGCGATTCACCTTAAAATTGTCCGGAAATCCTTACCTTCGCCCCGTTAACCATTTGTAAATTAACAAAGTTTCCGAAGCCACGTGAATTTTGGGTCGGTTTGTTCTCATTTGGTGAACAAACTGTTGGGTCGGAAAGGTTTTGAGATATCCCGATAAGTAAGGAACCATGATCTCAATTGGTCCACATACCTGTAGATTTGGAGGGCGGGCACATGGCGAAACCACTTGATCATATTCAGGATCACACCCCATTCAACGGCGGCGGTGACAGCCTGCGGGTCGTGTCCTTTGGCAAGCTTCCCTCCATCAGCGAAGAGCAGATTGATCGCCTGTTTGACAGCGGTTCCAAGCGTCTTCGCCCCACAGCCTCGAAGGCCAAAAGTTCAACTCCAATGTCCGATCACGATCTGTGGTCTGATAATTTTGCGAAAGCCGTTTAACGCGCCCATTTACCCTCATTCATTCCGCGTTAAACCGCATCACTCTCTCGCAGAATGGCCCGCACCCTAGGTGCGGGTTTTCTTTTGGGTCAACGGGAATGAAGGAAGACGCGGCTGGGGTGTAGCTCGCCCGCTTTATAGACGCCGACCGCCACGGCCCGACCGTCCAGCGAAGCCCAGGCCTCGTCCCCGTATTCCGCGTCCGAGGTCAGAACAATGCCAGCGTTGCCATTGCGCATCCGCGCCGCGCCATCGGGTGTAGTTCGCAGTTCGGGCAGGTCGGCCAGGCCGGTTTCCAATGGCAGCAAGTGCTCGTCCAACGCCGGGTCTTTGGCCAGCTCTTCGATCTGCTCCATGGTGATGCCGTCTTCCGCGTCAAAGGGCCCCGACCAAACGCGGCGCAGCTCGCGCACGTGGCCTAAGCAGCCCAGCGCTTCACCCAGATCGCGGGCGATGGCGCGGACATAGCCGCCCTTGCCACAGACCAGTTCCAGAGTGACATGCTCGGCGTCTTCGCGCGCGATCATGGTCAGGCTTTCGACATAGAGCGGGCGGGCTGCGATCTCGAAATCCTCATCCTCGC
>CAYFXM010000274.1:0-3352 GCA_964346965.1 uncultured Actibacterium sp. | reverse complement strand
ACCAACTGAGCTACTCCGCCAGAAGTGAGCGGTTAGCTAAGCGAGAGGGGCAAAAGGGTCAAGGGGGAATTCAGTGGCTCGGGAAAAATTTTCGCAACTCTTCGGTTCTTGGTACAGGAACGACGCTTAACGTCTGATTAATCCTTATTTCCCATGCTCCCAAGCGTAAGGGGAGTATGGCATGTCCCAAATCAAACTCGGCGTGGTGATCGTGACATATAACTCCGCGAGCACCATTCAGACCTGCTTGGACAGCCTGGCTACTTGCCGGCCAGAAATGTTGAGGGTGCTGGTGGTCGACAACGCCTCGACCGACAATACCTGCAAGAAGGTTCTGGAACGAGACCACGCTGACGGCAGTCGCGAGTTGTTGAGACAGAATATCAACCCGGGATTCGCAGCAGGTGTCAACAAAGGCTGCGAAGTCTTGATGCGTGACGACAGCCTGTCACACTTCTGGGTTCTTAACCCTGATTGCGTTGTTCAACCCGGAGCAATTGCAGCCCTAATCCGTTTCCTTGAAAGCGGCCAAGGAGTGGGGGTGACTGGTGGGCGTGTGGTCTATCGGGATCACCCGGATATGATCCAAAGCGACGGTGGGGTTGTGAACTACGGTACCGGCGCAACGCATAGTCTGAACCAAGGCCTGTCCGCGAACCGTTGCCCACCACCGGATGCCTCGCAGATCGAGTTTGTTTCTGGCGCTTGCTTGGTTCTTTCCCGATCATTTCTTGAGATGGTTGGCACGATGTCAGAGGAATTCTTTCTTTACTACGAAGAGGTTGATTGGTCCCTGCGGCGTGGCGCTTTCCCGATCGACTTTTGCCCAGGGCTCATTGTGCAGCATGCCGCCGGGGCGTCGATTGGTTCCGGCCGTCCGGGGCGACCGGCATCTGCCTTCTCGACGTATTTCCTGCATCGCAGCCGGATGGCTTTCCTGCGCAAATATCGTCACGGAGCGACGCATCTGGCCTATTTGTTTGGACTTGCGAAGGCGGTTCAGTTCATGACCAAGGGGTCGTTCTCTCAAGCGATAGAGGCGCTTCGAGGAACCTTTGGCCTTCCACCGTCTCGCCGGATCACAGAAAGGCTTTCACCGGAAACGGTTGATCAGTTAATCGATTTTGAAAAGCGTCACAAAAATTCGCAATCGAAATCGTCGTCACCCGCAACAAACCGCTCGCTAGACCCAACGGCAAGCCAAACCACCCGCTGACGCGACTTTGCAAGATCGCGAGCGGCGGCTTCCTTGGCCGGTTTGTCAAAGATAGCACCAACGCGCTCGGCATCCCGACGGGCGAGTTCCAGAATGGCTTCTGCGCCCTCCTCGTGGAATATGACATCCGCTTCTTGCAGTCTCCGCACGGCACGCAGGGTCAGGAGATCTGGCGACGAGGGCATGGGGATCACGGTTAACACGCCTTGTCCGGCGTCGTCCGGCGCCATGCCAGCGGCGATTGCTTCCTTCACCAATATGGCGGCTTCACGCTCTGCACCGGCAGCGTGGCGTCGGCGCGGCGAGGCATCGAAGACCCACCGCCAAAAGGCGCGGCGTCTCTCTTGCGGAACCCGGGCGGCGACGGCGCCGCGAAGACGGCCGGCTAGGGCAACAAAATTGCCGAGCCCCGGTTCGAGCAGGGTTTCAACTTGTGTTTTGATTTGGCGCCCTAAAACCGGCGCGTTCCCCTCGGTTCCTATGGCGACAACCACAGGATCGCGATCCACGATGGATGGAGTGACGGCGTCGCACAGGTTGGGTTGATCGACGACGTTGACCACAACGCCAGCTTCTTTCGCCAACATGTGCAGCGCGGCATCTGCCCCAGGGCAACCAGTAGCGATAAAGACCAGAGCCGCCCCTTCAAAGAGGTCCGGCGTCACTGCCCCCTTGTGAGAGGTCGCCTTCCCCGAAGCAACCAAGGCTTCCAGTTCGTGTTCCAGCTCTGGTGCGACAAGCGTCAACGAGGCCTCTGTCTTTAACATCAGACGGGACTTCTGCGCGGCTTGTTCACTACCGCCCACGATCACCACGCGGCGGCCTGCCATCTGCAGAAACATTGGAAAGGTCTTCATGCTGCGTTCCCTAGCCCTTGGGCCGGTTTTCCCATAGCTGCTGCGCCTTGGCCAGCCCTTCTGGCTCCCCAGCAGCCTCCAACGCCAACGCGGCGGTGCCAAGAACAACGGCCTCTGCGAAAGGGTCTTGCAGATCGCCGCTCCAAAGACGAGCCAGATCGGCAGGCGTGTGCTCGGTGTCTGCCAGTCGGCGGGTTTCGTCGAGAATTGGCGCAGTCGTTCCCTGCCATGGAGAACCGTCTTTCAAACCAAATAGCTCGATTGTCTTGGAGGGATGGCGCTCGAATTCCCCTCCACCGCCTTTGATTACCGTCATCGCGGATTGGCCCAATAGGGCACCGGCATCCATCTGCAATTCGCGATAAGGAGGGTGGAACACACCTTGGACCGAAACTGGCGCCCCGCCGGGGTTCAGCACGCGTAGACAGGTGTTGACCGCCGAGCGCAGCCCTAGAACGTCTCGCAGGCGCAACAGGCGCAGCAATTCGGGAGCAAAGGCTTCGAGCGGAAGGTAGGCGATACCGTCTTCGGCCAGGATCTCCCCTGCCCTTTCAACCGAACGCGCCATCAGGATGCCCGCATCGGGCAAGGCACCGCGCACATCAGCAATCGGGTTTTGATGAGAGTTCCAGCCGTGCAGCAACACCGGATGCCCCGCCTGCGCCACCAGTTTCGCGGCCAGCAGGAACCACGGAACGCCACGGGTTCGGCCCGCGGCATAGCTGGGCCAGTCGATGGTGGGGCGGGTGCCCGTCCATTCGGAGACCTCGGCGCGCATGGCGGTGACGAACCCGGCAATCTCAGGGGCGATCTCACCGCGATAGCGCATGAGCATCAGCAACGCGCCGACCGCATGCGGGTCGGCCTCGCCGGACAAGATCAGGGCCATAGCCTCTGCCGCTTCTTCCTGCGTCAGCGACCGGGCGCGGCCCGGACCGCGCCCCATGGCATGAACAAATTTTGACAGACTCACTCGGCGGCGGCTTTCGGTGTCAGGGCCGTGGCCAGGATGCCGGCCAGCTCGGGTTTGCACGACCCGCAGTTGGTGCCCGCGTTCAGCGCATCGCCGATGGCATCGACAGAGGTCAGTCCCTTGGTTTCGATGGCATTCAGAATGGTGTTTATACCGACGTCAAAGCAAGCACAAACCGTGGCGCCGGGATCGGGTTGATCTGCGCCGGGGCGGCCTGACAGGACCGCAGGGCTGGCGCCCTGCCCCAACAGATCGGCAACATAGCTGCGCGCCAATGCCACCGGTTCGCGCGCTGCGAACAAGGCG
>CAYFXM010000273.1:0-3362 GCA_964346965.1 uncultured Actibacterium sp. | reverse complement strand
CTTAACCACAAGGGCAGCCCGCACGGGCCGCCCCTTGGAAATCGGCGCCGTTCTAGCAAAGGATTTTACGGGATGCGAGAGGAAAAAGGTGTTGATTTACACTTGCTGAGCCAATTCCAGCCGTTTTTCTTGCGCCAACCCGCATTGAGAGCACGCCGCTTCGTGCAAATCCCCGCGTGTGGTAGCATCCGGGCATTGAATTATGACTTTGAGAGGAACGCGCGATGAAATTTACGAATAACTTGGGCAAGCCCTCGATGACCAAGAAAAACTATAGCGGCGCTGATCTGGATGCGGTTGCAAAAGCGATGGACAAGAACGGATTTTGGGGGCGCTACATCAGTAATATCCAGATCAACTACAACATGAATGAAAACGGCGTAGTTCACGAGATCACGATCAGTGGCACCCCGGAAATCATCATGCCGATCTGGAAGGGCTGGAACAAAGCCGACCGCGACAGCCAAAAGGCATGGGACATCATGTGGGTCCGGCTGAAGCGACACGAGGACAACCACTACAAAAAGTCTTTGGAAGAGCTCAAGAAATTCGAGAAAATGGTCAAGAAGGCGGGGGCCTACGGTGAAACCGTCTTCCAGAAAAAGATGGATACCTTCTATACCGACCACCAGAAGGTACAGGACGCCTATGACAAGAAGACTGACCACGGCGTGAAAGAGGGCGTCGTGTTGTAATCCTAAAGCCCCAGTTTTCTAAACACCTTCGGCAACATCTCTGGCAGGTCTTCGGCAATCAGGCCGGGACCGAACTCCAGTGCGCATTCCACATGCAACCAAGCACCGGTCTCGGCGGCCTGCATCGGGCTGAACCCTCGGGCGAGCAGCCCGGTGATGAACCCCGCCAACACATCCCCCGACCCTGCCGTCGCCAGCCAAGGTGCGGCCCTGTCGTAGTGCGCCGAGTTGATACTGCACCGCCCATCCGGTGCAGCAATCACCGTATCCGGTCCCTTGAACAAAATCACACACCCGGCCCGCGCCGCCGCCTCGCGAGTCGCATCGACCTTGGAATAGGCCGGTCCTTTTGTCGGCACCGCATTCAGTTTCTCGGCAATATCCGGGAACAGCCGCGCAAACTCCCCGGCATGAGGGGTCAGCACGCACTTGTCATGCAACACCCCAAAGAGCGACGGATGCTGAGCGATTAACGTCAACGCGTCCGCATCTAGAACCGTCGCGCGGTTCGACTCCAATGCCACGCTTACCATCGCAGCCTTGTCCTCGGACAGCCCCATGCCCGGGCCAAGGCAGAGGGCATTTATACGTTGATCCTGAAGGGTTTCACAAAGAGCACGAGCATGGTCGACCTCGCGCAGCATGATAGCGGTTAGCTGGGCGGCGTTTTCGGCGAGAGCATCAGATGGACTCGCCAAGGTCACCAAACCGGACCCCACACGCAGAGCGCCTCGGGCGGCTAAGCGCGCGGCACCTGTTTTACCAGCTTCGCCGGACAAAATTGCCGAGTGTCCATGAAAGAACTTGTTCAAAGTCCGTTGCTTACCAGCGGCCTTCGGCTTTACTTCGTAAACCAACCCATTTTTAAGCTTCTCAGTCTTAGCTCGGCTACTCTTGAATTCGTGGAGGCCGATATCGGTGACGACAGTTTTGCCGCATATCTCACTGCCCTTGGTCAGTCGATGCCCGCATTTATCCGAGTGGAACGAAACTGTCAGATCGCTGAAAAACACAGCGTCCGGATTATCACCAATGACACGGCCGGAATCGGCACATAAACCCGAGGCTATGTCGATTGACACTATCCAGCCTTGGTTTGGTTCCTCTCGATCATTTAGAGACGCTGCAATATCGCCTATTTCTTTTGGAATTGGGCGAGCCAATCCGGTCCCAAATACCGCATCAATAAACAAATCTAGATTTGGGTTATCGGCATCAAAATTCGGAAACCTGAGGCGTTCCACTAATTCTGACGCGGTGCCCACCTCCCCTAACTCACACCACCGCTCATAATTCACTCGCGCGTCCGGCGGCAGCTTCTCGGCGTCCCCATACAGGAACACCTCCACCTCCCAGCCTCGCTCTTTCAGCAACCGCGCGACAACGAACCCGTCTCCGCCATTGTTCCCCGGGCCGCACAGAACCACGGCGCGTTTCGGGGTTTCGGCCATCTCTGGCCACTCTTCGAAAATCGCCTCGACAACGCCCGTTCCGGCGCGCTCCATGAGCTCCAGACCGGTCACCTCGCCTGACTCGATTGCGGCCGTTTCGATGGCGCGCATTTGGGCAGATGTTAGCAGTTCAGCCATTCCCAAACCCCTCAAAGTTTTCAAACTGCCCATTTTTCATGCAAACAGCACAAATTTTTACCGACACAACCTGAATCCCTCTTGCCACGCAGTGCCCCTCACCTTAGCCAATTGTTCCCAGATCGGGAAAGTGGTCTCACACCGGACACAAGGATTTCAAAGGGAGTCGACAGCCGTGAAAAAGATCGAGGCAATTATTAAGCCGTTCAAACTCGACGAGGTGAAGGAAGCCCTCCAGGACGTAGGCGTTCAGGGTCTCAGCGTGATCGAGGTCAAAGGATTTGGCCGCCAAAAAGGCCACACCGAACTGTATCGGGGCGCCGAATATGTCGTCGATTTTCTACCCAAGGTAAAAATCGAAGTCGTGCTGGCCGACGATCAGGTCGACGGTGCTGTCGAGGCGATCATCAACGCTGCCAAAACCGACAAGATCGGCGACGGCAAAATCTTCATCTCGCCTGTTGAACAGGCGATCCGCATCCGGACCGGCGAAGCCGGCGAAGACGCACTTTAATCACCGCCCTGCGGTACGAATACCACCTAAAGAGAGGAACAAGGTCACATGAGCAAAGAGACTGTTCTCAAGACCATCGCGGACGAGGAAATCGATTACGTCGACATCCGCTTCACCGACCCGCGCGGCAAGCTGCAGCACGTTACCGTCATGGCGGATCAGGTTGACGAAGACTTCCTGGAAGAAGGCTTTATGTTCGACGGTTCGTCGATCGCCGGCTGGAAATCGATCGACGAGTCGGACATGAAACTGATGCCTGACACTGACTCGGCCTACGTCGATCCATTCTACGCAGAAAAGACCCTGTGTCTGCACTGCTCGGTTGTCGAACCCGACACCGGCGAGCCTTACTCGCGCGACCCGCGCGGCACCGCCGAAAAAGCCGAAGCGTATCTGAAGTCGTCGGGCATTGGTGACGCAGCTTACTTTGGTCCGGAAGCCGAATTCTTCCTGTTCGACGACGTCCGTTTCTCTGTCGATATCAACAAAGTCTCCTACGAAGTCGACGCACAGGACGCTTCGTGGAACACTGACACCGAGTACGAGATGGGCAACATGGGCCAC
>CAYFXM010000272.1:0-3371 GCA_964346965.1 uncultured Actibacterium sp. | reverse complement strand
CTGTCCATGTACACGACACCGGCCATGTGTTTCTGGTTCATGAAGGTGACCCCGGCAGCAAAGGCGCGACAATCCGGTTCAGGGAAGGCGGACAGTCCATCGCGCAACCAGGGTCAGGATCCCTATTCCGGGCGCTTTTATCGGACTTATCGCAGCCTGCTTCAACGCATGCTGAACATGCGCCTTCCCGTGACTTTATTGGCGGCGGGGGTCCTTCTTGGCGGCGGCCTGGTTGCGACCCAGTTGGTGCGGGAGTTCTTCGGCCCCAGCGATCGCAATCAGTTTCTCGTCTATATCGATATGCCAGCCGGCTATCGCATCGAGGCCACCGATGATGTGGCGCAGCGGCTGACGGCGTGGCTTTCCGACAAGAAGATCAACCCGGAGGTCTCGAGCACCATCGCTTACGTGGGGACCGGCGGTCCCCGCTTCTTTCTGGTCCTCTCGCCGCTCGATCCTGATCCGCATGTCGCTTTTCTGGTCGTCAATACCGCGTCCAGCGAGCAGGTACCCGACCTTGTGGAGCGCGTGCGGCGGCACTTTCTGAGCGCCTTCCCCGAAGCCAACGCCCGGGTGAAGCAGATGTGGTTGGGCGCGCAGGAGCCCGGTTTCGTTGAGATTCGTCTCTATGGCCTGGACCCGGAGTACCTTCACGAGAAGGGCAGCCAGTTGGTGGCTGGCCTGAAGGCCATGCCGGGCACGCTCGATGTAAGGAGCGACTGGGAAAACAAGGTCGTAAAAGTGAGGATCGTTGTCGATCAGGCCCGGGCGCGCCGCGCCGGGATATCATCGAAAGAAGTGGCCACATCGCTCCAGGGACACATGGACGGTATCAAGATCACGGAGTACCGGGAAGGTGACGTCGCCATCCCCGTACTCGCCCGGTCGGTGGCGGAGGAGCGTGAGGTGCTCGGCGATCTGTACAACGTGGAAGTCGGCTCCCCCGAGGCGGGCGTCCGGGTGCCGCTGGTTCAGATTGCCGACGTTCGGGGCGAGTGGGACTTCAGCCGCATTGCGCGGCGCAACCAGGAGAAAGCACTCACCGTCGAGGTCAAACACGAGACCCTCAAGGCGGAGGAGCTGCTGGCCGCGATGCAGCCGCTGATCGACGATCTCCGGTTGAAGGAGGGCTACTGGTGGGAGGTCGGCGGCGAACCGGAAAAGCGGGCGGAGACCATGGGAAAGCTCGCCCGCTGGCTGCCGGTCTGCCTCTTTGGCATCGTCGTGCTCCTGATCTGGCAGTTCAACTCTTTCCGGCGACCGTTGATCATCTTTGTCACCATTCCGCTGGCCTTCACGGGCTCTTTCGTTGGATTGCTTATTATGCGGGCGCCCTTCGACTTTTTCGGCATGCTGGGACTGTTGAGCCTGGCCGGGGTGATCATCAACAACGGCATCGTCCTGATCGACAAGATCGATTCCGAAAGAGACGAGGGCCGTGCCCCTTACGATGCCGTCGTCAACGCGGCCATTTCACGCTTCCGGCCCATCTTGATGACCACCGTTACGACCGTCCTCGGTGTGATGCCGCTCATCGTGTCCGTGGACCCGCTCTTTTATGCCATGGCGGTTATCCTGGCCTTTGGGCTGGTTTTCGGCACGGTCCTCACCCTGGGTGTCGTGCCCGTGTTGTACGCCCTGTTGTTCCGGGTCACGGCGCCCAACAGAATCTAGGCAAGATCTGACTGCTACCAGTAAACGGCTTGCCATTCAGTGTTAAAGGAGGGAACAATGGTGCAGCGTGTCTCTGCAGAAAATAACTTTGCCTATCTGACCGTTGCGCTTGCGCTGTTGTTATTGGCAAGCGCCATCTTGGACCAAACCGCCACTGACGCTGGACCGAGTATTGAAGCCCTGACCATACTAGTATTGGGGGCCGGTGTTTGGACGGTCAGGACGCGGCGTCGGTGGGTCCACACGGGCGTGGGTTTCATCATAGCTGTGCTGCTAATCGTGGTGGCCGGGGTTATCTTGGATGCGGCGGGTTTGCGCTTACTCCACCTCGGCATCATGCTGGTTTTCTTCATCCTGTCAGCGTGGTTGGCCGCCCGGCAGGTGCTACTTTCTGGTCCAATCGATCTCAACAAGATCATCGGTGCCATCTGTATCTATCTGCTGCTCGGCTTGAGTTGGACCATACTGTACGCCCTGATCGGTGAGCTCATGCCGGGCGCCTTTGGCGGACTGACGGCGGCTGATTGGCACGGAAACTTGCACGACCTCGCGTACTTCAGCTTCGTCACGCTCACCACCCTAGGCTACGGTGACATAACGCCGGTATCGCCGGTGGTCCGTTTTCTTGTCTACATGGAAGCGATTGTGGGGCAGTTCTATATCGCCATAGTGGTCGCGAGTCTGATCGGTGTCCACATTTCCGAGCGACCTCGATTCTCAAGCAGTGCCTCTCATGGGGTCCTAACTCAGAGTCGTAACCCTGAATAACACTACGAAAACAGTTTCACTCGCTGCCCTCGTTTTGCTCGCCGGACTCGGCCTGTTTCACAACGTGGCGGCGGCCCAGGAAAAGGAATTCAAGAGCAACCGCTTATTCCTGGGGCTGGGTTGGGCTTTGGTGCGCTTCGACAGCAACGCCAAGTTCACCGATAAAGAGAGCGGGCGGCGGATCTTCGTCGATCTCGAGGGCACTTTGAACCTGCCCGAGCGAGACAGCGTGCCGACGCTTTACGGTTACTACCGCTTTGCCAAGAAACACGGCATCGGCTTTCAGTACTTTCGCATTAACGAGCTTAGGCCGTTTTGGCCTACAGGCTACGGACCAGGTGGTCGGGAGTTCGAATCTCTCCGGGCGCGCCAAAAAAGCGAAGTGCACCGTGCGTGGACTTCGCTTTTTCGTACGGGAGATTCGAACTCCCGACGGAATAGCTATGATGATTCGACAAATTCGACGGGATCGAATTTGAACGCCGCGAAGCGGCGGCCCGTAGGGTGAAGCACATGGATGTGCGGAATAATCTCTCCGGGCGCGCCATTATCCGATAACTTACGTCGGTTCCCGGAAAGCCGCTGTCCCAAAGGACTGGGATTGTCCCAAAGGAATTATCTTAGAGGCTTCACCAGGTCCGGAGGGCGTCTATATACGCGTTGCGTAAGGCGTGCGTCCGCATGGCCCAGCAATGCGGCGGCAAGCCCTGGCCCCATGTTGTTTCCTCCTCTGCTAAGCAGTGAGGCTGCAACACAGGTTCAAATCCCCTTCGGGCCGCCATTGTTAGTGCAACGCACCAATGTACGCTTTCTTGATTCACCTCAATGCAAATGAACTCAAGAGAGAGTAAGGGACACCCCTGGTAGGCGGCAGACACGCGGCCAGCCATCCTGACCACCCTGCCTGTAGCGAAACAGCCACCAATCCG
>CAYFXM010000271.1:0-3467 GCA_964346965.1 uncultured Actibacterium sp. | reverse complement strand
CGGCGAAGAGCCCAACAACGCCGCCGCATACGGCGGTCTGATCCGCGCTCATCTGGCGCTGGAAGAGACCGAGCAGGCGGAACAGCTTATCGCTCACGTGCCGGAAGAAATTGCGAACGCCCCTGAAATCGAAGCTGCCCGCGCCCAGCTTGAGCTGGCCAAACAGGCCGCCGATGCCGGCCCTGTTGCCGAGCTACGCGCTGCGGTCGAGGCCGATGCCGACAACTATCAGGCCCGGTTCGATCTCGCGCAGGCGCTCCATGCCAATGGCGATGTCCAAGAGGCCGTGAACGAACTTCTGGAGCTTTTCCGCCGAGACCGAGAATGGAACGATGCAGCCGCCAAGACCCAGCTCTTCACGATCTTTGACGCCCTGCCTCCTCAAGATCCGGTAGCACTCGCGGGTCGTCGCAAGCTTTCGTCGATGATCTTTGCCTGAGGCGCATCCCGGACTACATTAGTTTCCATGTTCTCCGCGGCTGACCTCCCGGACACGATCCCGCTGTTCCCGCTTCCCGGCGCGCTTTTGTTGCCGAGGGCGCGGCTTCCGCTGCATATTTTCGAACCTCGCTATCTTGCGATGCTGGACGACACGCTTAAGACCTCGCACCGGATGATCGGCATGATCCAACCTCAAGAGGTGCCAGCAGGTTGCCCTGAAAAACTGCACCAGATCGGCTGCGCGGGCCGTGTCACCGGCTTTTCGGAAACCGAGGACGGTCGATACATGATCACCCTCACCGGTGTCTCGCGCTTCAGAACATTGCAGCAGGTGACCGGCTTTGCCCCTTACATCCGCGCCGATGTCGATTGGGAAGGTTTTGACCGAGACCTTGGCGGGCCGGAACATGATACGGCCCTCAACCGTGACAAGTTTATGCCCCTTCTGGAGCGCTACTTCCGGGCCAATGATCTCGATACGGACTGGAACAATCTGAAACAGGCCGAGGATGAGCTTCTTTTAAACTCTCTCTCTATGCTCTGTCCGTTCCCGCCCGAAGACAAACAGGCGCTGCTTGAGGCACCGTCACTGGAGACCCGTCGGGAAACCTTGATAACCCTTTTGGAATTTGCGCTGCACAGTGATGGCAGCAATGAGGTGATGCAATGACTGACCAGATTACCGCCGACCGCCGAATGCTCGAGGCCCTCGTCTGCCCGGTTACTCAGGACCCTCTCAGCTATGACGCAGAAAAGCAGGAGCTGATCTCTAAGTCGGCAAATCTTGCCTTCCCGATCCGAAACGGGATACCGATCATGCTGGTCGACGAAGCACGCACGCTCGACTAGTCCGGTCCTTTATTCCGCAGGGAAGAGCGAAAGAGGCTGGCACATCCCGTGGACGAGCAATCAGGCGTCGCTCATTTTTCGCCAAAGCGCATCCTCGCCCATTTTGTCAACGAACGCGTCGTGAGCTTTGGCTTCGGCCTCTGTCAGGCGTGCCGGTAGCGGTGTTGGTCGTGGCGACGGACGCCATGCGTCGGCAGTGGTCGCTCCTGGCGCCGTAGTTTCGAGGCGCGCTCCAAGCACCAAGCCGGGTTGGCGGCCACCAATCAGCTCGAGATAGACTTCTGCCAAAATCTCGGAGTCGAGAAGCGCGCCGTGAAGTGTGCGGTTAGAGTTGTCGATCCCGAACCGGCGGCAGAGGGCGTCCAGCGAGGCCGGCGAGCCCGGAAATTTTTTCCGGGCGATGGCTAGCGTGTCGATCGCCTGATCCCAGGGCAAGAGAGGCAGGTTCATCCAACCAAGTTCAGCATTCAGAAACTTCATGTCGAATGCCGCGTTGTGGATCACCAGTTTGGCGTCGCCCACAAAATCAGCGAAGGCCTGACCGACGTTGGTGAAAATCGGCTTGTCCAGCAGGGTAACTTCCCCGGTTTTCGCCTCACGCGGTGGATTTAGAAGGTCAGGTCCGATCCCATGCACGCCGAAGGCCTCGTCCGGCATGCCACGTTCCGGATTGATATACTGGTGATAGGTCTTGCCAGTTGGAAGGTGGTTCCACAGTTCAACCGCCCCGATTTCGACAATGCGGTCGCCGGATTCGGGATCAAATCCCGTGGTTTCGGTGTCGAGAATGATTTCACGCATTGTCCAGCCTTCGGTGGATATCTTTCAAGACATCCTGCACAGCGGTACGGGCAGCTTCAAGGCTGGTTGTTTCAATGATGTAATCCGCCTTCGCACGTTTCTCTGCATCCGGAACCTGCTTCGAAAGGATCAGGTTGAACTGATCCTCGGACATGGTGCCGCGCTCCAGTACCCGGGCGCGCTGAACCTTTGCCGGGGCGGAGACCACAACGACAGCATCCATTGTGCCGGCCGAGCCCGTTTCAAACAGCAGCGGAATATCCAAAAGGATCACGCGTGCGTCGGAATGGTCAGCAATGAACCTCCTTCGATCCGCGGCCACAAGCGGATGAACAGCGGCTTCGATCTTGCGAAGCGCCGAGGCGTCCTTTGCAATCCAGTCTTTCAGGGCATCCCGATCAACGGCACCATCGCGGATGGCCTCTGGGCAAAGCGACGCGATCGCCTCGACTGCGGCACCGTCCTTGGCGTATAGCCTGTGAACTGCCGCGTCTGCGTCCCAAACCGGCACGCCTTCATTTGCGAACATCTGCGCCGTGGTCGATTTTCCCATGCCGATCGAGCCGGTCAGGCCCAGAAGAAACGGGCGCGTCATTCCCCCAGCACCAGATCCCTGGTGGTCTGGTCGACCTCGGGTTTCTGACCAAACCAACGTTCGAACCCCGGTGCAGCCTGATGCAACAGCATCCCCAGTCCATCGACGATTGGATTGCCGCGGTCTGCCGCTTGTTGCAAAAGTGGCGTGATCAGCGGTGCATAGACTAGATCTGTCACCAGCGAATCCTTTGGAAGGCTTTCCAGCGACAGTTTCAGCTCTCCCTTCCCAACCATGCCAAGTGTTGTCGTATTCACCAGAGTTGCGGCCTCTTCCAACATCTGTTGGGTTTGAACCCAGTCAAACACCGTCACCCGCGAACCAAAATCATCGCGAAGCGCGTCGGCGCGCGCCTTGGTGCGGTTGGCCAGTCGGATTTCCGGCACGCCAGCGTCGATCAACGCCGACACGACCGCCCGACAGGCACCGCCTGCGCCCAGAACCGCCGCTGGCCCTGACGTTGGGTCCCAATCCGGAGCGGACTGTCTCAGGTTTTCAAGGAACCCATATCCATCAGTATTATCTGCAATCAGCTTGCCATCTGAGCCAAATGTCAACGTGTTCGCCGCCCCGATCAAAGCAGCCCGGTCGGTGACCACGTCCGCAGCGGCCAAGACAGCCTCTTTATGTGGGCTTGTTACATTGATCCCGACAAAGCCCAGCTTGGGCAGTGTCATTAAAGCCTCTGCCAGATCTGCATGGGCGATATCCATCGGCACGTAGTAGCCGGCAATCCCATATCGGGACAGCCAGTAGTTCTGCAGGCGGGGCGACTTCGATT
>CAYFXM010000270.1:0-3473 GCA_964346965.1 uncultured Actibacterium sp. | reverse complement strand
GGCAAGACGTTCCTCATGCTCCAAGGCTTGCAGCGGCGGCTGAACCGTGGCCTGGCGGCGTGGCCGTCTATAGCTCTGTCGGCGACAGCGGCTTTTCCCTTAACTCAGTAGTTTCTAATGCAGCCATTCTCGGTCAAACTGAAACAGAACTTCACTACGCGCCAACTGGGTTATGGGACAAGGGCGAAGCTCTTCGGGTACGCCTTTCGGGCGGGGTCCTGTCGTCGGCAACCGATGAGGAAATATTCGCCGGCGCTAATGCCATTGCCATTGGGGATGGCAGTTCCGAAGGTTGGGAGATTTTTCAATTTGCCGTGGCAGAGTTGGTGGGCGAGAGCACTTACGTACTTTCGAAGAGATTGCGAGGGCAGTTGGGTACGGATTCGGACATGCGAGATGTATGGCCTGTAGGCAGCACAGTTGTCCTTCTGAACCAGAACGTTGTCCAGATCGACCTGCAAAGTGACGCAAGGGGTCTGGCGCGTTTTTATCGAATAGGCCCCTCCGGACGACCGGTCGATGACCCAAGCTACCAGCAGTCACATATCGCATTTAACGGGGTTGGCCTACGACCGTACCGTCCGTGCCACCTTTCCCTAGCATCAGAGGCGAACGGAGATATATCGCTCTCTTGGACGCGTAGGACGCGTATCGATGGGGACATCTGGTTGGGAACCGACGTTCCCTTGGGCGAAACAAGCGAAGCCTTTTTGGTTCGCATCATTGACGACGAAGAAAAGATCCATCGGGAGGTCACAGTTCAGGAAAATCTGTTCCACTACTCTTTGGCAATGCAGGCAGCGGATGGTTTCGGAAGCGGATTTCAGATCGCTGTTGCTCAAATCTCCGAAGCCTATGGACCAGGGCCGTTCGCTTCTGTCGTGGTGCCGGGCTAGGCAAGGGGGTATCCCTGAAAAAGGGAAAATTTCCCTTTGTGATTGGCGACCTACTACTATCTCTTGTATAGAAATCGCGAACAGAGGTGTTTCTATATGGCGACAACACATCCAAAATTGGCCGAGCTCGATCCGGTTTGGCAGCGCATTCGCGACGAAGCAGAAATCGTTGTGGGGGCCGAACCGCTTCTAGGCGGCTTGGTGCACTCGAGTATTCTGCACCACCCGACGATAGAGCGGGCACTGGCCTATCGCATCGCCTTAAAGCTGTCTTCCGGCGAGATGTCAGAACAAATTCTTCGTGAGATCGGGGAAGAGGCATACTCCAGCGAACCGTCTCTGGGTGAGTCTGCGCGGGCAGATCTGGTTGCGACCTACGAAAGAGATCCGGCTTGCCATCGACTGCTGCAACCCTTGGTCTATTTCAAGGGGTTTCAGGCGATTCAGGCCTATCGTGTGGCGCATTGGCTGTGGTCTCAGGGCCGTAGAGATCTGGGCTATTTTATCCAGATGCGCGCATCCGAAGTCTTCGGCGTAGACATTCACCCGGCCGCGCGGATGGGTAAAGGGATCATGATCGACCATGCCCATTCCATTGTGATTGGCGAGACTGCTGTCGTCGGCGACAATGTTTCGATGCTCCATTCGGTCACGCTCGGCGGGACTGGCAAAGAAGAGGAAATCCGCCACCCGACGATTGAGGACGGTGTTCTGATTGGTGCGGGTGCCAAGGTGCTTGGTAATATCCGCGTCGGTCATTGCTCGCGGGTTGCAGCGGGGTCGGTGGTTTTGAAGGATGTGCCGCCGAACAGCACCGTTGCAGGTGTTCCAGCTAAGCTTGTCGGTGAAGCCGGTTGCGACCAGCCTGCTGTGACGATGGACCAGCTTCTAGGCAAATAGCTCTTTTGAAAGCTAACGAAAAAGCCCGCCGATCTCTCGGCGGGCTTTCGTGTGTTTGCATGAGTGGTGTTACGCAAGCATGCTCATCGGATTTTCGAGGTTCTCGACGATGGCCTTCAGCAGGTCGGCACCCAGAGCGCCGTCGATCACGCGGTGGTCGACCGACATGGTCACCGACATGACGGTGGCTACAGTCAGCTCTCCGTCATCGCCAACAACCGGCTTCTTGGCGCCGGTGCCGACGGCCAGGATACCTGCATGCGGCGGGTTCACGATGGCGTCGAAGTTGTCAATGCCGAACATACCCAGATTAGAGATTGCGAAGGTGCCGCCTTGGTATTCATGCGGTGCCAGTTTGCGATCACGAGCGCGGCCGGCGAGGTCTTTCATCTCTGCCGAAAGGGCCGAAAGAGATTTCATGTCCGCGTCCTGCAGAACCGGGGTGAACAGGCCACCTTCAACCGCAACAGCAACTGCGACGTCCGAAGATTTCAGCTGCAGAACCCGGTCACCCGCCCAAACGGCGTTGCATTCGGGAACCTGCTGAAGTGCGTTGGCCAGTGCCTTGATGATGAAGTCGTTGACTGACAGTTTCACACCACGTGCTTCCAGTTGCTTGTTCAGCTGACTGCGGAACTTCAGCAGGGCATCCAGCTTGATCTCGCGGCGCAGGTAGAAGTGCGGGATGGTCTGTTTGGCTTCAGACAGACGTGCAGCGATGGTTTTGCGCATGCCGTCCAGCTTGACCTCTTCGAAGTCGCGGCCTTCGTACATCTTCATCACGGCGTCGGTTGATGAACCCGTCGGTGCGGCGGCGGCAGCGGTCGGAGTGGCAGCAGCAGGCGTGGCCGCCGGCTGCGGCGTGGCAGTCGCACCTTCAACGTCAGCCTTGATGATCCGTCCACGTGGGCCGGAGCCTGCGATTGCGGACAAGTCCAGACCTTTGTCCGCCGCGATACGGCGGGCCAGTGGGGTCGCGAAGATACGCGAACCGTCGGCGGCTTGCGGGGCTGCCGGGGCAGGGGCCGCCGCTGCCGGAGCGGCTGCAGGTGCAGCCGCCGGGGCCGCTTCAGCAGGTGCAGCCGCAGGGGCCGCAGTAGCCGAACCGATGTCGTCCGCGCTTTCACCGTCTTCCAGAAGGATCGCGATTGGCGTGTTCACTTTCACACCTTCGCTGCCCTCGTCGATCAGGATCTTGCCGACGACACCTTCGTCAACGGCTTCGAATTCCATAGTCGCCTTGTCGGTCTCGATCTCGGCAATGATGTCACCGGAGTTGATTTCGTCACCCTCTTTAACCAGCCATTTGGCCAGCGTGCCTTCCTCCATCGTGGGGGACAGGGCGGGCATCAGGATTTCTGTGGGCATCGCGTCTCTCCCTTAGCGATAGGTTACGGCTTTGACCGCGTCGATAACTTCAGCGGTGGTGATCAGCGCGTGCTTCTCTAGGTTCGCCGCGTAGGGCATCGGGACGTCTTTGCCGGTGCAGTTGATGACCGGGGCATCCAGATAGTCGAAAGCGTTCTGCATGATGTAGGACGACAGGTGGTTGCCGATCGAGCAGACCGGGAAGCCTTCTTCGACTGTCACGCAGCGATTGGTTTTCATGACCGAGGCGATCAGCGTGTCATAGTCGATCGGGCGCAGGGTGCGCAGGTCGATGACCTCGGCACTGAT
>CAYFXM010000269.1:0-3481 GCA_964346965.1 uncultured Actibacterium sp. | reverse complement strand
GCCCAGGGTGAACTCCCAGTGGAAGGTCATCGCGTCGGGCTTCAGCGCGTTCATGACGTTGACCATATCCTGCGCTTCGGTCTGATAGCAGGTGTAGGATCCGTGCCATGTGTCGCCACCATCCAGCAGCAGCGCGTCGGGGCGGTCGGCGCGGATCGCGTTGATCACGGTGGCCATACGATCCAGACCACCGATCTTACCGTAAGACTTCGCCAGCGCATCAAAATCACCGGCGCTGAGGGCGTAATGAAAGGGAGAACCATCCGCGATGCCATAGGCTTTGCGGAAATCAGCGCCGGTGATGTGGGGAACCGCGCCCTTGTTGTCGCCAACACCGATGTTGATCGACGGTTCGCGGAAATAGATCGGCTTCAACTGGCCATGAATGTCGGTGACATGGATCAGCGACACGTTACCGAACGTGTCGAATTTCAGCAGGTCGTCCTGCGTCAGCGCCTGCTGCGCGGCCAGCTTTGCCCAATTGCCAAAACCCGACGCTCCGTAAATCGAGGCGGCGGCCATACTAACCTGCAGGAAATCACGACGTGAAATCATGGCTCTTCATTCCTTGGTCCCGTGATATTCACGAGTTTGAATATGTTAAATTGGATAAACCCGCCCCAGCATTACGCCAGGGCGGGTTTGGGAGAGTTTAGTTACGGACCGAAGGACCTTCGACCGACAGGCCGTTCCCGCGGGATGCGACATACAGCTCGAGCGCTACGAACTCGGGCGAACCGGGTTTGTAGGTCTCGGCGCGGGTGTCACGTACGCAACCTTTGAAACGCGCGTGAACAGAGTTCAGCTTGGCGTTCTTCAGGCGATAGGCCGGGAAACCGTTGATCTGGCCCTGAGACAGGTGGTCTGCGCGGATCAGGTTGTCATAGTTGTCTTCGTGACAGTTCGCGCAGGACAACTCTAGCTGACCGGTACGGCTGTAGTAGAGTTCCTTACCCAACTCATAGGTTTCAGCCACCGGACCGTCGATCGCGACATTGATCGGCAGGCCACGAGAAACGGACGAAATTAGCGCAACCATGTTGGTGATGTCGCCACCGTCGTATTTCCACGCATCGGCACCCATACGGTTTTCACGGCAGTCGTTGATCTGCATCTCGAGAGTGCGAACTTCGCCAGCGGCTTCGTTCCACTTCGGATAAACCGCGCGAACACCTTCAAAGGCTTCGGGGCTTTCGTGGCAGTTTGCACAGGACTTGCCCTCGGACCCGTCAGCCGTATCGAAGGCTTCACGTGCCATGTCCACGAAGATCATGCCCGGGTTGTCGAAGTCATCCATTTGCAGAGACTGTGTCTCGTCAGAGCGGAAGACCCAACCGGAGTAGATGGTATCGAGGTTCTCGACATGCGCCGGAGCATCCGTGCGAACGACCATCTCCAGATCACCGTTGACGACGAGGTCTGCCTCTTGATCGGCGCTGGCGGCTCCTGCCGCCAGAACCAGTGCTGCAGTCAGTGCTGCGGCGCTTGTCTTAATGTGACGCGTCATGCGTTTCCTCCCTATCAAGCGCTGCAGTTAAGCGATCGCGATGTCTTTGCTGGTCTCGTAGACCGAGCCGTCGTCATCGTACCAGGTGAAGGCGAAGGTACCGGCCTCTTTCACCATGGCCTCGAATTCGAAATACGGGTTGGTCGAGATCGCCGGTTCCATGGTCACGTCGACAACGGTCTCGCCGTTAAACACGCAAGTGAAGCGGTTGATGATCGAACGAGGAATAACGTTGCCTTCCTTGTCCTTGCGCTGGCCGCTTTCCATCTTGTGGCTGATCAGAGTTTTGATCGTTACGGAATCGCCGGCTGCTGCCTTTTTCGGGACTTTAACGCGGGGTTTTACACCAGATGCCATTTTCTTTTCTCCTCTAGCCTTAGCCGCCGCAGCCGCCAATGGTGACCTTTACGGTCGACGAAGCTTTGACGAAGCTGCCATCTGCCATTTTGGCGATCGCGACTACGTCCTGCGTGCCGGCCAGACGAATACGGGTCGATGCCGACTGGCTTGCTGCCGCCGGACCAAAGCCAAACTTAGCGACACCCGGGGTCGGGTTGCCAAGGGCCAGAACCAGAATTTCTGCGGCGCCGGGGGCGTCGACCGAAACTGGTACAGTGTTCCCGTTTTCGGCGATTTCCGGTGCGGTCAGGGTGATGCCACCCTCACCAGCTTCGGCACCGCCTGTGAATGCATTGATCTGCTCTTCGGCGGCAGCCAGAACACGCATCGGCAGCACAGCTACCGTTGCGGCGCTGAAACCAACAGCCAAGAGATTGCGTCGAGTGAGTTCCATAAGTCCTCCTGATCCTCGAAAGGAGTGGTTATTCGGTAAGTGTCATCAGATACGCAACAACGTCTTCGACCTGTTGCGCGTTTAGAATCGGCGTTACATCTTCTGGCTTTGCAGCCTTGCCGGTGTAGCCATTCCCGATACGAATGAAGCCGCTATCCTTGTAGAAGGCGGGCATTACCGTACCGTCGAACATCATTTTTGCGTTGGCAACGATGCCGCGAAGCTCTTCCTCGGTCCAACGATCACCGACACCGTCCAGCGACGGTCCAACTTCGCCGTGGAAGGCAAAATCTTCGAGTGCAGTCGCCTGATGGCAAGCAATACAGTTGCCGAGGCTTCTGGTGGTCATCACCTTCCGGCCGTTGGCCGCGTCCCCAGCCATTCCGGTCAGCGATGCTGCGACAATACCATCTTCGTACTTTACATCTGCGGGGGCGACGACTTCGGCGAAGGCGGGAAAACATCCCACAATCGCAACCATCGTCGCAACAAAAGTTCGTTTCATGCGTCCTCCCTAGAACTATCTTTGCGTACAGTAGCGTACAAACCCGTATTCACGCAACAACATATTCATTTAAATGATTATGTAAGTGACTTTGTCACGGAACACCAAAAGTCGTTATTGGCGCCGTTCGTTGATCTTACGGGCGTGATATTTCTGGAAATTTTCCCCGCTGTTGTATCCTTCCTCGACGATCCACGTCAGCAAATCCATCGTCGTTCCACGCAGAAAAGCACCGGGCATAATCGCCACCGCCGCGTCATTTGCGGCCGTTTCCGAATCGACTTCTTGCGGGAAAAAGAGAATCGTCGGCGTGAACATCACGCCCCATTTCATGGCCATCTCCTTCTCGGGCAGCACCTCACCGTCGAAGTCAGTAAACTCGACGTCCCCGAACAGATTCATCTGGACCACGAAATAGTTATCCTCGATCAGGGCCGAGATCTCGGGATCCGAGAAAACCTCTTCGTGCATCTTTTTGCAGTAAATGCATCCGCGCTGCTCGACCAACACCATCAGGCGCTTGCCCTCGGCGTTGGCTTCGGCAAGGTCCTCGGCCATGTCCTTGAAAGTGTCGCGCATCCACCGCTCTTTATACAGGCCATCGTCACCCAGTTCGGCGACGGCGAGTACAGGCGCCAAAATCAGGCCAAGTATTGCGAGTATTCGTTTCATGTCG
>CAYFXM010000268.1:0-3503 GCA_964346965.1 uncultured Actibacterium sp. | reverse complement strand
GTTTCACCAACGCGTTTGGCGAAGGAAATCGCGCAGTCCGGAAAAGCAAACCGAGGGGCAGGGGCGCCTGCGCCATACGGGCCGGCGGCGTCTAGTTGCGTGATCAAATCGATCGTCGCGGCCGCGGGCATTAGCACTCCGTCCAGCGTGAGGTCTGCCGGGCCGGATTGGCCCGCACCTTGCCGTGCCAGCAGGTCAGACAGTCTCGCCATCGCGGGTTCGATCTGATCGCGAGAGACCGTCAGGCCGGCGGCCATCTTATGACCCCCGCCTTTTAACAGCAGGCCTTCCGCGGCAGCTTTTTGGATCGATGCGCCCAGATCCACACCGGCGACCGAACGTCCTGATCCCTTGCCCTCACCCTCGTGCAGGCCGATCACGACGGCAGGGCGGTTGGTGGCTTCCTTCAAGCGCGCGGCGACGATGCCCACGACGCCCGGGTGCCAACCTTCACCTGCGGCCCAGACCAGCGGAGCGTCCAACCCGCGCTCTTCGGCTTGGCTTAAAGCAGCCGCCCGCACGGTATTTTCGATCTCGCGACGTTCGGTGTTTAACTGATCCAGCCGTTCGGCGAGGGCGGCGGCCTCTGACGGGTCGTCTGTGGACAGGAGGCGCGCGCCAAGGTCGGCTGCACCGATGCGACCGCCAGCATTGACTCGCGGGCCAAAGATAAAACCAAGGGTGTAGGGCGTCGGGGCAGTATCCAAACGGGCTACATCGGCAAGGGCCACGAGCCCGGCGCGCTGTCGCCGTGCCATGACCGTCAGGCCTTGCCGGACCAACGCGCGGTTTACCCCGATCAAGGGGGCAACATCGGCGACTGTGGCCAGTGCGACGAGGTCGAGAAGCGCCATCAGGTCTGGCCCTTGTTGGCCCTCGCCGCGTAGTTGTCGGTTGACCTCGACCAACATCAGGAAGACCACAGCAGCCGCGCAAAGATGAGCAAGATCGCCAGTTTCGTCTTGCCGGTTCGGGTTCACTACTGCCAGTGCCGGGGGCAGGGTTTCGCCGCCAAGGTGGTGATCGAGAACGAGCACATCGGCGGCGCTGGCGGCGGCGATAGCTTCGTGCGACAGCGTTCCACAGTCGACGCAGATGATCAGATCGTGATCTGCGGCCAGCGACTGCATGGCCGGGACATTGGGGCCATAGCCCTCGTCGATCCGATCAGGGATATAAAGCGTCGCGTCCCGGCCCATCTGGCGAAGCCACACAAGAAGTTGCGCGGCAGAGGCCCCGCCATCAACGTCGTAATCGGCGAATATCGCGATCCTTTCTCCGGCCTCGACAGCCTGAACGAAGCGGGCCGCGGCTGGCTGCATATCGCGCAGTGTCAGGGGATCGGGAAGGAGATCGCGTAGGGCGGGGGCAAGAAAACCGGGGACTTCGGCGGCGGCCACGCCGCGCCGTGCAAGAACTTGCGCGACGGCGGGGGAAATTTGTGTTGACTGGCAAAGCGCCTCTGCCTGCCGGTTTGTCTCTACTCCGGGACCTACCCAACGACGCCCGGTGGCCGAGCATTCGACCTCGAGAAAGGCTTTGGTGCCTTGCGCGTCCCCGGTCACTTGACCGGGTTGCGATAGATCATGCGGCGGACCGAGCCGGTTTTGGACCGCATCAGGATCGTTTCCGTCGTCAGGTGGGTCGGTTCGCGCTTGATGCCCGATACAACTGAGCCATCTGTTACACCGGTTGCCGCGAAGATCACGTCAGCGGTGACAAGGTCGTCACGCGAGTAAATTCGGTTCAGATCGGTGATGCCGGCCTTTCGCGCGCGTCCACGTTCGTCGTCATTACGGAACACCAGTCGACCCCACATTTGGCCACCCATGCATTTCAGAGCCGAGGCCGCCAGAACACCCTCGGGGGCACCGCCCTGACCCATGTACATGTCGATGCCCGTGGTTTCGGCTTCGGCACAGTGGATCACGCCGGCTACATCACCGTCGGTGATCAGGCGAACAGCGGCACCGGTTGAACGGACTTGTTCCAGCATATCTTCGTGGCGGGGACGCTCAAGCATGCAGACAGTGATGTCGTCAGGGTCACAGCCTTTGGCGGCGGCCAGAGCTTCGACGCGTTCCTTGGCGTTCATCTCCAGCGAGACTACGCCCTTGGGATAGCCCGGACCGACGGCCAACTTATCCATATAGACGTCCGGAGCGTGCAACAGGGTGCCGCGTGGGGCCATCGCGATAACGGTCAACGCGTTGGGCATGTCCTTGGCGGTCAGCGTGGTGCCTTCCAGCGGGTCCAGTGCGATGTCCACGGCGGGGCCGCTCCCACTGCCGACTTCTTCGCCTATGTACAGCATCGGAGCTTCGTCGCGCTCGCCTTCGCCGATAACGACAACGCCCTGAATGTCCAGCATGTTCAACTGGTCGCGCATCGCGTTGACAGCGGCCTGGTCGGCGGCCTTTTCATCGCCGCGACCCACCAGATTGGCCGAGGCCATGGCGGCTGCTTCCGACACCCGGGCCAGGCCAAGCGACAGCATGCGGTCATTGAAATCGACGGTTTTAGTCATCTGGTATTCCTGCAATTAGTTTCCGCCCGTCGCCTACACCTAGCCGGTTAACGGGGTGTGACACAAGCCGATCAAACTTCTTCAATACGGATCGCAACGGGATCGCCAACCACGACGCCGGTTTCGGCAAACCCGTTGCGGGCATGGTCCAGCGCGTCGCGGGTGATTTTGTGAGTGACGATCAGGACGGGTGCCGAGCTGTTGTCGTGTCCATATTGGCGCATCCGATCGATCGAAATACCTGAATCACCCAGCACCGCGGCCACCTTGGCCAGTGCGCCCGGTTTGTCCTCTAGTTTGAACCGCAGGTAATAGGGCGCTGCTGCCATGCTGTGAGCAGCCTGTACCTTCTTCAGTGTCGTTGCGGGCTGACCGAAGGTCGAAACCCGGGTATGGCGGGCAATGTCGATGACGTCCGACATTACGGCACTCGCGGTTGGGCCCTCACCAGCGCCTGCACCGCGCAAGACGATCTGGCCGACGCTATCGCCGATCAGCACAACCATATTGGTGCCACCTTCCAGTTGGCCCAACGGGCTGCTTGCCGGAACGAGGCAAGGTTTCATACGTTGCTCCAGTCCGCGACCTGTCAGCTCCGCAACACCCAGAAGCTTGATGCGATACCCCATGTCGGCCGCATGGTGGATATCCTCGATGGTGATGCTGCCGATACCTTCCAGTTCGACCCCATCGAAATCCACCTGCGTGCCGAAGGCGATCGACGACAGCAGCGCCAGTTTGTGGCCAGCGTCGATGCCACCGACGTCAAGGTTCGGGTCTGCCTCGAGATAGCCAAGCTGATTGGCCTCTTCGAACACCTCCTCATAGGGAAGTTCGGCATTCTCCATACGGGTGAGGATATAGTTGCAAGTTCCGTTCATGACGCCGATGACGCGGTCGATACGGTTGCCCGCAAGGCCCTCGGTCAGGGCTTTCACTGCGGGAATGCCACCAGCGACGGCAGCTTCGAAGCGGA
>CAYFXM010000267.1:0-3512 GCA_964346965.1 uncultured Actibacterium sp. | reverse complement strand
TGCTCAGGGTAAGGTGGGTGACGAAGATGCGGCCATGTTTGGCGCGGCGTTGCAGGACCTGCCCGGTCCGGTTCTGGCCTATTGCCGGACGGGAACGCGCTCGGCCACGCTGTGGTCGCTGGCGATGGCGGAAGAGAAGACTGTGGCCGATATCCTCGCTGCGACCAAGGCTGCGGGCTATGACATGGGCGGCGTTGTGCGCCGGATCGTGAACGGTGGTAAGACACCGACCGACAGCGGCGACGCGTCCTTTGACGTTGTGGTTGTTGGCGCGGGTGCCGGTGGTATCTCGGTCGCTTCCAGCCTGAAGATGCGGAAGCCCAACCTAGAGATCGCGCTGATCGATCCGGCAGACATCCACTACTACCAGCCGGGCTGGACCATGGTGGGCGGCGGGATCTTCCAGCCGGAACAAACCGCCAAGACCATGGGCTCGCTGATCCCGAAAGGAGTTCATTGGATCAAATCGGCCGTGGCCGCGTTTGAGCCGCAGGACAATGCCGTCATTTTGGATGGCTGCCGCGTCGTGAAATACGACCGCCTGATCGTCTGCCCCGGTATCAAGCTGGACTGGCACAAGATTGACGGGCTGGTCGAAACGCTTGGCCGCAACGGGGTGACCTCGAACTACCGCTATGACCTCGCGCCCTACACCTGGAAACTGGTGCAGGAGATGAAGCAGGGCCGAGCGATCTTCACGCAGCCTCCGATGCCGATCAAATGTGCGGGGGCACCGCAGAAGGCGATGTACCTGTCGGGCGACGCATGGCACCGCGCAGGTGTTCTGAACAACATCGATATCCAGTTCAACAACGCCGGAGGCGTGCTGTTCGGGGTGAAAGACTATGTCCCGGCACTGGAGAGCTATGTGCAGAAATACGGCGCGACGCTGAATTTCTTCCACAACCTGATCTCGGTCGATGGTCCGGCCAAAAGGGCGACCTTCGCGGTCAACAAGCCAGACGAAGAGCCTACCACCGTCGAGATGGAATTCGACATGATGCATGTCTGCCCTCCGCAGATAGCACCGGACTTTATCCGCGTCTCGCCGCTGGCGGACGCCGCTGGCTGGGTCGATGTCGACCAAGCCACGCTGCGCCACAAGTCCTTCGACAACATCTGGTCGCTGGGCGACGTGATGAACGCGCCGAACGCCAAGACCGCTGCCGCGGCACGTGTGCAGGCTCCGGTCGTGGCGGAAAACGTGGCTTCCGACATCGACGGTAAGTCGCCGGTCGCGCAATACGACGGCTATGGCTCCTGCCCGTTGACCGTGGAACGCGGCAAGATCGTGCTGGCAGAGTTCGGCTATGGCGGAACTCTGAAGCCAAGCTTCCCGAAGTTTCTTGTCGACGGCACCAAACCGACGCGTATGGCGTGGTTCCTGAAGGAAAAGATGCTGCCGCCGATCTATTGGAAAGCGATGCTGCGCGGCAAAGAGTGGATGGCCAAGCCCGAAAAGATTTCGGTTGGTTAATACAGTTCCCGGTCCGACCTCCCTTATCGGACCGGTCCCCTGGCTGGCGGGGTCTGCGGAACCCCGCCAGTCTCCTTAATTTCTGCAAAGGCGGACCGCCATGCTGACGCGATACCTGCCGATCCTTGACTGGGGTCGCACCTATAACAAACAGGCCTTGTCGAACGACCTGATTGCGGCTGTGATCGTAACGATCATGCTCATCCCGCAGTCGTTGGCCTATGCGCTTTTGGCCGGGTTGCCGCCCGAGGCGGGTATCTACGCCTCAATCCTTCCAATTATCCTCTACGCGATCTTCGGCACCAGCCGCGCCTTGGCTGTTGGGCCTGTGGCCGTGGTGTCGCTGATGACAGCCGCCGCCGTGGGAGAGGTCGCCGCGCAGGGTGAAATCGGCTATGCACTGGCCGCATTGACGCTGGCGCTGATGTCAGGGGCCATCTTGCTGGTGATGGGCGTGTTCAAGCTGGGCTTTCTGGCGAATTTCCTGTCCCATCCGGTGATCGCGGGATTCATCACGGCCTCGGGAATCATCATCGCTGCCAGCCAGTTGAAGCATATCCTTGGCGTCGATGCATCGGGCCACAACTTGTTGGAACTGGCGGTTTCGCTCTTTGAGCATTTGGGCGAGATCAACTGGGTTACCTTTGTCATTGGCGCGTCGGCGACCGCCTTCCTGTTCTGGGTGCGCAAGGGCATGAAACCTTTGCTGATCAAGCTGGGCCTGTCCGAGATGCTGGCCGGAGTGGCCACAAAGGCGGGACCGGTATTGGCTGTTGTTGTAACCACTCTATCGGTCTGGGCCTTCGGCCTTGCCGATCAGGGTGTCAAAATCGTGGGCGCGGTTCCGCAAAGCCTGCCGCCGCTGACCATGCCTTCCTTCTCGCCTGAACTGCTACGCGACCTGGCAGTTCCCGCACTCCTGATTTCGGTTATCGGTTTCGTCGAGTCGATCTCAGTCGCCCAAACCCTCGCCGCCAAGAAACGCCAGCGTATCGATCCGGACCAAGAACTGATCGGTCTAGGCGCAGCGAATGTGGGTGCAGCTTTTACGGGTGGTTATCCAGTAACCGGGGGCTTCGCTCGTTCGGTTGTTAATTTCGACGCAGGAGCAGAAACACCGGCTGCGGGAGCATTCACCGCTGTCGGTCTGGCGATTGCAGCTGTTGCCCTGACCCCGCTGGTCTTTTTCCTGCCCAAGGCGACGCTGGCGGCAACGATCATCGTGGCCGTTCTTAGCCTCGTAGACTTCGGCGTGCTGAAGCAAAGCTGGAACTACTCCAAGGCCGATTTCATGGCCGTTTTGGCGACGATCCTTTTGACCCTTGGTATGGGCGTTGAAGTCGGGGTTTCCGCCGGCGTTCTGCTGTCCGTCGCCCTGTACCTGTACCGTACTTCGAAACCGCATATTGCCGAGGTCGGTCTGGTCGCTGGTACCGAACATTTCCGCAATATCCTGCGCCACGAGGTGCACACGGTTCCGAGCATCCTGACCATTCGCGTGGATGAAAGCCTGTATTTCGCCAATGCGCGGTATCTGGAGGACTACATCCTCAACCGCGTTGCCGACGATCGGGGATTACAACACGTTGTGCTGATGTGCCCGGCGGTGAACTTTATCGATCTCAGCGCGCTGGAGAGCCTCGAAGCGATCAATGAGCGCCTGAACGAGATGGGCGTCTCCCTGCACCTGTCCGAGGTCAAAGGACCGGTGATGGATCGGCTGGAGCGGTCACATTTCCTCGAAGAAATGACCGGCCAGGTCTTTTTATCGCAATTTCAGGCAGTCGCGGAACTGTCGGGGCCGCGCGCGGCGGAATAGGCTATCAGTGCTCGCTCGCGCCCGAAGTTAACATCGTCTGAAAACTGGCGTCCTTGGCAATCAACACCGCCTGCGTTCGGCTCTGGACGCCCAGCTTGCGCATGATCGCGGTGACATGCGCCTTGACCGTGGTCTCGGCGATTGACAGGTCATAGGCGATTTGCTTGTTCAGCTTGCCCTCGCAGATCAGCTGCAGAATTCTTGCCTGCTGATTGG
>CAYFXM010000266.1:1259-3555 GCA_964346965.1 uncultured Actibacterium sp. | reverse complement strand
TCCACGCCTGGACCATCCCGGCCTTCGGCGTGAAGCAGGACGGTGTTCCCGGCCGCCTTGCAGAGCTGTGGTTTGAAGTCGACGAAGGCATGGAAGGCGTCTACTACGGTCAGTGCTCCGAGCTTTGCGGCAAGGATCACTCCTATATGCCGATCACTGTCAAAGCTGTCTCGCAGGCCGACTACGAGAAATGGCTGGACGGTGCGATCGAAGAATACGCGGGCAAGCCGCGTGAGCTGACCGTCGCGTCGAAATAAGACCGTCTGATCGGACAAACTGATGAGCGACACTACAACATCCGTATTTGACCAAAGCCCCGAAGCGGGCTTTGGCGATTACGTTGCGCTGCTGAAGCCGCGCGTGATGTCGCTTGTCGTCTTTACGGCGCTGGTCGGCCTGCTCGTCGCGCCAGTGGCTGTGCACCCCTTCGTCGTGTTCTGCTCTGTCCTGTTCATCGCCATCGGCGGTGGGGCTTCGGGCGCGTTGAACATGTGGTGGGATGCAGATATCGACGCCGTGATGAAGCGGACCAAAGGACGCCCGATCCCTGCGGGCAAGGTCTCTCCGCAAGAGGCGCTTGGCTTTGGTCTAGCGCTCTCGGGCTTCTCGGTTGTCATGTTGGGTCTGGCGGCAAACTGGTTTGCCGCAGGTTTCCTGGCCTTCACCATTTTCTTCTACGCTGTCGTCTATACGATGTGGCTGAAACGCTCGACCCCGCAGAACATCGTGATCGGTGGCGCGGCGGGTGCGTTTCCTCCGATGATCGGTTGGGCGGTTGCGACCGGTGGCATTGGGATCGAAAGCATCCTGATGTTCATGCTGATCTTCATGTGGACGCCGCCCCATTTCTGGGCCTTGGCGCTGTTCATGAAGTCTGACTACAAGGAAGCTGGCGTGCCGATGCTGACCGTGACCCACGGTCGCAAGGTGACCCGCAATCATATTCTGGTTTACACGCTGCTGCTGGCCCCGTTCGCGCTGGCTCTGGGTGCGACCTCGATCGGTGGCCCGGTTTACATGACTGCTGCCGTGATCCTGAACGTCCTGTTCGTCAAAGGCGCGATTGGCCTGTGGCGCCGCGACGAAGACATGGCCGAGGCGGACAAATACCGAGCCGAGAAGAAGTTCTTCGGCTTCTCGCTGATCTACCTTTTCGCCCATTTCACCGCGCTTCTGGCCGAATCCGGTCTGAAGAGCTTTGGCCTTGGAGGCTGGTGATGGCGTTTAAAGAGGATCACGAACTGCACAAGCGTCGTCTGGGCCGCAATATCGGCCTGGGTGGTGTTCTGGTGGGTTTCGTGGCTTTGGTCTTCGTGCTGACAATCGTCAAAGTTTCGCAGACTGGCGAAGCTGAGGCACCCGTTGCGGAGGTCGCGAAGTGACCGGGCAACGCAAAACCGTCATCCAGCTTCTGAGTGTAGTCCTAGTGATGGGCGCGTTGGCTTGGGCGTCAGTGCCATTCTACAACTGGTTCTGCCGGGTGACCGGCTTCGGTGGTACAACAGCTGTAGCCGAAGCAGGTGCGGGTGAGGTGCTGGATCAGACAATCACGGTGCGTTTTGACGCGTCGAAAGAACGGGACTTCCCCTGGGAATTCAAACCCGTCGTCCGCCAGATGGAACTGAAGATCGGCGAAACCGGTTTGGCTTTCTATGAAGCTTACAACCCGACCGACCGGCCCGTTGCCGGGACCGCCAGCTACAATGTCGCCCCCTATGAGGCGGGTGGCTTCTTTACCAAAATTGACTGTTTCTGTTTCGAACTGCAGGTCCTGCAACCGGGCGAGCGCGTCCAAATGCCGGTGACTTTCTATGTCGATCCCGAAATTGTGGAAGATCGTGACGCAAAGTACGTGCATCGGATCACGTTGAGCTATACCTTCCACGAAACCGAACTTCCCGAGGCGCAGGTTAGCCTGACCTCGGATAAATCAACGAACGTTAACTAACGTCTCAGGCGAGGGACCCGAAATAATGGCGCATGAGAAAAACCACGACTATCACATTCTGCCACCGTCGATCTGGCCTCTGCTCGGCGCATTGGGCGGCTTTATCATGCTGTTCGGTGCCGTGCTGTGGATGCACGACAATGGCCCCTGGGGCTTCCTGATTGGCTTTGCCATGGTTCTGTACGTCATGTTCGCCTGGTGGTCGGACGTCGTACGGGAAAGCCGCGTTGGCGACCATACCCCGGTTGTCCGCATCGGCCTGCGCTATGGCTTCATCCTGTTCATCATGTCCGAGGTTATGTTCTTCTCGGCATGGTTCTGGACCTTCTTCAAGCACGCCATGTACCC
>CAYFXM010000266.1:0-1249 GCA_964346965.1 uncultured Actibacterium sp. | reverse complement strand
TCGATCCCTGGCACCTGCCGCTGATCAACACCCTGATCCTGTTGTGCTCGGGCGCAGCCTGTACTTGGGCGCACCACGCTCTGGTTCATGACAACGACCGCAAGACCATGAAGAACATGCTGATCCTGTCGATCGCACTGGGCGCAATCTTCACCGTCTTCCAGGCCTACGAATACAGCCACGCCGCCTTCGGCTTCTCGGGCAACATCTACGGCGCCACCTTCTTCATGGCGACCGGCTTCCACGGCTTCCACGTTATCGTCGGCACCATCTTCCTGTTCGTCTGCCTGCTACGCCTGATGGCTGGCGACTTCACACAGGAAAAGCACGTCGGCTTCGAGGCTGCTGCTTGGTACTGGCACTTCGTTGACGTTGTCTGGCTGTTCCTCTTTGCGGCAATCTACGTCTGGGGCGGCTAACGCGGCTCGGCTGGACATCTGGCCAAAAACCAATCACCAAAGGCGCGAGGGGAAACCCTCGCGTTTTTCTTTGATCGAGGGACGGTATGACCCGACGCATGATCCTGCCACTTCTGTTTGGCCTTGTCGGGGCGGCAATCCTTGTCGGCCTTGGCACGTGGCAGATGAAGCGCCTGGAGTGGAAAGAGGGCGTGTTGGCGGCCATTGAGGCACGCATCCATGCACCGGCTGAGGCGCTGCCAACCGAACCGCAAAAAGAGCGGGATCTGTTCATGCCCGTAACTGCGACCGGACAGATCGGAGAGGATTACATCCGTGTGCTGGTTAGTAAGAAACTGGTGGGTGCGGGCTATTTGATAATCAGTCCTCTGACGATCGGGGAAAAAACCGTTCTTCTGGACCGGGGGTTCATCAAGATTGACCAACCGATTCCAACAGCTCCTGCTGGCGAAATAACCGTGACCGGCAACCTGCATTGGCCGGATGACACCAACAGCTCGACACCCAATCCGGTTATGGGCAAACGCCTGTGGTTCTCACGAGATATTGCCTCGCTTTCTGCTGAATTGGGCACAAATCCGGTGCTCGTCGTCGCGCGTGAGACCTCTTTCGACGACACTCCGATTTCCCCATTGCCGGTCGATACGGCTGGTATCCCGAATGACCATCTGCAATACGCAATCACTTGGTATAGCCTCGCCGTTGTCTGGCTGGGGATGACAATGCTGCTGCTGTGGCGTATCAGGCAAAAAACGTGAAAAAGACAGGCGGCGATATGCGCTATGTATCCACCCGCGGGGAAGCCCCCGTTCTAAGTTTCGAAGAAGCCA
>CAYFXM010000265.1:0-3571 GCA_964346965.1 uncultured Actibacterium sp. | reverse complement strand
CCGGGTCAAATTCAGGTCGGGAAATCAGGATATGTTGCGGGCCTTTGCCGGGGAGTGTCGCAGCGTCTTCTGTGTTCATCCTCCAGATGTCGTATAAGGGCCAGTCGCTCTTGATCACCCGGACGCAAGGCGCCAACGCCAAGGGCAGACCTGCGATCTCTTCGGACGTCAGGGATTGGAACTCCGATGCGCTGATAGGCTGCGCATCCGCCGCGTGATAGGCCCTGCGACGCGCCAATTCCAAACGCGCCATGTCAGGCAGATAACCTATGTGCCGGACCGGTTCGAACGTCTGCAGAAAGTCCGGCATGTGTTGACCGTAGTGCATCATCAGGGGGGAGACGGGTGGGTGCGTGCGCAGGTATACCCCCGCCATGGCGCGAAAAAACTCCTCGCCGACCAGTTTGAGAATGACGGGAAAGGCGGTCATCAGCGCCTCGGTCAAACTGACGGCGACATTGTTACGATAAACGTCGAACCGCTTGCCTGCAGGTTGACCGTTGGGTCCGACAAGCCCCTTTGGGGCTGGGCAATCCGCGTTAAGCATAGCAGCCCGAAAGGCGGACTGGGTAACCTCTGGCGTCATTGTGCAACCTTCTCCAACGCGGCGGCGGCACGGCTGGCTTCAGCGGCCAGAACCGGCCAGTCGGGGACATCAGTGTCCCACTCGATAAGCAAGGGTTTCGGGCCGGCGCGCTCCAATGTCAGATCAAGCAGCGCCCAGACCGGGTCCGCGATCTCTCGGCCGTGGCTGTCGATGAGCAAAGGGGCACCGTGGTCGTCTTCGTCCTCATCGTGACCGCCAAGATGGATTTCACCGACCTTCTCCATCGGGAAGGCATTGATGTAATCCTGCGGGCGAACTTGCAGATTTGTGGCGGACACAAAGACGTTGTTCACATCCAGAAGCAGCCCACATCCGGAGCGGCGCGACACCTCGGTCAGGAAATCCACCTCGGAATAGGTGCTTTCCGCAAAGGCCAGATAGCTGGAGGGGTTCTCCAGCAACATTTCCCGACCCAAAACGTTTTGCAGCTCGTCAATATGGTCGGCGACGCGGGTCAGCGTGTCGGCCGTATAGGGAAGCGGCAGAAGATCGTTGAAAAATTCGGCTCCATGCGTGGACCACGCCAGGTGCTCCGAAAAGCTGGCCGGATTGATTGTGTCACACAGTCTGCGCAGTCGTTCCAAGTGGTCGGGGTCCAAAGGACCTTCCCCGCCGATCGACAGGCCCACGCCGTGCACCGAAATGGGAAAGCGCTCGGCCAGATGCCGCAACTGTGCAAGCGGGCGACCGCCTTGGCCCATGTAATTCTCGGCATGAATCTCCAACCATGCAACGGGCGCAGGATCACGCATGATGTCACTGAAATGCTGAGGCTTGTAGCCAACACCGGGCCGCGCAGGGAGTGGATCGAGAAAAGGGTCAAACATGGTGGTCTGCCTGAAGTATGAGAGGTCCCATTGTCGGAAATCGGCAGGGCACGGCATGCCCTGCCAAGCGGTTGTTTATGCCGGCAGATCGCGGTCAAGCGCTTCCAGCGAACCCATCCGGGAGGAACCATCGGCCATGTCAGGAAGCTCGATCTCGGCACAGGTGCCAGCCGGAACCAGTGTCCATGCATTGCCCTGATAGTCGACGGTCGAGGTGCCCGCACAAGTGGTGCCGGGACCGGCGGCGCAGTCGTTTTCACCGGCAAGTGAAACGCCAAAGCACTTCTCGTTTGCCTGAGCGGTAGCGGTGGTGGCGTGGCCTACAACGGTCGAAGCGACGGCGACAGCAAGGGCGATCGTAGTGGTCTTGTTGGACATAAGGGTTTCCTTCTGGTCTCGGTTTTAAACTCGTGCCGCTTTGCATCTGGCGGCTGAGCAAACCTAACCACGCCCTCCGGCCTCAACCCACTCACGACAGCGTGTCTCGCAGCCGCGTGAACGGATGTGAGGCGATCGCTTGGGAAAAAGGCTTGGAAACAAGGGGGACCGATCGGTCGTTGTAAGAAAAAGCAACGCAGGACAACGGGTTTTGTTTCAACCATCTGTCGGCCAAACGGCCCGAAAACCAGCGTGATAACAGAGGTTGTGAGCTCTGTTACACGTCTCAACACGGCTCGAAATCGATTATACCGCCTGTTCCAGATCACCCAGCGCGGCGCGCGGCAGCGCATCGAGCACCTGGTGCACCGTATCGCGGCAGGCAATGCCAATCCAGCCATCAGGGTAGAACCCTTCCGGCAGTTCAGGATGCCGGAGGATAATACGACGCCAGGTGTGCACAACGAGCACCCGCAGCACTGCCGCATGAAGCGGGGAAGATACACCTTCGGGAGGCAGCAGGTTCTGGACCGTGTGAAGGGTATCGTGCAGGCCGCGATAGGCCTCTTCAAGTGGCGCAGATCCGCAGCGGTGCTTTAGCCAGCCAGGAACGATAACATCGGGGCTTTGCATCACCAGAAGTTCCTCGATCCCATCTGGTGCAGCGCCGGGAGCAATAGCGGTGGAGCTATTGAGCGAAATATAATCGCCGGTCAGCATCAAGTCGGCCAGTTCCTGGCGTGAGACCTCGGCGCTGTCGGCGGCCACCAAATGCCAGATCTCCGGCTGGATCGACCGTCGGGCGTAGATGCGCGGCGCAGCGGTGGCACTTTGCGAGCGACCAAACTCGGTCAGACGATGAGAACTGTTGCGTCCCGATCGCTCACTTTCAATCCAACCGTCCTTTCGCAGCCGATGCAAGGCGACACGTGTCGCTTCGGCCTTGATCCCGGCAAGGCTTGTCAGGCGGGTAATCAAGGTCCCGCTGATCTGATCGTCCTTGTCCTGCGCTAGATCACCAAAGATCGTCACCAGAACGGACCACACCCGTTGCGTGCCCGTAGCCGTGAGCCGATTAACGGAATTTTCGAACCAATCCGGGAGCTTGTCTTCCATGACACAAGTATAGTCAGGCCCGAGGGAATTGCCATCCGGCCCGGTTGCTCTAGTAGGCCACCATGGTCAGCAATTCGTACTCCGCCACCAACTCGTCATCCTGATTGGTCAGCGTCACGTGCCAGCGGACCTCGCCATATTCGTCGTTTCGTTTGGTCTTCTTCTTGACGGTCAGCCGGACCTTGATGGTGTCGCCAGCCTCAACTGGTTTCATAAAACGCAGATCATCAAGGCCGGTGTTGGCAAGAACGGGGCCTTCGTTCGGCTCCACGAACAGACCCGCTGCGAAGGACAACAGAAGATAGCCATGTGCGACGCGACCCGGGAAGAACGGGTTCCGCTCTGCCGCGGCTTGATCCATGTGGGCATAGAAGGTGTCGCCGGTGAAATGAGCGAAGTGCTCGATGTCTTCCATCGTGACGGTGCGCGGTTCGGTGTAGAGCGTTTCGCCGATTTGCAGATCATGATAGCGGCGGGTGAACGGGTGGGCCAAGCCCTCGATCTCTACAGCGCCGGGCACCCATTTCTCGCCAATCGCGGACAGAATTTCGGGCGAGCCCTGAATTGCGGTCCGTTGCATGTAGTGTTTCACGCCACGCACGCCGCCCATTTCTTCACCACCGCCGGCGCGGCCGGGGCCGCC
>CAYFXM010000264.1:0-3611 GCA_964346965.1 uncultured Actibacterium sp. | reverse complement strand
ATCGCGGGCGATGGCGCGGACATAGCCGCCCTTGCCACAGACCATCTCCAGCGTGACATGCTCGGCGTCTTCGCGCGCGATCATGGTCAGGCTTTCGACATAAAGCGGACGGGCTGCGATCTCGAAATCTTCGTCATCGCGGGCCAGCTTATAGGCGCGCTCGCCGTCTATCTTCACGGCCGAGAACTTCGGCGGGACCTGCATGATGTCGCCTTCGAACTGGGGCAGGGCGGCGCGGATCTCGTCATCCGAAGGGCGGGCATCGCTTTCCGCGATCACCTCGCCTTCCTGATCGTCCGTGTTGGTCGCTTGGCCCAGACGTACGGTGAACCGATAGGCTTTCAATGCGTCGGTCACGAAGGGCACGGTCTTGGTTGCCTCGCCGACGGCCACGGCCAGAACGCCGGTGGCCTCGGGGTCCAAGGTGCCCGCGTGGCCCGCTTTCTTCGCGGACAGTGCCCAGCGCACCTTATTCACCACGGCGTTCGAGCTGATCCCGGCGGGTTTGTCCACCACCATCCAACCTGAAATGTCGCGTCCCTTGCGGCTGCGTCCCACGGGCGTTCCCCTTTGAATACTTGCAGGCGCGCGGTGCTACTGCGTCGGGGTTTGATCGTCAAGCGGCACGACGGTGCCTAGGATCGGTCCCATTGGCAGGCCACCGTCCGAGCGCCCGAGTGCCGGGGCGTGCAGCTTCGAGATATTGCCGTCCAGATAGAGGGCGTTCGGTGTCTGCAACTTGTCGCGAAACAGCCGCCCGAACTGGTCGAATGTCACCGGCGCGTCCGAGATCGCCAGATATACCGTCCCACTGGCGCCGATACCGACCCCGTTTCGAATGAACAAAGACGTACTCTTCGCCAGAAACCTTGGGTGCAACATTCCGTCGATCACCAGCATAGGTCCCGATTGGGTGGCATAACGACATTGGGGTTTCTGGTTACGATAGGTCAGAGTCTCGAAAATCTCCGCCCGCTCGTCATTCAGGCACAACACCCCGTTCGGCAGCAATCCGAAGTTCCCCGGCCCCGCCGAGGTGACCAGCCACATCGCCTCCTCACCATTCTCGATATAGTGGCCGACCGGTCTGCGGTCCGGGTGGTACATGCCGCCGTTCATGGCGACGCCCAGAGTTTTGCCCTCGGCCTCCAGCGCCATCTCCAGTCGGCGGAAACTTCCAAAGACCGTGCCCCTGTCATCGCGCAGAAACAGGCGCAATTCTTCCTGCGCCGGGTCCACTGTACAGACGGTGAAAGGTAAGTTGTCAAAGGTGACCTGCTCGCAGGTCTCGGCCCTGGCTGGTGCAGCCAAGGCCAGAAGGGCAAAGATCGCAGCCTTAAGCCGGATCATCCCTATCCTCGGTATCGCGGACCACATCGTCTTGCGACAGCAGGCGGCGGGTCTCGTCCATCTGGTCGAAGGTCTCGTCCAGCCGGAACCGCAGATCGGGTGAGAACTTCAGTGCCACAGCCTTGCCGACCGCCCTGCGCAGCTCGCCCTTGTTGCGGCGCAGAGCCACCAGCGCCTCGTCCGCACCTTTGCCGCCAAGCGGCAGCACAAAGGCCGTCGCAACCTTGAGGTCAGGCGAGGTGCGGACCTCGCCCACGGTAATCGACATCCGGTTCAGTTCCGGGTCATGCACATCGCCACGCATCAGCACGTCCGACAAGGTGCGCCGGATCAACTCGCCTACCCGCAGCTGCCGCTGCGACGGGCCGGGCCCGTCGTGAAATTTGTTCTTCGCCATGAGCCGCAGATAAGCGATCAGCTTCGCTTTGCCAAGGGCGGGGCTGGCCGCTATACCACCTTCAAAGAAATGGAGAGCGAAATGACCGACTTGCCGGGTATTGTGATTACTGGGGCCTCGGGCCGTATGGGCCAGATGCTGATCAAGACCGTGATGCAAAGCGACAAGGCCCGTCTGGTTGGCGCGCTGGAACGTCCCGGTCACGACTGGATCGGTCGCGATGCGGGCGAAGCGGCTGGCGCTGGTCACGCGGGCGTCGCCATCACCGACGACGCGGTCGAGGCGTTCTCCAAGGCGCAAGCTGTCATCGACTTTACCGCCCCGGCGGCGACACTGGAATTCGCAGCCCTCGCCGCACAGGCCCGCGCGGTCCACGTGATCGGGACCACCGGCATGACCGACGAGGAATTGGCCAAGCTGAAACCCGCCGCGCGCCACGCGGTGATTGTCCGCGCCGGCAACATGAGCCTTGGTGTGAACCTGTTGACCATGCTCACCAAGAAAGTGGCCGAGGCGCTGGGCATGGACTACGACATCGAAGTCATCGAGTCCCACCACCACCACAAGGTCGACGCGCCCTCGGGCACCGCCCTGATGCTGGGTCAAGCTGCGGCTGACGGTCTGGGTGTTGACCTGAACGAGGTCGCCGACCGCGGCCGCGACGGCATCACCGGCGCCCGCCAGCGCGGCCATATCGGCTTCCACGCCATCCGTGGCGGCGACATCATTGGCGAGCACGACGTCCTCTTTGCCGGTCCCGGCGAGCGCATCACCCTGCGCCACGTCGCCTCGGACCGCTCTGTCTTCGCCAACGGCGCCCTGCGTGCGGCGCTGTGGGGGCAGGACAAGTCGCCCGGCGAATACGACATGGTGGATGTGTTGGGTCTGTAGCCCTCACCGAACGGGCCAAAGTTTCTACACTGGCTTTGTCATTAGGGCTTCTGGATTGTGATGTCTGATAGCTTGGCGCCTCTGGTCCAATGACCGCTGCGCGGACAAAGTGGCCATTCACCTAAAATGCAAAAGGCGCTCCATTAAGCATTTTAGTTGGTCAACACTCCAACACCCGCTCCGACGATGGCACCTTCAACACAGTGCCCGTCGACAAGTACTTCTCCGGCGGCGCAACCGATTGCTGCACCTACGACAGCACGTTCCAAATCCGTATCAGCTCCTACGCATGCGGTAAGTCCAAATATGGAGCTGAATGATGTGAGTATGATAAATTTCTTCATTTAAACCTCCTCAAACCGAGTGAATAACGAAGTATAGCATGCTGGGGAATTTTCCACCAAACGCAACCTCTAGAGCTTCTTATTATAGACTTCACGGCACACCGACCGGGTGCTCACTCGGGCTCAAATCGGACGTTGGGCCGCATCGCTGACGCGCTGGATGAGGTCAGATGTCATGCGAATCCGCCAACCCTTAAAAATCGACCGCGATGCCCTTCTTCTCCCAGTCGCCATAGCGCACGGGCTCTGGCCCGTCGCGGCCACCCAGCTCTGTCGGCAGCTCCAGCTCTTTCGCCTTCTTACGGCGCTCTTCGGCTTCGGCCAACGCGCGTTTGGCCACTTCGGAAAGCTCGCGTTTGGAATCGTCAGTCATGGGCCGCTCCTTGTGGGTCGATCCCACTTGATATACGCCCCTAGGCCAAAGCTGCAAGTGAGGACGGTCCCATGGCCAAGGATATCGACAGCGCAAGAGCCGCCGCCTGGGCGATGGTCAATGCCGTCACCGAAGAGCGCTGGCTGATTGCCGAGCTGATGGGCAAAGATGGTCCGATGGAAGGGCTGACCCCGGCCGAGCGCGCGCGGGCACAGCGTTTGGCGATTGCCACCCTGCGTCTGGCGGGCCGGGCCGA
>CAYFXM010000263.1:0-3623 GCA_964346965.1 uncultured Actibacterium sp. | reverse complement strand
TCTTGTGCGGTGTAGGTGTAGGTGCCGATGAAGGTGATTTCCTGAAGGGTCATCCGTCGGATATCCAAGCCGCCAGAATCTTCTCCCAGTCCGATGTGCACGATCACGCCACCGGGTAGGGCAACAGTTGAAGCCGTTGTGCGGGTTGCGGAATAACCCACCGCATCGACGACAAGCGGGAACTGGCCTTCGGCTTCCTTAGCCACCTTCATCCCACAATTTTCTTGCAGATAGGCTCGGCGTGTGTCGTTTGGTTCGACAACCACTACATCCCCAATCCCCATTGCTTTCAGAGAGAGGGCGGCAGCCAAACCGATGGCTCCGCCACCAATCACAATGGCGCGTTGCTCCGCCGACAGATGCAAGGCTTCCATCCCCACACGGGCTGCGTGCCAGCTAACGGCGATGGGCTCTGCCAAGGCAGCCTTTGCCATTGGGAATTGATCGGGGACAGTGACTAAGTTGGACTCGGGCATAGCCACATAATCAGCAAAGGCACCTTCTCGCGGCGGCATGGAGATGATCTGCCGCGAAGGGCATAGGTTGTCTCGCTTCGACACGCACGCTGGGCAGGTACCGCAGGTGACCAGCGGGTTGATTGTCACGCGCTCACCTTCCCGGAGCCCGCTAACAATCATTCCCGCGGCTTCGTGACCAAGGATCAGTGGTGCAGGACGGCGATCGTCATGCCCAAGATAGGCATGCATGTCAGAGCCGCAGATTCCGGCGCTTTCAACGCGGATCAGAACTTCCCCGTCACCTGGGTTGGGTTCGGCGACATCGCGATAGTCAAGTGTTTGCGATCCTGTATAAACGAGGGCTTTCATTTCGCTGTGAACCCCCCATCGAGCATCAGAATTTGACCGGTCACGTAGCGGGAGGCTTCGGAACACAGGAACAGTAACGGGCCATCAAGATCATCAAGTTCCCCGTTTCGACCAATGCAGGTTTGGGATGCGTTTCGGGCTGCTCGTTCGGGGTCCGCAAAAACAGCCGCTGTAAGCTCGGTTTCGAAAAAGCCGGGGGCGATCGCATTGGCGGTGACGCCACTGGATGACCATGCCTCGGCCATGGCACGGGTCATCTGGGCAACACCCCCTTTTGCCGCGCCATACGGGAGGCCATTGGGGAACGCGCGAAAGGATTGTAGAGAGGCAAAATTGACGATCCGACCCCAGCCCTTGGCCTGCATCGCCGGTACGAATGCCTGGCTCAGAAAGAACGGTGCCGACAGGTTCACCGCCAACGTGGCGTTCCAGACGTCGGGAGTCAGGTCTTCTGCCGGGAGACGGGGGTTCAATCCCGCGGCATGGATAAGAATGTCGGGCGCCCCAAACGGTGCAGTCAGTCGCTCTACCAATTCCGGCAACGTCGCTTGGTCTGCTACATCCCCCGCGACTACAGCACCTGCGTCTCCGACGCCGCTGGCCCAGTCTTCCAGGGCCTCGGCACGGCGGGCTACGCCCACAACCTTGGCTCCCGACTGCGCCAGAACGGTGGCTGCATGCCGCCCGAGGCCAGAGCTGGCCCCAGTGACGAGGGCCACATGGCCCTCTACGCTGAAGAGATCGGGGGACGACACGCCTAAACCTCCGCAGACAGGATGAAGTCTTCGTCGGGGAAGTACTTCTTCAAGCGAATGTCTGCGGTGCGGGCATGGCCTTCCATGCCTTCAAGACGCGCGATCCTTGCTGTCGCCTCAGCGACGGGTTTGGCCCCTTCGCGGGTTGCGCGCTGCCAAGTGACGATCTTCATGTACTTGTGGACACTCAGACCACCTGTGTAGCTGGCCGCTCCAGAGGTCGGAAGCACGTGGTTGGTGCCTGCTGCCTTGTCGCCAAAGGCCACGGTGGTTTCTTCACCAAGGAACAACGAGCCGTAGCAAGACAGGCGGTCCAGCCACCAGTCCAGATCCTCGGCCTGAACCGTCAGGTGTTCCGGCGCATAGTCGTCCGAAGTCGTCGCCATCTCTTCACGGTCGGCGCAGACGATGACCTCGGCATAGTCACGCCACGCCGCGGTCGCGTTGTCGCGGTTCACTTCCGGCAGTTCGTCGATCAGAACAGGAACCAGGCGCATAACCTCTCCCGCCAAATCGCGGTCATCGGTTACCAGCCAAACCGGCGAGTTGTAGCCATGCTCGGCCTGACCCACGAGGTCTGCGGCCACAACCATTGGGTCGGCGGTCTTGTCGGCAAGGATCAGGCTGTCGGTTGGCCCGGCGATCATGTCGATGCCAACGCGGCCAAAGAGCATCCGCTTGGCTTCGGCAACAAACTGGTTTCCAGGGCCTACAAGGATATTCGCCTTAGGCAGCCCAAACAGGCCGAAGGTCATCGCGGCGACACCCTGAACGCCCCCCATGGCCATGATCTTATCCGCGCCACAGACATGCGCGGCATAGATGATGGCCGGGTTAATGCCGACACCGGGGCGGGGCGGAGAGCAGGCCACGATGTGCTTGCAACCTGCCACTTTCGCGGTAGTGACGGTCATGATCGCGCTTGCGATGTGGCTATAACGCCCACCCGGCACATAGCAGCCCGCAGCATCCACGGGGATTGCTTTCTGACCCGCAGTAAATCCTGGCACGACCTCGACCTCGAAGTCCCTGACAGTGTTCAACTGGGCCTCGGCGAATTTTTTCACGTTGGCGTGGCTGAACTGAATGTCGCGCTTCAGCTTGTCGGGGACAAGCGCCGCGGCAGCTTCGATGGTTTCTGGGGTCAGGAGGATCTCACCATCGTAGTTGTCGAACTTCTTGGCATAGGCCAAAGCTGCCTCGTCACCTCTCGCTTCGATTTCATCAAGGATGTCGCGAACGATTTTCTTGGTTTCCGAGGCATCGCTCTTAGAGGTCAGCGTGGCTTTCTTTAGGTACTCTCTCGGCATGGTCGGTTCCTATTTGTAGATGTCGGGGAGAAGGACGTTGGAGATCGTCGGGGCATAGGCGATGAACAGTGTCACAATCAGCATGAAGAGCACGAAGGGGATGGCCCTGTAAGCAATCTTCAGGATCGACTCGCCCGTAAGTCCCGAGACAACGAAAAGGTTGAGACCCAGAGGCGGAGTGATGAAACCGACGCCAAGCGCGGTGATCATCATGATGCAGAACTGAATCTCGTTCATGCCGATGCTGTCCGCGAGCGGTTTCAGGATCGGCGCAAGAATGACGATGTTGGGTGTGGTCTCCATCACGCAGCCCGCTGCGATCAGGATCATCACCATCATCATGATCAGAACCCAAGGTTCATCACTGACCGATGTAGCGGCTGCAACAAAGCCTTGCGGGACACCCAAAATGGCCAGTGCTTGGGCCAGCGGCAGCGAGAAGGCAATAATTGGCAGAATAACGCCGTTGACCTTGGCAGAGCTGACCAGCATTGCCGGGAAGTCGCTGAGTTTTAGGGTTCCCAAAATGAAGCCCATGATGATCGTGACGATCACAGCGGTGGCGCCAGCTTCAGTCGGGGTTAGGCGCCCCGAGAAAATTCCGTAGAAGATGATCCCCGGTACGATGAAAGCATACCAACCGGATTTCAGCGCACGACCGAGCTGCGTCGCCCATTCGCCAAAGCTCATGTTGCCGCCGCCTTCCCAGCCATACAGCCGGTTCATGATCA
>CAYFXM010000262.1:0-3669 GCA_964346965.1 uncultured Actibacterium sp. | reverse complement strand
TGAACATGAACGGCAGGTCGAAGATGCGGAATTTCTTGGTGAAGGTTTCGAACTTCGACAGCGAAGGTGCAGCCATCTGAACGTCGCCTTGCAGCATCGCTTCCAGAACCTGATCGTCGTTATAGAGGGTCGAGTTCGGATAAACTTCAACACAGGCGGTGCCGTTCATCTCGGTGTTCACGCGCTCAGCAAAGAGGCTGGCGGCGATGCCTTTAGGGTGTTTGTCAGTGTTGGTCACATGGCTGAACTTGATGACCATTTCGCCAGCGTCGCAGGCAGCGGATGCTGCACCGGCGGTGACAGTCAGAGCTACAGCAACAGCGGTTGCGGTGAGAAATTTCATTGGAGCCTCCCAGAGTCCTTGGATTTCGTAACGCACTCCTTTGCGTTGCGGATATGCTGACCTTGGGAAGACAACCGTTCAAATGGTTTGCTAAAAAAATAAGAAAATCAAATTTTATCGTTTAATACCAAGTAATTAATTGGCATTAATTTTTCCGACAGTCAAATTCGACTTTAGAACTGCGCGGAAACCCACACGGTGATCACAGGCACATGTGCGGAAATCCACACAGGTTGAGTCTCTGCCCAAATTTACCGATAGTCCTCGGCCCGTATACCGTGCTTGGTGAGTTTGTCGTAAAACGTCTTGCGGGGCAGCTTTAACGCTCGGGCAGCATCGCTGGCATGCCCGTGATGTCGCTGTAAAGCATCGATCAGCAATGACCGCTCAACCTGCGCCAACTGCTCAGCAAGTCCAAGGCTCTCGGAAGTTTCGGCCTCTGACAGCCCCATTGCAAACCGCATGGCTGCATTCATCAACGCGCGAGCATTTCCGGGCCAATCCTGCGACATCAGCCGCGAAATCACGTCGGGTGTAATCGCAGGTACGGGCAACGCCGCCTGCTCGCAGGCGATGTGAACATAGTGCCGGAACAGAACGGGGATGTCCTCTGGCCGCTCTTTCAGCGAGGGGATGCGGACCCGCATGACTTCAAGCTTGTAGAATAGATCAGCGTTGAAGTCGCCTGTGTCGACCAATTCCGCCAGGTCACGGTAGGTTCCGGCCACGACCCTTTCCCCTGCGGGATTGTCGAGCAGGTCAAGTAGCGCGTATTGCGCGGATGGGCTGAGGGCTGCAACTTCATCCAGAAAAATGGTCCCGCCTTCGGCCTTACCAAACACGGTTTGCAGGGCCTCAGGTGTCGCCGAAGCCGCCGCAATCTTCTGGAAGGGCCGCATGGACGCTGCCGAGAGCAAGTGGATGACCTCTGCGATCTTCGAAGTCCCTGAACCGGGTGCGCCTGTGACAAGAACCTCTGCCGAAGACTTTGACACGGCCCGTACCCGCGCGCGCAAGTCTTCGGCCAGTTTCGACTCACCGAAAATCAAACGCTCTGCGGCATCGCCCTGTTCCAGCTGTCGCTTCAGTCGTCGGTTCTCCAACACCAAAGCGCGGGTTCGAAGCGCCTTTTCGACGATCGTCAAAAACTGTTTCGGCGCACAGGGTTTCTCTAGGAAATCGAACGCCCCCTCCGAGATTCCCCGAACCGCCGTCGGCACGTCACCTTCTCCGGTCAGCAGCACGACCGGCAGGTCGTCGTCAACTTGGTGTGCATATGCCAATATGTCGAACCCGTCCTTCCCCGGCATGCGGATGTCGCTAACGATGATTCCGTCAAAATCGACGACGATATGGTCCTTGGCTTCGATATACGACCCGGTGGGCACCGGCGTCAGGTCGGCCAATTCAAGCGTCTGGGCCAATGCCTCTCTTACGGACGGGTCGTCATCGACCAATAGAACCTTAGATGTCATGCCGCCTCCTGCCCCCTGGCCGGGGTCAGCTCGATCTTGAACACCGCCCCGCCGTCGGGGTGGTTGTATCCCTGAATTGCACCGCCAAAGGATTGCACAAGACCGTACGAGATCGACAGCCCCAGCCCCATACCCTCCGATTGGCTGACTTCCTTAGTCGTATAGAACGGATCAAAAATCTTCTCCGGCTCCGCAATGCCTGGCCCGGTATCCCGTACGGACAAACAGACTTTGCCCTCTGTCCTTTCGACATCGATAAGAACCCGCTTGTCATCCAGGCCCTCCATCGCGTCGAGCGCATTTGTTACGAGATTAAGAACTACTTGTTGAAGCCGAACTTCTCCACCCCGAACGTAAACCGGCCCCGTTGGGCGATCCCATTCCAAAGAAGCGCCCTCTCGCACCGCCTGCGGAGTGGCAATTTCCAAGACCGCATCGACAACCGCCAGAAGATCGACATCCACGATGGGCTCGCTCTCTTGCCGGGCAAAGGCACGCAGGTTTTTGATAATCCGCCCCATGCGGCGCCCAAGCTCGGAAATCTTGTCAAAATTCTCGACAGCGCGTGTGTCTTCCCCCCGGTCAAGGAAAAGCGCACCGTTTTCGGCAAAAGACCGGATTGCCATGAGCGGTTGGTTCAACTCATGGCTTAGACCAGCAGACAATTTCCCAAGAGCCGAGAGTTTACCGGCTTGGACCAGATCCGCCTGTGCACGTTGCAGCGCAGCCTCTGCCTCCTTGCGCTCAATAACTTCGTGACGAAGGGCTGCGTTAGCATCCGAAAGGGCTCTTGTGCGTGCCGCCACGCGTCGCTCCAGCTGAGCATTAGCTTCTTCTTCAACAGCCAATTTTTCACCTAACGCCCGTCGGCGTTCGGACAAAACAAGCAAGACTGCCCCGAACACCATCACGACCGCTCCGGCAAAAGCGGCCTGCAACAGGGCGTTGCGGTAGGCTGGCGCCGCGCTCATCAAAAGCTGACCAGTCATATCAACTTGGGGAAGGAATGCCTCCAGATGAAGCGCCTTTTCAGGTATGTAAGGCCCACCATCGATGCTCCAGACCTCGTCTTCCCCAAACCTTCGTGCGGAGATATCGAAAAACGATCTTAGGGTCTCTTTCTGATACCCATACTGCTCGACCAAAACCGGCTCAATCTCTCGCCCCGGCTCAATCCTATAGCGTAACTCTGCTCGGTTGCTGATAAACACAACGCCAGCGTCATCGGTGAAGAAGACCACCTGAGGATCGCCAACCCAAAGCGCCTCGATCGCCCGAATGTTGACGTCCACATCAACAGCACCGACAACCCTTTCGTCCTTTCCAAAGATCGGCGCGGAAAAGGTGAATATCCGCCCGGCAACTCCGCCAATTTGTTCATGATGAGCACCCAAAGCTCCTTGGATTGCTCGCTGAAAAGCTGGACTGCTGGCGCGCGACACAATCTGGTCCATCGGTGTATTCGCGCTGACCAACACTCGGCCAGCCCGGTTCAACAAATGCACGTCCAGAGAGCCAGTCATCGCGGCTACCCGTTGTAGAAGCGGCACCACAGACTCAGTTGGTGAATCTTCCTCTAACGCCTCTAACAGATCGGGGTGATCTGCCATCAAAACCGCCAACTCTCGATACTGCTGCAATTGCCCCTGAAGCCGGTCCGAGACCAGCGAGAGGTTTGACTGCCCCATCTCGGATAGACGAGTTAACTCTTGCCTGAATCCATACCAACCGGCTGAGGCCGCCAAACCACAGGCCAACAACAGAAACAGAAATATCGTGCGTGTCCGCCGCAAAGTGGCGCTCCCTCTTAGGCGAATTCAGCCTATGAAACGCGGCACGAATAATCCAGTG
>CAYFXM010000261.1:0-3730 GCA_964346965.1 uncultured Actibacterium sp. | reverse complement strand
CCTTTTGCGCCCGCATATCGTCGCGGTTGATACCAGCGACGGCGACGGGTTTTTTCATGGCGTCACGACGGAAGGGTTCGCCGAGTTCCTGGTTGAGGAGGATCTCGATGAAGGTGGTCTTACCCTCGTCCATCTGGCGCTTGACGGCCTTGTTCAGCTCGTCGGTCAGCTCGTCCATCGAGGTCACGGCGACGCCGTCCACGCCACAGGCGCGGGCGATACCGGCATAGGACACTTCCTGCGACAGTTCGGTGCCAACGAAGTTGTCATCGAACCACAGGGTCGTGTTCCGCTTCTCCGCGCCCCACTGGTAGTTGCGGAAAATCACCATGGTGATCGCCGGCCAGTCGTCGCGGTTCACAGAGACCATCTCGTTCATCGAGATACCGAAGGCGCCGTCCCCGGCAAAGCCCACAACAGGCGTGTCCGGGCAAGCGATCTTGGCGCCGCAGATGGCCGGGAAGCCGTAACCGCAGGGACCGAACAGGCCTGGGGCCAGGTACTTCCGGCTGTCCTCGAAGGTCGGATAGGCGTTGCCGATCGCGCAGTTGTTGCCGATGTCGGACGAGATGATCGCCTCCTTCGGCAGGGCTGCCTGAATGGCGCGCCAGGCCATGCGCGGGGACATCTTCTGCGGCTCGCGGTCACGGGCGCGCTCGTTCCAGGTGGTGCCCGGATCGTCGTCCTCGTGGTCCATCGAGGTCAGTTCCTGCGCCCAGGCCGACTTTGTCTTGGCGATGGTCGCCTTGCGGTCGTCACGACCTGCGTCACCGGCGCCATCGGACAGTTGCGACAGGATACCCTGCGCCACTTTCTTGGCGTCGCCGACGATGCCGACAGATACCGGCTTGGTCAGACCGATACGGTCGGGGTTGATATCGACCTGGATGATCTTGGCATCCTTGGGCCAGTAATCAATGCCATAGCCCGGCAGGGTCGAGAACGGGTTCAGTCGGGTGCCAAGCGCCAGAACGACATCCGCCTTGGAGATCAACTCCATGCCCGCTTTCGAGCCGTTATAACCCAGGGGACCCGCGAACAGAGGGTGGCTGCCCGGGAAGGCGTCATTGTGCTGGTAGCCGACGCAAACCGGCGCATCCAGACGCTCGGCCAGTGCCATAGAGTCACCAATCGCATCGCCCAGAACCACACCGGCACCGTTCAGGATGACCGGGAACTTGGCGCCCGACAGCAGCTTGGCGGCTTCAGACACGGCGGTCTCGCCCCCCGAGGGACGTTCGAACTCGACCACGGCGGGCAGGTCGATGTCGATGACTTGCGTCCAGTAGTCGCGCGGGATGTTGATCTGGGCCGGGGCGCTGGCGCGCTTGGCCTGCAGGATCACCCGGTTCAGGACCTCGGCCATACGGGACGGGTCGCGGACCTCTTCCTGATAGGCCACCATGTCTTCCAAGAGCGCCATCTGTTCGACTTCCTGGAAGCCGCCCTGACCCATGGTCTTGTTGGCCGCCTGCGGGGTCACCACCAGAAGCGGTGTGTGGTTCCAATAGGCGGTCTTGATCGGCGTCACCAGCGAGGTGATCCCCGGCCCGTTCTGGGCCACCATCATCGACATCCGGCCCGAGGCGCGGGTGAAGCCGTCGGCCATCATGCCGGCATTACATTCATGGGCGCAGTCAAAGAACTTGATGCCCGCGGCCGGAAACAGATCCGAGATCGGCATCATCGCAGAACCGATAATCCCAAAGGCATTATCAATCCCATGCATCTGCAGCACTTTCACAAAAGCTTCTTCAGTCGTCATCTTCATCGCACGGTCTCCTGAAACTATCCGCCCCCGGTTCCGGGAAGCTTGGGTTATCTGCGTTGTATTCCCACCCGCTAGGGTAGGATTAGGGCCAGATCCACAAAGTGAATAAGGCCAGATTGATTTCTTGCGGTGCTAGCCGCCGGTTTTTCGACAATTCCTGTAAAAACGGCGTTGGCTATTGGTTTTGGGTTAACCACGCTGATCCTCGAGGATGAGGTCGCTGGCCTTTTCGCCGATCATGATGGCAGGGGCGTTGGTATTGCCACTTACGATCTCGGGCATAATCGCACAGTCTGCGACACGCAGCCCCTGAATCCCATGTACGCGTAACCGGAAATCGACCACCGTATCCGGCCCTTGTCCCATCTTGCAGGTCCCCGTCGGGTGATAGATCGAAGACGAATTGCTGCGCGCCCAGTCGAGCGTGCCTTCATAATCCTCAATGTCGAGATCCTTGGTTGGGCGGAATTCTTCAGAAATCTTCGACGCCAAAGGTGCGTGGCGAGCGATCTTTCGTGCGATCTTGACGCCTTCGACGATGGTCCGGCAATCCAACTCGGTCGACAGATAGTTGGGGTGAATCTTGATACGCTTGCGCGGATCAGGACCGTCAAGCCGAAGCTCGCCCCGGCTTTCCGGGCGCAACTGGCAAACAGACATGGTGAAAGCAGAGAACGGGTGAACGCCTTCGCCGGGGCTGTCCGCAGACCAAGGCTGTACATGGAATTGGATATCCGGTGTGTCCACATGCGGGCCGGTCTTCATAAATCCGACGGCTAGGCTGGCGGCCATTGTCATTGGACCCGCGCGGAACAGCGCGTATTTAGCGGCGATCCTAGCTTGGTTGAACAGGCTGCGCACCTCATCGTTCAGTGTGGGTTCGTTGCACTTAAACACAAGCCGCGCCTGCAAATGGTCCTGCATGTTCTTGCCCACGGCTGGCAGGTCGGCGACAACGTCGATGCCGTTTTCCTTGAGATGGGCGGCTTCGCCAATGCCCGACATCATCAGGATGTGCGGCGAGCCAAGTGCTCCCGAAGACAGGACGATCTCCCGGTTGCAGTGAACAGTTTGTTCGCGACCCGATTTATCCAGATACATAACCCCGGTCGCGCGGCCGTCCTCGATAACGATTCGCTTCACCATCGCATTGGTGATGATCTGCAGGTTATCGCGACTACGCGCGGGCTTCAGGAAGGCCACGGCAGAGCTGCACCGGCGCCCGTTGCGCGTGGTCAGCTGGAAATAGCCCACACCTTCTTGATTCTCACCGTTGTAGTCGGGGTTGAACGGATAGCCGGCCTCCTGCGCGGCCGCGACCCAGGCGTCACAGATCGGGCGTTGCAGACGCATGTTCGACACGCTCAACTCGCCGCCCGTATTGTGAAAACCATCCGCGCCACGTTCTTGGTCTTCGGACCGTTTGAACAGGGGCAGGACGTCGTCCCAGCCCCATCCTTCGTTGCCCATCTGGCGCCAGCGGTCATAGTCTTCTGCCTGCCCGCGCACGTAGAGGAGGCCGTTCAAAGAAGACGAGCCGCCCAGCACTTTACCCCGGGGCCAATCAATCGAGCGACCGTTGAGTCCCGGATCGGGTTCGGTGCGGTAGCACCAGTCCACCGACGGGTTGTGCATGGTTTTGAAATAGCCAACCGGAATGTGGATCCAAGGGTTCCAATCCTTGGGTCCGGCCTCCAGCAGAATCACCCTATTCGAGGGGTCCTTGCTGAGGCGATTCGCAAGAACGCAGCCTGCCGAGCCGCCACCGACAACAATGTAATCAGCTTGATTTGACTGCATTTTTTAGTCCTCCGAGAAAGCGATTTTGATCTGGGTCAAGTTTTGCTTGCCACATCATCACTAATTGATTAAAAATGATACCGCAAGTCTCAATAATAGGCAAAAGTGAACACAGAGGAGGCGTTCATGAAAGTATCGGACAAACTCGCCGGCATCTCT
>CAYFXM010000260.1:0-3742 GCA_964346965.1 uncultured Actibacterium sp. | reverse complement strand
TCAAGCCGGTCGTCAGCCGCACCATTCACCATCGGCAGCTGTGCGCAACGTAGCGGACGCTGCTAAAGAAAGCGGCAGTGTCTGCTTTTCACGATGAAAGCGCGGCCCTGACTAGATGAACCTCAACGTGGGATATTCTCCGGTGTCAGCACCTGAACAGTAGAGACCGGTGCCTCCATAGGACCGCTGGACAGCCCATGATAAGCTAGGAAAGTGTTGAACAAGTTCCGTACGTCCAGTTGCAAATCGTGATGCAGGACGAAGTCGATGTGCCGGTCCAGAATCAGCTCTCTGTTCTCCCGATCAAGATCGTGAGCCACGAAGACCTCGGCCCGAAGCCGGTTTTCCTCTAGTGTTTGTAGGATCGATCGATTGCCGCCGCCCATTGAATAGATCGCGCGTAGATCGTGAATGTCGCAGATGGAATTTGCCAACAGCCTAGACGTTTTGAAGTCCACTCCGCTTCCACCCTGGACAGCAAGGACCTGTAATCCCGGGCGCTGCGCGCCCAATGCTTCGACAAAGGCAGCCTCGCGCTCCTCTTCTCCCAGAAAACGTTCATGGCTGCGGGTGGCCAAGACCATTCCCTGTACATCTCCAAGCGTTCGAGAGATAAGGTAGGCAGCTGGCTGGCAAGATACCACCTCGTCCAAACCCGCGTGGAAATCGATCTGAATGCACAACCGGTCCTCTTGGGCATCAATCCGATTTATCAAGCCGCCAAGATTTGCAGAAGTCGGGTTGTTGCTGCATGAAGCTATCTCTTGGCGCCATGCATCCGCTGCCTTCAATATGTCGGCGATCTTGGAGGCGCGTGCCTCAGTCCCTCCCGCCTGATCCGCCAGCCAGGTCTCATCGTTTAGGCGGTCTTTGAGGCTGTTTACGACCAGACGCTCGATCTCTTTGGCGGGCAAGCGTTCGACGTTCCCTTTTTCCTCTGCGCGTGAGGCTTTTGATGTGTAATACCAATAGCGCTTTGTCTGTGTCGTGCCGCCCCGTTTCACGGACTTGCTTGCGTAGGTCGTACACATCGCTCGTCCCCCGGAATCGAACAATACACCGTTCAGAAGACGCTTGGTCGGTCGCCGGGAGGTTTTTATCTTCTTGCCACCATGGTCCGCCAACTGTGCCTGAACCGATTGCCAGATCATGTCATCGATAATCGCGACGTGTAGGCCTTCGTGTATCTCCTCCTTATGACGAATCTTGCCAATGTAGATCGGGTTGCTCAGGATGTTGTAGAGAGCACCGCGAGAGAAGGCTTTACCACCACTAACCCGCCCGTATCGATTGGTTCTCTGTTTGCTAACAACACCCTGTTCCTTCAGCCGAACCGTCAATTGCCGCACCGATCCCGTTTCCAGATATTCAGCGAAGATTGTTCGGATCGCGGCGGCTTCGTCTGGGTTCACAACCAATGCCCTGTCTTTGGCGTCGTACCCCATGGGTACGGCACCCCCCATCCACATGCCCTTCCGTTTTGAGGCGGCAACCTTGTCTCGAATGCGCTCGGCGGTCACCTCGCGTTCGAATTGGGCAAAGGATAACAGCACATTCAGGGTCAGGCGCCCCATTGACGATGTCGTGTTGAAGGCCTGCGTGACCGACACAAACGACACCCCTGCCCCGTCGAATACATCCACCATCTTCGCAAAGTCGGCCAGCGACCGCGTCAGGCGATCCACCTTGTAGACGACAATGACATCAATGCGGCCGCCACGCACATCCTCCAACAATTGCTTGAGGCCGGGGCGCTCCATCGACCCGCCAGAGAAACCACCATCATCGTAGCGGTCAGAAAGTTCCGCCCAGCCTTCGTGCTTCTGACTCAGGATGTAGGCCGCACAGGCTTCACGCTGTGCGTCCAGCGAGTTGAAGTCCTGTTCCAGCCCCTCCTCCGTCGATTTGCGGGTGTAAATTGCGCAGCGCTGACGGATCATTGATTGCCGCCATTTCGCAGCCCAAAGAACTTTGGTCCGTTCCTGTTCGTCCCGGTCATCGCTCGCGCCACAGCTGACAGTGACGAATAGCGTTGGCCATTCCAGATGGCACCTTCCTCGGTCACCAGCACCTCGTGGGTCGCCCCGCCCCAGTCTTTCAGAAGGCGGGTGCCATCGAGGACAATCGGAGCTGAATTCTTTCCGGCCGCGCCCCTGGCCCCGCCAGCAGCTCTTTCCTTGATGATCCGGTTCCAGTCACGGTGTGCCTTGGCAGGTTCCGAACCATTCCTTCCTGCCTGTTCCTGCCAGGCCAACGCCAGCCGCATTAGGCGGGCGGTAAAGGTCTTGGGCGGCGCGACACCTCTGACTTCAGTCCAGAGCTGCCGAAGCGCAGCTGCGCTTGCGTCTTCCAACTGCCGGATCTCCAAATCAATCCCATTTGGTCTCATTGGCCTTCTCCCGGCGCCACGCGGTAGCGTGCCTCTTTACCGGAGCGATCAAGTTCGATCGACAAGCCCGAAGATCTCAGTCGCGAGATCGCGGCGCGAACCGTGTGGGCCTGCCAGTCCAGACGCTTCTGGATCTGCGCGACCGTTGCACCGTTGCGCCGCGACAGCAGCTTGCGTAGCACTTCTGTCTTTGGCAGCGTTGCCAATTTTGTAGGCTGTGTTGCCAGCGAGTAGGGCGAGGTGATCCCGATAAGTCGTTCGGTCATTTTGGTCTCCTTTCAAGAGCGGGATAATTCACCCCGCACTGACCGAAGCCCGGCAATCCGGGCTGGAGACCAATAGTGTTCGGTGACGTCAGTGACGCTCCATTGGCCGTTAAAGTCCAGAGAAAATAGGCAGGCCCAGCAGCTATTGCTGGTCAAGAGAGGCGAGCGACCGCCGCCGCTCGCCCAACTGTCAAATGTCGATCTTCTCAGCGATGCTCAGGGCGTCTTCAAGTTCGACACCGAGGTAGCGCACTGTGCTATCCACCTTGGTATGACCAAGCAGAAGTTGGACCGCGCGCAGATTGCCGGTCTTACGATATATCAGCGCCGCCTTGGTGCGCCTTAGCGAATGCGTGCCGTATCCGACCGGATCGAGACCAATCGCCGACACCCAATCTCGGACGAGGCGCGCGTACTGCCGTGTCGATACATGCGGCCTTTCGTGGAAGCGGCTTGGGAATAGGTGGGGGCAACCGATCATCTCTGGACGGCAAATCCAATTCCAGATGGATTCCCGCGTGTTCTCCGAAACCTCAAACTGTACCGGTCGTTTGGTTTTACTCTGGATGATCGTAACGCGTTCGCGGACCCGCTCTCCGGTAACGAGATCAGCGACCTTCAATCGAACAAGGTCACAGCCGCGCAGCTTGCTATCGATCGCGAGATTGAAGAGTGCCAAATCCCTGAGATTGCCCGAAAGTTCAAGCCGGGCACGGATGGCCCAGACCTGTTTCGCGAGAAGCGGGCGTTTCTGGCCGATAAGTCGCCCCTTGTTCCAAGGCGTGCGTTTCGGTTTGATGGCGGGAAGTTGAATTTTGGACATCGAATGTTCTCCATCCTTCCCTCCCTCTCCAGGCACCGACACAATGTCGACAGGCTGACTCTATCAAAAAACCAAATGGCCGGTTCCTTAAGCATCACCGACCTTCGTGGAGCTCGCGGCGATCGACCGCAGAGAGCCCATTGTACCGCATGCTGCGAGGAGTACGAGCGGCAGCTTTGCAACTCGATCGATCCCGAATAGTGTAGGCGGATGAACGAATTCCGAAACGCCAATCCTTCCGACGCAACTCGCTGCTTCGAAATA
>CAYFXM010000259.1:0-3752 GCA_964346965.1 uncultured Actibacterium sp. | reverse complement strand
ACCAGCATGACAATGATTTTTTAGAGGGGCACGATTTCTTCGCCTCTGACTGGATCAAGACCGGGATGAAGGAAGACCGGTTGCACTTCCGGCATTTCTTTAATGAGCGAAACCAGAAGTGGTTGTTCTATCAATCGCTGGAATGGCAGCGCCGCTTAGGTCTGTCACGGCAAGCCCCCACCGATATCCGGGTACGGATCGGAAGCCAGTGGTGGTGCCTGCGCCGCCGAACCGTCGAAGCCGTGTTGGCGTTCCTTCGCAAACGGCCAGACGTCAAACGGTTCTTCAAGACCACCTGGATTCCGGATGAGACCTTCTTTCAGACGCTGGTCTGGCACCTGATACCGGAAAGCCAGATCGAATGCCGAACGCTGACGTTCTTATTGTTCACCGATTATGGCATGCCGGTGAATTTCTACGATGACCAGTACCACCTGCTTTTAGGACAGGACAGTTTGTTTGCCCGCAAAATCTCGCCAGAGGCTCGGGGCCTGAAGGCCAGACTTGGTGCGCTTTATTCTGACGACTCTGCCCAGTTCGCGATTTCCAACGAAGGGCCGCGTTTGCATAGCTTCCTGGCCGGGCGAGGCCGGATCGGGCGCCGTTTTGCGCAGCGGTTCTGGGAAACGGAAACCAGTATTGGTCGCGGGCGAGAGCTTCTGATCGTGACCTGCAAGAAATGGCACGTGGGAAAGCGCCTGTTGCACCAGATTTCGCAGCACACCAACCTGCCGATGGTGGAGTATCTCTTCGACGAGGAAGACACGGCGCTTCCCGATCTTGGCGGTATCGAGTCGACCCTGGCCAAGCGCGCACGCCACCACCGGGCGCTTGTCCGAATGCTGTTTGACTATCACGACAGTGACCGCCTGATACTTTGCCTTGATCCCAAGAACCTAGATCTGCTGCAGGATTTCCATTCGGACCGCTGCACAACCCGCGTTCTGGAGGTCGAATGCGGATTTACGGATGACTATCTTGTCGGCCATGCGCAACGCGTGGGGTTGATTGCGCCGAACACCCCGCAGGACATGATCGAACGGTTGTTGCCCACGATCCGTTATGACGTCGTCTATGAAAGCGAGCGGTTGAAAGAAGCCGACTTCCCCAATACGCACCGTATTCGCGAAGGCAGTTCACCCGACGAGAACACAAGCCCCCTTGCAGCCTTCCTTGGTCTGCCCCACGATGCCGCCAAACAGATCGCGTCCGCCGATCACATCTATGCCGACTGAGGAGAGACATGGCCTATTCCTATGACCCGCAAAACATTTTCGCCAAGATCCTTCGCGGCGAAATTCCGAACAATACCGTTCTGGAAACCGAGCACACTCTGGCCTTTAGGGATATCGCCCCACAGGCACCCGAGCATGTTCTTGTGATCCCCAAGCGGGCCTATGTGAACTATGATCACTTCGCGCTAGAGGCGTCCGATGCCGAGATTATCGATTACACCCGGACCATCGGCGAGATCTGCAAAATGCTGGGCGTGCAACCCGGCGAGGGCGGCAACGGGTATCGCCTTCTCGCCAATTCAGGAGAAGACGCGATCCAAGAGGTCCCGCATATGCACGTGCATATTGTGGCAGGCCGGAATTTGGGGCGGATGCTGCCCAAGGCGTAAGCCACATGATGTCAAGGGGCATTCCCCCTTGACCCACGATGGAGGCCTTAGTCCATCGTGATGCTTCCCTCGATCGTGTTGACGAATTTGCCAGTCTCCGGGTTTGTCAGCGTTGAGAATGTTCCGCTCCCCGATGCCTTAGCCCAACCGCCCGATCCGCCAAGGACCGTCCAATCGCCGGTGAGCGCACCGTCGGGGTTCATGCCGGTGGCAGTCCATTGCATTACGGCTTGCCCGTTTGCAGTGTCATACAGGCAGTTCCCTCCCCCCGAGACTCCGCCCGCCACAATTGCCACGGCCCCGAAACAGGGGCCAGACGCGCCTTTCAGCGGGTGATCGTCCGACACGTCGAACATTTCGTACGCGCTTTCGGTCTTGATGACGACGGTTCCCTCGACCACGGGCATCGTTTCGCTTGTGCTGCTCCCGTGACCGTACGAGGTCCCGCTAAAGGTCTCAGAGACGGCCGGAGAGGCGGCCAAAAGGGCCGCGAGCATGATAAATCGCATTGGTATTACCTCCATGAAAATGGGTTGCCCCAAAAAGGGCCCCGCTAATCTGCGGGTGGGCAATACTACCATGCACGCGCGGTGGCTCCAAAATCCGGGCGGTGAGGCTCATCCACTGAAAGCATGTGTCGTGGATCCGCTCTGGGCTGGCTTGAACGGTCAGCTTCTGGATTTCGTGAGGTCAAGAAACACGTCTTCGAGGTCCGGTTCCTCTGTCGCTACATCCCGGATGTGCAGCCCAGTAGAGCGAATGTGTTCCAACAACGCACCGGTGCCGGTCTGGCTGCGGTTGTAGGTGAAAGCCATCGCATCGTTTGGGCGGCGCTCCAAAGTGACACCCTCGGGCAGCGGAATCGTGTCGGGCGCGTCTCCGAACGGAAAAACCACCAGCGTTTTGCTGTCGAGCCGGTTGAGAAGCGCGTTGGTGCTGTCGCGGGCGATGACCTCGCCATGGTTGATGATGGCGATCTCGTCGCACATCTCTTGTGCTTCCTCTAGATAGTGAGTGGTTAGGATCACTGTCAGCCCGGTCTCTTCGTTCAGACGGCGGACGTTGGACCAGAGCATCTGCCGCAACTCGATATCGACGCCCGCCGTGGGCTCGTCCAGCACCAGAACCTGAGGGCTGTGGACCAGCGCCTTCGCCAGCAACAGCCGCCGCCGCATTCCACCCGAGAGCGAACGGGCATAGGCCTCGGCCTTGTCTGCCAGCCCAACCATCTCAAGGATTTCCATCGACCGTCGCTCTGCTTTCGGCACGGCATAGAGCCCGGCCTGAACTTCGAGCGTCTCGCGCGGGGTGAAGAACGGATCGAGGTTCAGTTCCTGCGGCATAACGCCGATAGCCGCGCGGCTTTGGCGGGGGTTTATGTCCTGATCCCAACCCCAGATCTGTACCCTGCCAGCCGATTTGTTCACCAGACCGGCCAGGATGTTGATCATGGTCGACTTGCCCGCACCGTTCGGGCCTAACAACCCAAAGATCGACCCCTTTGGGATTTGCAGATCAACACCCTTCAGCGCGTGTTTCGGAGCGCCGCTGCCAGCCGCGGCATAGGTTTTCTGCAGCCCTTCGATCTCGATGGCAAAATCGACCATATCTGTGCCCTTCCGGCTTGCTCCTCTGCGCCCAATCGCTATCATGCCCGCTGATCTAGGGCCACCTGAAAGGCCGAGAAGAACGGAGCGGACACCATGACCATCGAAGCCCCTGAAACCGAAGTTGTCAGCGCACGCCGCGTGGCCTGTGACGGCGGTGAAGGCGCCCTTGGACATCCGCGTGTCTGGCTGAGCATCCCGCATGACACCAATGAGGTCGAATGCGGCTATTGCGACAAGAAATACATCTACGATCCGGCCAAGGCCGCGAAATAAGCAAATCTCATCGCCCCTGCCTGCGCCTGTTCGGGGCGCGATGAGTGCCGGGAGGGCGAAATATGAGTTTTGGCAAAGGGTGCCATCTGCACCTTATTGATGGCTCGGCCTTTATCTTCCGGGCCTTTCACGCACTGCCCCCGCTGACGCGCAAATCCGACGGGCTGCCCATCGGGGCGGTCAGTGGATTCTGCAACATGATCTACAAGATGGTCGAGGATAACAAAGGTCCCGACGCGCCGACC
>CAYFXM010000258.1:0-3752 GCA_964346965.1 uncultured Actibacterium sp. | reverse complement strand
GATCCTGTCCGTGGTCTGGATTCTTGATGCAATGACCTGGCAATGGCTGGTCTTTGGGGCCTTCGGCGGTATGAACCAGCAAGTTCACAGATTCGCCCATGCCCCGCGTCTCCGACTCTCGGAGAGTGTGAAATTCCTGCAAAGGATCAAGGTGTTACAGGATGCTCGGCACCACTGGGGCCATCACCGAAGTCCGCATACCACACGCTATTGCGTCATGACACCATGGGTGAATCCTGTTCTTGACCGGATCGGTTTCTGGCGTGCTGCGGAACGCGTGTTCGTGCCCGTATTCGGGGCACCTAGACGCCCCGATCTGGCAGACAAGCTTTGGTACAGGGCCTAAAGCCCGCCACTTAGTTCCAGCAACTCACCAATACCGCCATATCCGCAGCTTGTACCGTCAGGTCTTCCGGAGCAATCGGGGAAGCACTTGCTACCTGCCGGGGCGTGATGCCGTTGCTTTGCAGGAACGCGGTGATCGGAGCCACAGACGCCGCAAAGTTGACCTCGCCCGGTAGCTGCCGGGCACCGTCGGCGCGGGGCAAGAGCATGCCGATCACGGCTCCGGAGGTGTCGAACACCGGTCCGCCGGTATCGCCCGGCAAGGTGCTCAGGCTCAGGCGCGCACGGCCTTCTTCCCCTTGCAGCCCTTTCAGGTCGGACAACTGGCCATAGGTCAAAGCGGGCAGGTTCAGAACGCCACCATAGGAATAGCCTGCCACAATCACCTCGGATTGAAGGCGCGGAGAATCCTTCAGGAAACCAGCATAACCGATGGGGGAAAGGGCACTATTGGGCCGCAGAAGCGTCAGGCCCATCTCGTCGTCACGGGCGATGACAGAAGCCTCCTCGTCATCCCCGATCGTTAGCCGTGTGCAATCGCCGAGCGCGGCACTTGTCAGGACGGCGCCTCTTTCATCGACGAAAAACCCGGTCACTGCGACGGCGGGACGGCGGATCTCCAGACCTGCAAACAGGTCGACGGATTGTTCCTCGCGACCGGCGGTGTCGGACAGGATCACGCCTGGGATTGTCGTAAAGCTTGCTCGCATCATCTGGGTGACGCGGGTCATCAGGGCCCGATCTTCCGGGCGCCATGTAACCGTAAAGCCCTTGATCGCGCCATCTGCGGTAGCGGCGAAAGTGTAGGACTCGATCTTGTCACTCTGGCCGGTCAGGACAAAGCTGCGACGGTCGCGTTCGCGCTTGCCGCTCAAAGGAACCACTTCCAGCGTTTGCATCAACTCGTAAAGGCTGGCCAGCGCCGTTGTGTCTCCGGTCTGGCTAAGCAGCATGACGCTGACGCCGCTGTCTTCCTTTGCAACGTAGCGGCTGAAGGGCGCGAGGGGAGTGTCGGGCTGAACCAGCCCCATGGGCATTTGGATATCAATCCCGGCGGCTGCATCCTGAAACGGTACCATCCCGATCCGGTCCAGCGCGTCCTGATAGTCGGACAAAAGCTGCGTGCGCTGCGCCGTTGTCAGGATACCGGTCGGCTCCGCGTTGATCGCGGCCTGATAGGCAGCCATCGCCCGACGCGAACCTGGTCCGATCGCGCCATCCAGCGCAGAATTGTAATGGCCGTCCCACTTAAGGGCGGCCTGCAGGGCAATGCGCTGGTCGCGGTTCAGCAGCGCCTCGCTGCGGCGGGCCTGTGCGGGCGTCTCGTCGATAAGGGTCGCTTGCGCGGTTTCAACTGGCTGAAGGGCGGGGGCAACCGGTTCTGCTTGCGGCGTGGCCGTCTGGCCCAATGGCCAGAACTGGCTGGTGAAAGAACCGCCGTCCGACAGATAGCTGTCCGGCGGGATGCGTCCGGCAACCAGAAGCTGGTTCAACCGTGCCGACGCGCCTGCCGGTGAATAGGGGCCAAGGGCGATCGCATACCAGCCGGAATTCAGCCGATACCCAACAACATCCGGCAGATCAGCACCATAGGCGCGGGCGCTCTCCTGCGCCTCCTGCAAAGTTGGTCGGGCCTCGATCTGCACCCAAGAGGTGGTCTGAGCGGCTGCGATTTGTGCGATGGAAAGGGTCAGAATGGTAAGAACGGCGACTAATATGCGCTTCATTGCGTGGCCCGATTTTAAAGTCATGATCAAGATTCTCATTAGATGTATCCAGACTGGGCTGGATTTGCACGAAACTATTCGGCAAAAGCGGTATGTTGGCGGATCGGCAGATCGGGTCGCGCCAAAGTAGCTGACGGGAGGCGCCACATGGGCCACGGAAAACTTGATCCCGATGACTGGCCGTCCTTCCGCGAGACGGCCCACGCCATGCTGGATGATGCTCTGGACAAGCTGCAGGCCGCCAAAGAAGGACACGTGTGGACACCGCCGACCGAAGAATTGATCGAGGCGATGACCCAGCCGGTGCCGACGGAGGGGACTCCAGCCGAGGTCCTGCGTGAACAACTAGCCGGGCTGCTTCCCTTTGGCGCGGGCAACACCCATCCACGGTTCTGGGGATGGGTCCATGGGGCCGGAACGCCAGCGGGCATGCTGCCCGAGATCGCCGCAGCGGCGATGAACGCCAACCTTGGCGGGCGTGATACCGGTGCAATACGGGTCGAGAAACAGGTTCTCGACTGGAGCAAGGAAATCATGGGCTTTCCGGCCTCGGCCAGCGGGCTTCTGGTGTCCGGAACTTCCATGGCTACCATCATCGCCATCAAGACTGCGCGCGACCGCAAACTGGGTGTCGAGACCCGCAAGACCGGTGTGCACGGCGAGCCTCTTGTGGCTTACACCTCGGCCCAGACGCATAGTTGCGTCGCTCGGGCCTTCGACATGGTGGGGCTGGGCAGCGATGCGCTGCGCCTTGTCCCGTGTGACGAGAATTTCCGCATCGATCTGGATGCCCTGCGTCAGGCAATTGCCGTGGATCGAGCCGAAGGGCTGGTGCCTTTCGCACTGATCGGGACGGCAGGCGCGGTGAATGTCGGCGCGATTGATGACCTCGATGCCTTGGCCGACATTGCGCTGTCCGAAAACCTTTGGTTCCACGTGGACGCCGCGATCGGTGGCGCCGCCATGCTCAGCGACGAATTGCGCCCGCGCTTCAAAGGGTTGGAGCGGGCCGATTCCGTTGGCTTCGACTTCCACAAGTGGCTGCAGGTGAATTATGACGCCGGCTGCGTTTTGATCCGTGACGGAGAGGCGCATTACGCGGCCTTCAACGAACGCCCCGTCTATTTGGCTCCGGCCACGCGCGGCGTGGCAGGTGGTGACTTCTGGCCCGTAGACTATGGCCCGGAACTGTCGCGCGGTTTTCGGGCCCTTAAGGTTTGGTCTCACCTCAGCCATTTTGGCACCAAAGCCCTTGGCAACGCGGTGGAGAACAACGCCCGGCAAGCACAGCTCTTGGGCCAGTTGGTCGAGGAAACCGAAGGGCTAGAACTGATGGCACCGGTCGCCCTGAACATTGTCTGTTTCCGGGCGATGGGCGAGGGCGACTTGGACAGGCTGAACAACGAGATCGTCTGGGAGATGCAAGAATCCGGCTTTGCCGTCCCCTCGACCACGAACATCGACGGGCATGTCGCGATCCGCGTTAACCTGACCAACCATCGGACCCGCGACCGGGATCTGCGCGCGCTGGTCGCGATGGTTCAGGAAATGGCGGAGAAGTTGATCGATTAATAGTCGCTGTGGTGCTGGAAGCGACGTTTGGAACTAAGACGAACGTCTGCTTTGAGCCGATTCTGTGGAAAAACAACGTGTTGCTGACGCAGAGAATGGCCATCTGAA
>CAYFXM010000257.1:0-3789 GCA_964346965.1 uncultured Actibacterium sp. | reverse complement strand
AAACATCGCCGATATTCATGAGTTCTCCTTCCTACTTTGCTTGAGCCAACTGCCCGATGGGTTGGTTCGCGGGCGCTTCTGTCTGGATAGGTCGCGAAACGGGTCGAACCCATCGCAGGCGTAGAGCGTTTGTCAGGACAAACACGCTCGACAAGGCCATGGCCCCGGCCGCCAGAACCGGTGAAAGCAGTGGTCCACCGAAGGGGTAAAGCACACCCGCTGCCACCGGGATCAGCAGCGTGTTGTAACCGAAGGCCCAGAACAGGTTCTGTCGGATGTTGCGCATGGTGCGCTGGCTTATGTCGAAGGCGTTAACCACACCGGTTAGCTCGCCAGACATCAACACGACATCTGCCGCTTCGATGGCGATGTCCGTGCCGGTTCCGATGGCGATGCCGACATCGGCCGCAGCGAGCGCGGGGGCGTCGTTGATCCCGTCACCAACAAAGGCGAGCTTTCCTCCTGACGCGCGGAGCCGCTCTATTTCTTTCACTTTGCCTTCCGGCAGGACCTCAGCCACCACGTGGTCGATGCCGAGCTCCCTTGCGATGGCACCGGCAGTGACGCGGTTATCGCCGGTGATCATGGCCACCTTGAGCCCCAGGCGGTGAAGGTCCGATATCGCCTGTCGTGTGGTCGGCTTGATTGGATCCGCGACGGCGATTGCTGCAGCGATCTGCCCGTCAATAGCGGCATAGAGCGGTGTTCGGCCTTTTTTCCCAAGCGTCGCGCAGTGATCCTCAAGCTGCCCAACATTCACTTGCTCGCGCTCCATTAGGCGGTCGGCGCCGATCAGGACCTCGTGCCCTTCGACCGTGGCACGGACGCCAAACCCGGTGATCGAGGTGAAGGACGTCACATCGGGCAACGGCAAACCCCGTTCACGTGCGGCAGCCACGATTGCCGTGGCAATCGGATGCTCTGAATTTTTTTCGACGGCAGCCACAAGGCGCAGAACGTCGGCCTCGTTCATTCCGTCGGCTACGATCAGGTCGGTGAGGGCCGGGTGGCCAGCGGTCAAAGTGCCGGTCTTGTCGACGGCGACCACAGTGCTTTCCTGAAGCATTTGCAGGGCGTCGCCCTTGCGGAACAGGACGCCCATCTCGGCCGCCCGACCGGTCCCAACCATGATCGAGGTCGGCGTAGCCAGGCCCATTGCACAGGGGCAGGCGATGATCAGCACGGCCACGCCTGCCACCAGGGCGAGGCTAAGGGCGGGGTCAGGGCCAAAGATAAACCAGATGGCAACCGTCAGGATGGCAACGACAATCACCGCTGGAACGAACCATTGCGTGATCCGGTCGACCATGCCCTGAATGGGCAGCTTGGCGCCCTGAGCCTGCTCGACCATCTGAATGATCTGCGCCAGCATCGTATCGCTGCCGACTTTCTCTGCCCGGAAGGTCAACGCCCCGGTGCCATTGACAGTTGCCCCGACAACTTCCGCACCTTCAGTCTTTTCAACCGGCACAGGTTCCCCGGTGATCATGCTCTCATCAACATAGGAAGAGCCGGTCAGCACGACCCCGTCGACGGCAATCTTTTCGCCAGGACGCACATGAATGACATCGCCCACAATGATATCCTCTATGGCGCGTTCAACGACGGTGCCATCCCGTTCCACCCTTGCGGTTTTGGCCTGCAGGCCGATGAGCTTGCGAATGGCCTCACCGGTGCGGCCCTTCGCGCGCGCCTCCAGCAGACGACCCAGAAGGATCAGCACGACAATGACGGCAGCTGCCTCGTAATAGACATTGGCGGTGCCTTCGGGCAGAGCTGACGGCGCAAATGTCGAGACCAGTGAAAAACCATAAGCTGCTGACGTCCCAATTGCCACGAGGGAGTTCATGTCCGGGGCCCCTTTGAGCAGCGCCGGGAACCCTTTTGTATAAAACTGAAGACCAGGTCCGAACAGAACGATGGTGGTCAACAGGAACTGCAGATAGTGGCTGTTCTTCATGCCGATGGTGCCCGCCACAAGCTCATGCATGCCGGGAATGACATGGGCTCCCATCTCGATGATGAACACCGGAAGGGCGAGAACCGCCGCGATCAACGTGCGCCTTGCCAACTGCCGGATTTCGTCCGCCTTGCGTTCGGATTTGTCGGTTGTGTCCGCCGATTTGACCTGCGCCGGATATCCCGCCACTGTCGCCAGTTGCGCGATTTCGGCGGGGGTAATGACCCCAGTCGCATATCGGACGATTGCCGACTCTGCGGCAAGGTTCACGGTGGCATCCAATACACCCTCATGGGCCTTCAGGGTCCGCTCCACGCGCGCAACGCAAGAGGCACAGGTCATTTCCTGAACATCCAATGACACCTCGTCGACGACGGCAGGATATCCGACATCGCCAAGGACCTCTGCCAATTCGGCGGCGGTCACGCTGTCGTCATGGGTGACCGATGCGCTTTCAGCCGCCAGATTGACCGAGGCCTCATTTACTCCGGGCACGGACGACAATGCTTTCTCCACCCGCCCAACACAGGAGGCGCAACTCATGCCTTCTACCTGAAACTGGATTGTTGCGTTGTCTTTCATCGAGTCACCCCACGACATTTGATGACCTATAATGTAATGCTTCCAGCAACTGGAAGGTCAAGGCTTCGTCAAGAAAATTTTCGATTCAGAGAGTATCGTAAAGGAAACTCTTGACCTTCCTGCGCTGGAACTCATTAGCGGAAGACCAAATGATACCGGAGACCATCACATGACAACTTTTAGCGTTCCTGACATGAGTTGTGGCCATTGCAAGGCCGCCATCGAAAAAGCGATCGGCGGTGCAGACTCAACCTCAAAGATCGAGTTTGACATGGACGCTCGGAAAATTGATGTCGCCAGCAAACTGCCCATCGAAGAGTTGACCGCTCTGTTGGAAAAGGAAGGCTACCCCAGCACTGTCGAAGCCTAATATCAGTGCATATTTTGGCCAGTCGCCATCTGTAGGTGATGCTCCCGGTGGTGATCGCCAACGGCCATAAGACCATAGAAGCCAAGCGCTTTAATTTTTTGGGCGTTTTTCTTTGATGTGACGGTCCAAACGATGACCTCGCCGTCTTGGTTGACTGAACTTTTCCAACCTGTTTCTGCCGCGAGAACAGGGGCATGGGCCGGAACCATGCGAGAGGCCGCAGGCCCGCCTTCTCCCGTAAGACTAATCCGCATTTGTAGCCCGGATTCTATGGGGCTGGTTTCAACGACTGAGTGGGTCATCAACATATCCATATCGATAAGATGTGCCCGTAAACCATCCAGATCGACTTTCGACCAATCGGTTGAGGGTGAGTTTTCAAGCAGGGCAACAATCTCTGAGATGGCGGCAAAGGCACCCTGACCAGGTTCCGACAACGTGTTCGCCTGAAGATGTCCCGCGTGAGCGCTGGAATGGTTATGTATCGTCTGTGCCATTGCCGGGGAGGCTGCAAGCGCCACCAAAACCATGCTCTTCGCGATGCCAATCATTTCAAGTTCCCTTTCTCCATGTTCAATTTGATTTTGCTGGCTGAGGTTCTCATCTAATATGATTGAAATCATAAATAGGTGACTGTTTTGCTGCCGCCCCCTTTTGATATTTTACCGCTCAGCGCGTTGACCAAGCGGTCGCTCGTATTGGGCGAAGCCTTATTCCTTCAAGGAGACGCAGTAAGAGCGATTTTCTTTCTTCTGGCTGGCGAGCTTCGCCTTGTGCGCCACGGAGAGGGTGGCAACACCGTGCCTGTCTTCAAGGCCGTTGCCGGGGATACATTTGCCGAAGCGGCCTTGTTCTCAACCCGTTATCACTGCGATGC
>CAYFXM010000256.1:0-3802 GCA_964346965.1 uncultured Actibacterium sp. | reverse complement strand
GGCACTTGCCGATCAGTGGGACCTGACTGGTGTTAAAACCGACCTGCATATACTGCATGTGCTGCAAAGGGCCCTGCGTAAAGGTGGCTGGAAAGTCACTGTTGCTGTCCATCTTGGCGACGATACGCAACCTCCAAAAATCATGGAGATCTGGCCCGGTTTCTACGACGGTTCGATCTATGGGCTGGCGATCGATCTTGGGTCCACCACGATTGCGGCACACCTGTGCGACCTGCAAAGTGGCGAGGTTGTCGCTTCTTCCGGCCTGATGAACCCCCAGATTCGCTTTGGCGAGGACCTGATGAGCCGGGTGAGCTATGGCATGATGAACCCCGGCGGCGATCAGGAAATGACCCAAGCGGTCCGCGAGGGGATGAACACCTTGTTCGAGCAAATCGCGGAAGAGGCCGGGATCGACAAAACCCTGATCGTCGAGGCGGTTTTGGTCTGCAACCCCGTGATGCACCACCTGTTCCTTGGGGTTGATCCCTACGAATTGGGACAAGCCCCGTTTGCGTTGGTCACGTCCGATGCCTTGCACCTGCGGGCAGCAGAACTCGACCTGTCGCTCCACCCTGCCGCACGGGTTTACATCCTGCCCTGTATCGCCGGACACGTCGGAGCAGACGCTGCCGCAGTCGCGCTGTCAGAGGCGCCTTATAAGTCCGACGCCCTCATGCTGGTGGTCGATGTTGGTACGAATGCCGAGATTCTGCTCGGCAACAAGGATCGGGTCTTGGCCTGTTCCTCACCCACAGGCCCCGCGTTCGAGGGGGCACAGATATCGTCGGGGCAGCGTGCGGCTCCGGGGGCGATCGAGCGTGTTGAGATTGACCCGATAACCAAAGAACCGCGTTTCCGAGTCATCGGCTCGGATCTGTGGTCTGATGAGGACGGCTTCGACGCTAGTATCGCGGTTAGCGGGATCACCGGGATTTGTGGGTCGGGCATCATCGAACTGGTCGCCGAAATGCGGCTTGCAGGGATCGTCGATGGGCCGGGCCTGATCGGGGCGCCCAAACAGACGGGGACAGAGCGGTGCTTTCTTGACGGCCGCACCTACTCCTATCTGGTCTGGGATGGCTCGGATGAGGGTGGACCCAAGATCACCGTGACCAATCGCGACATTCGAGAAATCCAGATGGCCAAGGCGGCGCTCTACTCCGGCGCGCGACTGTTGATGGACAAGTTCGGCGTGGACACTGTGGACCGGATCGTTCTTGCAGGTGCTTTTGGAGCCCATATCAGCCCGAAACATGCGATGGTTCTGGGAATGATCCCTGACTGTTCGTTGGATAACGTCTCGTCAGCCGGCAACGCGGCGGGCACCGGCGCGCGGATCGCCTTGCTGAACACAGAGTCACGCCGCGAAATTGAAGCGACGGTCCGTCAGATCGAGAAGATTGAAACCGCCATCGAACCTCGGTTCCAAGAGCATTTCGTCAATGCTTCAAACATCCCGAACGCAGTTGAGCCCTTCCCGATCCTACAGTCTCTGGTGACTTTGCCGGAAGTTAGTTTCAACACAGGAAATGGTGGCCAAGGGCAACGACGGCGCTCTCGCCGTCGATCCGACTAGTTACGCGGTTTCAGCCTGCTTCACCTGCACCAGTCCGCTAATTTCTGAAATTAAATCAACCACTTGCGTGACACCCTTTCGGTTTCGCAAACTTGTAAACACAAACGGGCGGTGTTGGCGCATACGCTTGGCGTCCCGCTCCATCACCTCCAGACTTGCTCCAACATGAGGTGCAAGGTCGGTCTTGTTGATGACAAGGATGTCCGACTTGGTAATCGCCGGACCGCCCTTTCGAGGGATTTCCTCGCCTGCGGCAGTGTCGATCACATAGATGGTCAAGTCCGCCAGTTCCGGGCTAAAGGTCGCCGACAGGTTGTCGCCGCCGCTCTCGATCAGGACGACTTCGACATCCGGGTGGCGCTCGCGCATCTCCGCAACGGCCGCAAGGTTGATCGAGGCATCCTCGCGGATTGCAGTGTGCGGGCACCCGCCGGTTTCCACGCCAATGATCCGGTCCAAAGGCAGCACCTGCTGGCGCATCAGCTCTTCGGCGTCTTCTTGGGTGTAGATATCGTTGGTGATGACGCCGACAGAGAACTTGTCACGCAGAGCCTCGCACAGGCTGGCAGTCAGGGTGGTTTTGCCCGCGCCGACGGGGCCTCCGATACCGATGCGCAGGGGGCCGTTCGTGCTGGTCATGTGCGGAAAATCCTTGAGTATTGGGTTTCGTGTTTCATCGAGGCGATATCCGACAAAAACGCGGTCGAGCTGAGGTCATCGAGCGTTGCTGACAGTGCCTCGGTCGCAATGTCGGCGCAAAGGGGCGTCAGGTCGCGGATCAGGCGTTGGCCTTCGGTCTGGCCCAAGGGCACCAGCCGCATGGCCACGGCGGACTGGTTGGCAAGGAAGGCCTGCAGGTACATCTGCACCGTCAGCTCTAGCGGCAGATCAGCCAGTTTGGCTGCGCGGCCTGCGGCGACAGGATAGGTCAGCCCTTCCAGCCCCTGCCCCAACATCGCTTCAGTGATCTTGCAGAAGGCTGCGCCTTGCAGCACCGTCTCTTTCAGACGCTCTTTTGAGGGCGCAAAGGCGCGGCAATCCTCATCCAGCCCGGGCAGTTGATCCTGAACCGCGTGATAGGCCGCCGCCAGAAACAAGGCATCGTTCCAGCCGGTCCCGTGCCGCAGCACATCCGCCGCCCAGTCAAAGGCAGAGGCGAAGTCATGCACGTCGCCCTCTTCAATCGCCCATTCCAGCCCGTGGGAATAGGAATAGGCCCCTACCGGATAGGCCGGAGAGAACCACTGCGTCAGCGTTAGAATTTGCGCGTTAGTGGGCATGGCTATGCGTACGTCCGTGGCCATAGGCGCCGCCTTCGGGCGTGAAAGGCTCTTCGACCTCTCGCACCGTGGCACCGATCTTACCCAGCATATCACGGATGACGTGGTCGTGCTGGATCAGAAGACGCCCCTCTTCGATCTGGCAAGGCGTGTGGCGATTACCGATGTGCCAGGCCAACCGGACAAGATCATTGCCGGTCACCTCTAGCAAAGCCTCTGTCGCGGCTTGCACCTCGATCAACGACCCATCGGCGAGCAGGAAGGCATCACCGTGGTTCAGGCTTTCTGTATGTTCCAGATCGACCAGAAACTTCTGATCATCCACCGTGGCCAGCACTTTGCGGCGCAGGAAACGCTCTTCATAGGTCAAAAGGCACGACTGCGCCGCGCCCTGCCAATGACCGGTGCGTTTGATGGTTTGCGTAACGGGCAGGTCCATGGTCGTGCCTTAGAACAGGAAGTAGCGTTGCGCCATCGGCAGAACCTCTGCCGGCTGACAGGTCAACAACTCGCCATCGGCGCGCACTTCATAGGTTTCGGGGTTCACCTCAACCTCGGGCGTGGCGTCGTTCAGCAGAAGGTCTTTCTTGCCGATATTGCGCGTGTTGGTGACGGGAACGGTCTGTTTGGCCAGACCAAGCGCATCGCCAATCCCCGCGTCCTGCGCAGCGGCAGAGACGAAGGTCACGGCAGAGTTCTCAACCGAGCGGCCATAGGCGCCGAACATCGGACGCGAGTAGACCGGCTGAGGCGTCGGGATCGAGGCGTTCGGGTCGCCCATCTGTGCACAGACAATGGTTCCGGAAAGAAGCACCATCTCGGGCTTCACGCCAAAGAAGGCCGGGTTCCACAGGACAAGGTCCGCGCGTTTGCCTTCCTCAATCGAGCCAATCTCATGACTTAGCCCATGCGCCACAGCCGGGTTGATCGTGTATTTCGCGAT
>CAYFXM010000255.1:0-3824 GCA_964346965.1 uncultured Actibacterium sp. | reverse complement strand
GTTGACGATGTTGGTCAGCGTGACCTCGGCCGTAGGGATCAGCCACCAGCCGTCGTTCGTCTGATAGCTGTCCTCGCCGAACTTCGGCAGTTGGCCGGTGCCATACATCATTTCCTCGCGCACCAGCACAGGGGTGATGGTTTCGGTCAGGCCGTTTTCATCGACATGTGTGTTGAGCATGAACTGGGCGAGGGCACGATGCACACGGGCGACAGCCCCCGACAGCAGCACGAAGCGAGAGCCTGCCAGCTTCGCGGCAGTCTCAAAATCCATACCCCCCTGAACGGCGGGGAGTTCGTAGTGCTCTACCGGCTTGAAGTTGAACGAACGCGGCTCGCCCCATTTGTTGATCTCGACGTTGTCGTCCTCGTCTTCTCCTTGGGGGACGTCGTCATAGGGCGCGTTGGGCAGTTCCATCAGAAGATCGGTCAGCTTCACGTCTTCGGCTTTCGCTTCGTCGTTCAGACGCGCGACCTCAGCCTTTTTCTCGCCCACAAGGGCTCGCAGGCGCTGGAATTCGTCCTCGTCGCCCTTGGCCTTCGCGGCGCCGACCGACTTGCTGGCCTTGTTCTGTTCGGCCTGCGCGGTTTCGGCTGCGTGGATCTTGGCGCGTCGGGCATCGTCAAGAGCAAGGATCTCTGACGACATCGGGGAAGCTCCACGGCGAGCAAGGGCCGCGTCGAACGCCGCTGGATTTTCGCGGATGGCTTTGATGTCGTGCATGGGTCTTGTCCTTCGACACGGGGTGAATCAATGCGCGTCTTATGGCGGTTTTTTCCCGCCGACCCAAGGGGCGGATGTTGCGAAGGCACCGTGGGTGTGACCTTTCACGAATTCTGGTGCTTGCCAGCCCGAAACCACACCCCATATGCCCTCTAATCGCCTTGCCAACCTTTCGGGCCGCCGATAGGGTGCGCGCCAATTTGCAAGGGGCAACAAAGCCCCCCAATAAGGGAACGAAAGAATGTTTGTTACTCCTGCCTATGCACAAGCCGCCGGCGGCGCGCCCAACCCGATCATGCAGTTCCTGCCGCTGATCCTGATCTTCGCGATCATGTACTTCCTGCTGATCCGTCCGCAGCAGAAGAAGATGAAAGATCACCGAGCAATGGTCGAAGCCCTGCGCCGTGGTGATCAGGTTGTGACTGCCGGTGGTCTGATTGGTAAGGTCACCAAGGTGAAGGACGAGGACGAGGTCGAGGTCGAACTTGCCGATGGTGTCAAAGTGCGCGTGGTCCAGTCCACCATTGCCAGCGTCCTGAGCAAGACCGAACCCGCAGACAAGGCGTAAGTTCCCGACATGCTGCAAATCCCCCTTTGGAAGCGGATCGTGATCTGGGGCCTTGTTGCCATCGGTCTGATCTTTGCGATGCCCAACGCGTTTTATACTCGCGTTGAAGGGCATAACGACGCCATCGCCGCCATTGAGGCAACGGGCGAGACGCCGGAGTTGCAGGCTGCCAAAGGGGCGTGGCCGGGCTGGTTGCCGACCAGCCTTGTGAACCTTGGTCTAGACCTTCGCGGCGGGGCGCACCTGCTGGCCGAGGTTCAGGTCGAAGACGTTTATGAGGCTCGGATCGATGGGCTGTGGCCCGAGGTTCGCGACGCGCTGCGCGAGGAACGTGAGACTGTGGGCACGATCCGCCGCCAGCAATCATCGCCGGATGAACTGCGGATAAAGATCTCGCAGCCAGAGGGGATTGAGACTGCCCTGACAGCGGTGCGCGCTCTGGCACGTCCGATTGTTAGCCTGACCGGCGTTGGTGAAAACGACATCGCTGTGCGGGCCGAAAACGACGACATTATCGTAACCCTGTCTGAGGCCGAGAAACTGGCCACCGACGACCGCACCATCCGACAGTCGCTGGAGATCATCCGCCGCCGCGTGGACGAAGTTGGGACACGCGAACCCACGATCCAACGTCAGGGCGAAGATCGTATCCTGATTCAAGTACCCGGTCTGGGATCGGCAGAAGAGCTCAAGGCCCTCATTGGCACAACTGCGCGCTTGACCTTCCATCCGGTTGTCTCGCGGACCTCTGACGGTTCAGTGAACCCCGGAGCTCGCAACGTTGTTTTCCCGTCTCTGGATGAGGAGGGTGTGTTCTACGTTCTGGAACGCACCCCGGTTGTGTCGGGCGAGGATCTGACCAATGCTCAGCCGTCCTTTGACCAGAACGGCCGTCCGGCGGTGAGTTTCCAATTCAACGTATCGGGTGCGCGTAAATTCGGCGACTACACCGCAGAAAACATCGGCTCGCCCTTCGCCATTGTGCTGGACGAGGAAGTCATCTCGGCTCCGGTTATTCAGGACCATATCCCAGGTGGCTCCGGCATCATCACGGGGAGCTTTTCGGTCGAAGAAAGCACCGAATTGGCGATCCTGCTACGGGCAGGGGCTCTGCCTGCGGAGTTGGTGTTCCTTGAAGAGCGCACCATCGGCCCCGAGTTGGGTGCCGACAGTATCGAGGCAGGTAAGATCGCCTGTATCGTCGCCTTTGCAGCCGTGCTGGTCTTCATGGGCCTTAGTTATGGCCTGTTTGGCTTGCTGGCCAATGTCGCGCTGATTATCAACGTCGGCCTGATCTTTGGCCTGCTGTCGTCCATCGGGGCGACACTGACCCTGCCGGGGATTGCCGGGATTGTGTTGACCATCGGTATGGCCGTGGACGCCAACGTGCTGATCTTTGAGCGTATCCGCGAAGAGATCAAAGCCGGTCGCGGCCCGGCCCGCGCGATCGAACTAGGTTATGAAAAGGCCAAAAGCGCGATCATCGACGCGAATATCACCACCTTCATCACAGCGACAATCCTGTTCATCCTTGGCTCCGGCCCAGTGAAGGGCTTCGCTGTGACCCTTGGCCTTGGCATCATGACTTCGGTCTTCACCGCCATCTTCGTGACCCGCTTGTTTGTGGTCATCTGGATGGAACGCCGCCGTCCCAAGACGCTGGACGTGTAAGGAGAGTATCATGCGACTGAAACTTGTTCCTGCCGAAACCAGCTGGGATTTCTTCCGACTGTCGAAAGTGACATTCGGCGCCTCTATCGCGGCGATGATCGTCTCGATCGTGCTGTTCTTCCTGATGGGTCTGAACTTTGGCATCGACTTCCGGGGCGGTACGACAATCCGCACCGCCGCCGAACAGACAGTGGATGTAGGTGCCTATCGTGATGCGCTGTCGCCACTTGGTCTGGGGGATATCTCGATCACTGAGGTATTTGACCCAACCAAGCCTGACCAGAACGTGACGCAAATCCGCATTGAGGCACAGGAAGGCGATGAAAGTGTCGCCGGGGAGACTGTGAACGCTGTGAAGACCGCATTACAAGGCGTTGATCCTTCGGTAGATTTCCAAGAGGTCAGCTCTGTCGGTCCCAAAGTGTCTGGCGAGCTGATCCAGACGGCGGTTTACGCGGTCGTGCTCGCGATCCTCGCGGTTCTGGTTTACATCTGGCTGCGATTTGAGTGGCAGTTCTCTGTCGGTGCGGTGGCGGCGATCCACGATGTGGTGTTGACCATCGGTATCTTTAGCCTGCTGCAGATCAAGTTCGATCTGGCGATCATCGCGGCGCTTCTGACCATCGTCGGTTACTCGTTGAACGACACCGTTGTCGTCTTTGACCGCGTGCGTGAGAACCTGCGCCGCTACAAGAAGCTTGAACTGAAAGACGTGTTAAACATGTCGATCAACGAGACGCTCTCGCGGACCGTCATGACCTCGGTCACCACGCTTCTGGCGCTGATCGCACTGTTCGTGCTGGGTGGCGACGTGATCCGCGGGTTCGTGTTCGCGATGATCTGGGGCGTGATCGTGGGCACC
>CAYFXM010000254.1:0-3853 GCA_964346965.1 uncultured Actibacterium sp. | reverse complement strand
AGATCGACGGCGGCCTTGAGGCCATCCTGATCATCGATGAGCCCGACCATGGTTTCGAGCCGCTCGAGGCTTTGACCTGCCTCCTCATGGCTTTCCTGCGCCGCGACGGAGAGCATGGCTGTCACTGTACCCTCATTAATCAGAATTGCCTTTAAAATTATCGTTTGTTTTCAGCGGCACGATGTACCCTTAATTTTCATATTGTACCGTTAATTGCCATACTGTACCCTTTATTAGCATACGGTCAGTTCTGTGGATAAGTGCTGACAGGAATAGGGCAGGGATTGGCGTGGTCAGCGAGCGTCTTGCAAAACATCGAGCAGCAGTCCTCCGTCCGATCCTGGAACTTGAGAAGAAGGGTGAGCCGATCAGTGCGGCAATCGGAGATGCTGCTTGGGAACTAGGTTTGGCGAAGAGCCACACCTGGTCGCTTTACCGCCGTTTGCGCGAGAACGATGGGCGGGCCGCAGCACTGGAACTCAGTCGCCGGGGGCCGAAACCGGGGTCGAAACGGATCGCGCGAGAAGTCGAAGACCTCATCGATGAACGCCTACGGCGCTATTATCTGGTCCGCGAACGCTCCAGCTTTCTGCGAATTTGGCGTGAGATCCGTTCGGAATGCGAGGCAAAGGGCTTCCAGCCACCGGCACGAAAAACGCTGAAAGCTCGGCTCGATGCAATGGACGAGAAAGAGATTGTTAGAAAGCGCCGTGGTGCCAAGGAGGCGAACAAGACTTTTGCGGCACGTCCGGGCCGGCTTGCGGTTGGAACGCCACTGGAAATTGTTCAGATCGATCACACCTTGGCCGACATCATTTTGGTCGATCACGTGGATCGGCGACCGCTTGCGCGCCCATATTTGACGGTAGCCATCGATGTTGCAACCCGGATCGTTCTCGGGGTCTTCGTCAGCTTTGATGCACCATCAGTTCTTTCGATCGCGCTCTGCCTCGATCATTGTGTGCGTCGGAAATCGATCCACGTCCCAGGGAAGCTGGAAGAATTGGTCTGGCCGACATCCGGCATCCCGAAGGCGATCCATGTCGATAACGCGCAGGAGTTCCACAGCGACGCCTTCTCATCGGCCTGCGAAGATTGGGGCATTGCCGTCGAGTACCGCCCGCCTGGTGCAACGCACTTCGGAGGTCATATCGAACGTTTGATCGGAACGGCCATGGGGGCTGTTCATGTTTTGCCCGGGACCACGCAATCCTCCGCTGCCGAGAAGGGCGATTATGACAGCGAGAAACATGCGGCTCTGACCCTGGCCGAGTTCGAGGACTGGCTTCATCTGGAGATTTGCCGCTACCACAATACCCGCCACGAAGCCCTCGGGCGAACGCCGCTGGCCGCTTGGGCTGACTTGGGCGGAGACACTGCGGGGCGGCAGGTTGTCGATGTCGAAGCCTTCCGGACAAGCTTCCTGCCTTTTGAGTTGCGCCAGCTCGGGCGCACTGGGATCACTCTCTTTGGGGTGCACTACTGGAGTGATGCCTTCGCGTCGTTGGTCGGACGGGGCAGCGGCAAGGTGCAGGTGAAGTACGACCCGCGGGACCTGTCGCAGGTCTGGGTTCTCGTCAATGATGGCCGCATGATCCCGGCTCGGTATCGGGATCTGAGCCACCCTCGGATATCGCTTTGGGAAAGTCGTCGGGCGCGGAAGGAATGGCAAGACAGGCATGGCGGTCGGATCAACGAGAAGGCCTTGTTCCAGGTGATCGACGCGCAGAGACGACTGGCCGAGGCGGCGCGTCAGAAGACAAGGACCGCCCGTCTGGAGAGCGAACGCGAGACGCGGCTTCCCAAGCACCAGCCGCGCCGCGATCCGTCCCGAGAAATGTTCGCCATCGACACTGGTAACCCAGACCTCCCCACTTATCCGATTGAAGAGTTTGATGACCCCAGAAGAAAGAATTGACCGCATCCGCAGCGATCATTGGATCGCATTCGACCGTGCCACGATTGTTCTCAACCGATTGACGTCCCTGATGGAAATGCCGCAGCAGAGCCGGATGCCTGGCCTGATGGTCTATGGCAGTTCCGGTATTGGCAAGACGATGATCGCCAAGCGCATGGCCAGCAAGTATCCGACGCAGTACAACGCAGAACTGGGCATCACGAAGACCCCCATCCTGCTGGTTCAGGCGCCGCCAGCGCCGGACGAGCGACGCTTCTACCAGCACATCCTTTCGACGATCGGGGCGCCGATGTGGGGGCGGCATACCGTGTCCGAACTTGAGGTCCGCGCGCTCAGTCATCTTCGGGATATGGACCTGAAGATGCTGATGATCGACGAGGTGCACAATCTGCTTGCCGGTAGTTACCGGGAGCAACGCCGGTTCCTGAACATGCTGCGGTTCTTGGCCAACGATCTCTGTGCCTCGCTTGTCGTTTTCGGTGTCAACGAAGCGCTCGAGGCCGTCCGCGGTGACGACCAACTGGCCCGTCGCCTGGACGAACACTACCTGCCGCTCTGGGAGGACGACGTGGAGTTCTCTCGGCTCATCCAAACGCTGATTGCCGCGATGGCACTTGAGCAGCGGTCGGGCCTCACGGTTGCGTCGCTTCGGACAATCCTGAAAGTGACGGGCGGTGTGACCTCGCGCGTGTTCATCATGATCAAGTCCTTGGCCATCGATGCGATCGAGACGGGTGAGGAGCGGATCACCGATGAGGCCGTTCAGGCCTGGCAGCCGGTATGGGCGAAGCATGCTTGGAGCATTCCGCGCCAACCCATCGCGGAGTTCGGGTGACCGTGAACCCATTGCCGCGTCGACCGCCACCGGTATCCGACGAGCTTCTCTCGAGCTGGATCGGGCGGTTGGCCCGGGCCAATCATTGTTCCGTCGAAGAGCTTTGCGGCTATCTCGGTTTGGGGCAGGGCAGGGTGCCGGAGCATGCGGGTGACCTTGGGCATGTGAACTGGGCTCGGCTATGTCCGGCGGTTCAGCAGACCCGGGATGAGATCGCGGCCATGACCCTCCCGGACACGACGCATCATCCCGCTCAATGCGTATCTAGCGATGACTTCCAAAGTTGCGCAAACTGCTCGAAACAAACCTCGGGACTGGTCCTGCGCCACTGGCGCTTCGCCTGGTCGCTGACTTGCGAAAACTGTGGTCGACCTCTTGTGGCGAGGCATCCGGCCGATGGTCTATCAAACAGGCTACGTGTCCGCGCCGCTCGGGGCGCGGCATTGCTGAAGACGGCGGTTGCCGCCGCCGATCTGAGGCACATGCAGCGGATCAGCCATACGCTGTGCCTCTTACAAGTACTTGAGTTGGTATACAGCGTGCCACTCACGTCGCGGTGTCAACTGGAGCGGTCAATAGCACTCGCAGCTGTCGATGTCTGCTCAGCCCGTCCATTATTGGGAGTGGCCATCTTGCTGCGCGGAAATGAACAAGCATTCTGGGATCTCCGACGCGCCTTTCCTCAGCGCAGACGTTTGATTGAGAAGGTGCGCAAGCTGTCGATGAACCTCGATATGCGACTTCCGCGAAGACGTCGGCAGGAAAGCAGTCCCGTTGACCGATCTGCCAGGGCGACGTCGCCCAAAAAGACGTCTGCGCAGGCCCTAGACGCTGCCCGTCAGGCCATCTCCGAGCTCGGTGCCGATGCAGATCGTCAAGCGCTTCTGGCACGAGCCGATGCAATCTGGAAGCGCCAAAGCTGTGTCAGCCACTGACGCAGCGCCCTGTGGATATATTGCAATTAAGGGTACAGAATCTGCCGAAAACGCTTCCAATCCGCAGAATCTGATTAATTAGGGTACAGTGACAGCGCTTCACAGAGGTTTCGATCCTCGCCGACCTCTTCCTCGACAAGGACAACAAGACGCTCGACACTTTCT
>CAYFXM010000253.1:0-3893 GCA_964346965.1 uncultured Actibacterium sp. | reverse complement strand
TTGGTGCGCTTCGAGCTGTGCTTACGACGACGTTTGACAAAGTTGATGGTCTTCGGACCTTTGATCTGGTCCAGAACTTCTGCCTGAACAGCAGCGCCATCAACGGTAGGCGCGCCAACTTGGCCACCAACCATCAGAATTTCGTTGAATTGAACGGTTTCACCCGCTTCGGCGGCCAGTTTCTCAACACGCAGTACGTCACCCGACTGTACTTTGTATTGCTTGCCACCTGTTTTCAGGACCGCAAACATTCGGTCTTTCCTTCTTTTGCCCGCGTCCTGTGGCCCTGTCAGTGACAGTGTTGTGCCGTTTCCGGCGCCTCGAACAGCGCGCCCCTTTGGGACGTCATTACACAGAATCCCTGAACGCACTGCGCCCAGAGGCGCGCTGTGTCCCTGATTTCAGACGATCTGTCAACCCTCCGACCAAGTAAATCCCCATAAAACCATGGGGCTGGCGTCAGATTTCCTCGCTTGCCAGCCTCTGCCCCGCTGCAAGCCCCAATTCACGCGAAATTCTGCGGAAGACTACATCAAAACTTTCGAACAGGCATGCATTTAGAGCACGTCCGGCATCAGTTTGGGTGAAATCCAGATAGGAGCGGACCTCTTCAGCCGACAGAGTCTCGTAGGCCAGCAGCTGATAAGCCTCCAGCCATTTCCCGATTTCTTCGCGGATCTCAGGTTCCTGGGACCAGACATCAGCCAAGACTTCGCGCTCCGTCATCTCGACAGGCATGGCACCGCTGTCAATCAAACCGAAATAGAATTCATAGCTTGCGTTCAAAGCACCGGTGACATTCAAATCGATTAGATGGTTCTTGTTACTAAATTCGGCCAACAAATCGAGGCGGGGATCCTTTTCTTCGCGCAGGTATTCGACAAGGTTATGGGCCTCGGCCTCGGCTTCGTCAGACAGCAAGTCCCTGCGGGCCAACATCTCCAACTCGGCCAACCGTCCTCCGGGTCCTTCATTGTAGTACGGCAATAGACTATCGAGATCTTCATCTGTGAGGCGTTCCGCCATCTCTTCCAACATCTCGGTTCCGAGTCTGTCAGCGTCATAGATGCGAGCGACATCGCGTTGCCAACTCTCACCCCCCCGCCCCGCTAGAAGGTCCTCAGAGATTTCTTCACCGTACTCAAGCCCCTCAACCCGCATGACGGCGATCAGTTCGGGCAGGTACAGCGCGTTGAACAAATCCTGCACACGCGATCCTGCGCCGGCAGCAGCGCCCTGCGTCCAAAGCAGAAAGGTCAGAAGAAATGCAAATGCTCTAATCATGAAAAACCCGAAAACAGATTGGCGTGAGCCTAGACGAAATTCCTGCTCACACCAAACCCGGCTACATTGAGTTCGGCTCTACGAGCGCAACAAGACCTTGTTTGAGTCCAAAGCCTGCGCAACCCGTTGATAGCTAATTTGGCGGCGTTTCGAAGTTCCAGCCGACCGCAACAACATGGTTTCGGTCTCTTCAATGATCTTTATCGCAGCCGCAAACGCCTCGGCCTGTGCCTCGGGGCGTGTTGGTGTCAGTGGACGGCCAACAGCCTTTTGGGTTCCGTTGCGATCCACGGTCAGGCGTTCCCTTGGCGCACCCGGTTCACCGGACTGCTCTGCCAAATCACGCAACCGTTTCGCAGCCGAGCTCAACGCCTCGCGTACTTCCGAGTATTCCCCGGTGAGTTCTGGCGATTGGGCGAGGATTTCATAACGCTGAGCGATACAGTCGATCTTTAGGCGAACGGGTACCTCATCACAACGATCGTTCACGGACTCGATCGACCGAGTAACTTCGTTGGTTTCCCTGGGGCTCGTTTTCTTAGTTTCACCAGTGTTGCTATCGTCGCAATCTGACCGCAGGATTCTAGCGAAGCCTTCGATGTCGCCGAGCGGTGAAATCAAGACCTGCTGACCCTCGAAGTCTTCTTCTTCACCTCCGAAATCATCATGGCAATCAATCTGAAAGGGAGTAGACGCTTTCATCTCGGGTTGAGGCATCGGAACAACCGGAGCCGAAAATACCGGCATTGCCCAAACAGACTGCATGGCAAGTGCCAGCGCCGAAATCGAAGAAATGGTTTTCATCGGTAACCTCCGTAATTTCACTCTGCCAGCCCATAGGCCTGGCGGATTCCCCGCTGTGTGCCCGGGCCAAAATCTCCATCTATGCCACCAGCATAGAAATTGTTCTCTGCCAGCTTAGTCTGTAGTGCCTTGCGTGTCGCGTCTTTGAACATTGTGGGGCGTTCGGTCAGGATATTCAGTACGTCCTGACTTCCCGTGCGCAAAGCGTCGTACAGATAGCGCGCCGCATCTTGCGGCGTCTTGCTAGCCACCACACCGTCGTCAATCAATGCCGCGAAATTGAACATGGCCTGCGGGTGGCGCAGGTCAGCCGCACGTTCGAAAAACTTTAATGCGGTGAGCGGATCTGATGGCAGCCCAACCCCGCCCTGATAATGCAAAAAGCCCAAATCGTTGATTGCATCGGCAAAATCCTGATCGGCAGAAAGCCGATAAAGCTCCAACGCACGAACATCATCCTGCGGAACACCTATCCCTGTCTCGTATAGCTTCGCCAATTCGAACTGAGCTTCTGCCGAACCAGCCTCTGCCGCCCGTTGCAACCAGTCGACGGCCTTTGCAGGATCATAACCTTCCTGTTCGGGGTTCATGCGCATATAGGCCATGCCCAGCATCGAACGGGTGTCGCCATCCTGTGCCAGAGCCGCCAACTGAAGCTGCTGTTCGGGGCGGATTTCCGACCAAACCCGGGACCGATCCTCAATACCCGCAGTTAGCTGGCTTGCTGTTGGTCCAGCCAAGTAGAAAGGCGTACCGGAAAGCGATCCGTAGGTGTGCGGCTCCTGAAGATTGGCTGTCGCCCGCAACACGCTGTCCCTGACTTGGCGGAACATCAGGCTGATTTCCAATCCGGGTTCAGAGAGTTTATCAGACAGAGCGATGGCGAACGGGCTGTTGTTACCCTCACCGTCCAAAGCCACGTTGCCGTCACGCGCTGCAAAAGATACGAGCGTTCCCCGATCAGGGTCAGCGGGCGCAAGCCCCCCGCCACCGCCACGGGATCCGGCAACCGGCCCTTCACTCTCGGCCTTCACGGCCTCCATCGAATCCAAGGCGTCACCAAATGGGTTGTCTCGACAACTATCGAGAATGACGATCCGCATTTTCCGCGCACGCTCTACCGTCGCCATCAGGTCCTTGAGGGATACCGACTGACGCTGCACATCCTTGTTCGAGCGGACATTTGCATCGATGGGAACAAGGAAGTTCTCTCCCTGCACTTCAATACCGTGACCTGCATAATAGATCAGGGCCAGATCGGCGGTCTCTGATTGGAAGCTGAATGTATCCAGCGTGTTCTGCAGATCCTGAAACCCACCGTTCAAAACCGTCGTGACTTCGAAACCAATGCCTTCGAGGACCTCCGAAATCATCCGGGCGTCATTCACAGTGTTTTTTAGCGGAGAAATATGCTGATAGTCGGCCATCCCGACCACCAAAGCGATCCGTTCAGCCGCGCTCGCAGCATGCGACCAAATTAAAGCCAAACCAAAACACAAAAGTCGAAGAACTTTCGACACACCCCACCTCCACGTAAATCACCGAACAGCCCCCACTGTCCGAGTGCTATCTTACACTACAAACTTCTACGATCCCAATATCGCATTCAACTGTCCGACGACAGACACATCCGAAAATTCGTTAGCAGTTTCCGTCAATTGGCGCGATCGCGATCCATCGACCTCGCAGATTTCTTACTGGCTGGCCAATTTCCCTCTTGCACACGACCCGCCATGACCATATTGAACCGCCCACGCGGAGAGGTGCCGGAGTGGTCGAACGGGGCGGTCTCGAAAACCGTTGTA
>CAYFXM010000252.1:0-3910 GCA_964346965.1 uncultured Actibacterium sp. | reverse complement strand
TTAAGCAAACCGCAGACATCGGTCTGGGCCAGTCGACCGCTGTTGGTATCGGTGGTGACCCCATCAAGGGCACCGAACACATCGACGTACTGGACGCGTTCCTGGACGACGACGAAACTCAGTCGATCATCATGATCGGTGAGATCGGTGGTTCGGCGGAAGAAGAGGCCGCTGAATTCCTGACCGAGCAGAAGAAAAAAGGTCGCTGGAAGCCGACCGCTGGCTTCATCGCCGGCCGTACGGCACCTCCGGGCCGCCGCATGGGCCACGCGGGCGCGATCGTCGCCGGCGGCAAAGGTGGCGCTGAGGACAAGATCGAAGCCATGCGTTCCGCAGGCATCGTTGTTGCCGAAAGCCCCGCTGGTCTGGGCGAGGCCGTTCTGAAGGCTATCGAACTGGGCTAATGCCTATTGGGAAGGGCGGCAGCGCCCTTCCCCACCCTCCCCGCGGGTAGCGGGCCATAATTATAGCAACCCTTCTGGGATCGGGAGTCCTCCATGACCGACCAAAGTCCTAACGATATTTTCCACGCTTCCAGCTTCATGCAGGGGCACAACGCGGAATATCTGGAACAGATGTATGCGCGCTATGCCAGCGACCCCAATGCGGTTGACGCGGCATGGCAGGAGTTCTTCCGCCAACTGGGCGATGCAGAACTGGACGTAAAGGCAGAGGCTGCTGGCCCCTCGTGGCAGCGCGCCGACTGGCCGCCGCAGCCGCAGGACGAGCTGACCGCCTCGCTGACTGGCGAATGGGGTGAGCCCGAAATCAAAGCCGCTGGCGACAAGATCAAAGCCAAGGCTGCCGAGAAGGGCGTCAAGGTTTCCGACGAGGACGTCAAACGAGCAGTTCTGGACTCGATCCGCGCGCTGATGCTGATCCGCGCCTATCGTATCCGGGGTCACCTGGTCGCTGACCTTGACCCGCTTGGTATGCGTGACGAAACCCCGCACCCAGAGCTGGACCCGAAATCCTATGGCTTCACAGAAGCCGACATGGACCGCCCGATCTTCATCGACAAGGTTCTGGGCCTCGAGATGGCCACCCTTCGCCAGATCGTTCAGATCGTGAAGCGCACCTATTGCGGCACCTTCGCGCTGCAGTACATGCACATTTCCGACCCCGAGCAGGCTGGCTGGTTGAAAGAGCGGATTGAGGGATTCGACAAGGAAATCAAATTCACCCGTGAAGGACGCAGGGCGATCCTGAACAAGCTGGTCGAGGCCGAGGGCTTCGAGAAGTTCCTGCACGTCAAGTACATGGGCACCAAGCGTTTCGGTCTGGACGGTGGCGAGGCTCTGGTTCCCGCGATGGAGCAGATCATCAAACGCGGCGGCCAGCTTGGCTTGCGCGACATCGTAATCGGCATGCCCCACCGTGGCCGCCTGTCGGTTCTGGCCAATGTGATGGAGAAACCCTATCGCGCGATCTTCAACGAATTCCAGGGCGGCTCGTTCAAGCCCGAGGAAGTCGATGGTTCGGGTGACGTGAAATATCACCTTGGTGCCTCCTCGGACCGCGAGTTCGACGGCAACAATGTCCACCTGTCACTGACGGCAAACCCCTCGCACCTTGAAGCGGTTAACCCGGTTGTTCTTGGTAAGGTCCGCGCCAAGCAGGATCAGTTGAACGACGAAGACCGCACGCAGGTCATGGGTGTTCTGCTGCACGGTGACGCGGCCTTTGCCGGTCAGGGTGTTGTGGCGGAAGGCTTCGGTCTGTCCGGCCTGAAAGGTCATAAGACCGGCGGCACCATGCACATCGTCGTCAACAACCAGATCGGTTTCACCACCGCTCCGCACTTCTCGCGTTCCTCGCCCTACCCGACGGATATCGCGCTGATGGTGGAAGCGCCGATCTTCCACGTGAACGGCGACGACCCCGAAGCGGTTGTCCACGCCGCGCGCGTCGCAACTGAATTCCGCCAGAAGTTCGGCAAGGACGTGGTGATCGACATCTTCTGCTACCGCCGCTTCGGTCACAACGAAGGCGACGAGCCGATGTTCACCAACCCGATCATGTACAAGCGTATCAAGGGCCACAAAACGACCCTGCAACTGTACACCGAACGACTGGTCAAAGACGGTCTGATCCCCGAGGGTGAGATCGAAGACATGAAAGCCGCCTTCCAGGCGCACCTGAACGAAGAGTTCGAAGTCGGCAAAGACTATAAGCCGAACAAAGCCGACTGGCTGGATGGCCGCTGGAAGCACCTCAACCGTGAAGGCGAGGACTACCAGCGCGGCGCAACCTCGATCAAGCCGGAAACCCTGGCCGAAATCGGCGCATCACTGTGCAAGGCTCCCGAAGGTTATCCGCTGCACAAAACTGTTGGCCGTTTCCTGAAGGCCAAGCAGCAGATGTTCGACACCGGCGAAGGCTTTGACTGGGCCACCGGTGAGGCACTGGCCTTTGGCTCGCTCTTGACCGAGGGCTACCCGGTGCGTCTGGCCGGTCAGGACTCGACCCGCGGCACCTTCTCGCAGCGCCACTCGGGCTTCGTGAACCAAGAGAACGAAGAGCGCTACTATCCGCTCAACAACATCCGCTCGGGTCAGGCTCACTACGAGGTCATCGACTCGATGCTGTCGGAATACGCGGTTCTTGGTTTTGAGTACGGCTACTCGCTGGCAGAACCGAACGCGCTGACCCTTTGGGAAGCCCAGTTCGGCGACTTCGCCAACGGTGCGCAGATCATGTTCGACCAGTTCATCTCTTCTGGTGAATCGAAATGGCTGCGGATGTCGGGTCTGGTCATGCTACTGCCCCACGGCTTCGAGGGACAAGGCCCCGAGCACTCCTCGGCCCGTCTGGAACGCTTCCTGCAAATGTGCGGTGGCGACAACTGGATCGTGGCGAACTGCTCGACCCCGGCGAACTACTTCCACATCCTGCGCCGCCAGCTGCACCGATCCTTCCGTAAGCCGCTGGTCATGATGACGCCGAAGTCGCTTCTGCGCCATAAAATGTGCGTGTCGAAAGCCGAAGACTTCACCACCGGTTCGTCCTTCCACCGCGTCCTTTGGGACGACGCGGAAATGGGCAACTCGGACACCAAGCTGAAGTCGGACGACAAGATCAAACGCGTCGTCATCTCGTCGGGCAAGGTCTACTACGACCTGCTGGAAGAGCGTGACGCGCGCGGCATCGACGACGTCTACCTGCTGCGCCTGGAACAGTTCTACCCGTTCCCGGCCCATTCCATGGTCCAGGAGCTGGAGCGCTTCAAGCAAGCGGAAATCGTCTGGTGTCAGGAAGAGCCGAAGAACCAGGGCGCCTGGAGCTTCGTCGAGCCGAATATTGAATGGGTCCTGACCCGCATCGGCGCTAACCACACCCGTCCGCAGTACGCAGGCCGTACTGCCTCGGCTTCGCCCGCAACGGGCCTCGCCAGCCAACACAAAGCACAGCAAGAGGCGCTCGTGAACGACGCGCTGACTATCAAAGGGTAAATCACCATGTCTACTGAAGTACGCGTACCCACCTTGGGCGAAAGTGTCACCGAAGCGACCGTCGCCACCTGGTTCAAAAAGCCCGGCGATGCCGTCGCGGTCGACGAAATGCTCTGCGAGCTGGAAACCGACAAAGTGACCGTCGAAGTTCCGGCCCCCGCCGCTGGCACCCTGGGCGAGATCGTTGCCGCCGAAGGTGACACCGTAGGCGTTGACGCCCTGCTGGCGATGATCACCGAAGGCGCAGGCGCTGCTGCTGCTCCGGCCGCAGCTGCTGAAGCACCGGCTGCGGCCCCTGCCCCGGCAGGTGACGCAGGCGCGGCCATCGACGTGATGGTTCCGACCCTCGGTGAATCGGTCTCCGAAGCCACCGTTTCGACCTGGTTCAAAGCCGTTGGCGACGCAGTCGCACAGGACGAAATGCTGTGCGAACTGGAAACCGACAAGGTTTCGGTCGA
>CAYFXM010000251.1:0-3933 GCA_964346965.1 uncultured Actibacterium sp. | reverse complement strand
TCATGCTTCGACATCTCTTCTCCTCCCGAATAATCAGACCCAATCACGCGTCCGATGGTTCAAGTTCAAATATCAGGGTGCTTAAGGGTGGCAGCGTCAGCGACAGCGAGTAAGGCTGACCGGCGGCCGCGATCTCTTCTGTTTCTTTCCCGCCAAGGTTTCCGCGACCACCACCAGCATAGTCAGTGGCATCAGAATTCAGGCGTTCTGCCCAATGGCCCGGCTGCGGGACGCCGATCCGGTGCTCGGACCGTTCGACCGGCGTAAAGTTGCAGACGACCAGCGCCGGGGGTGTTCCATCTTTGCCGTGACGCACCCATGCGAAAACGGATTCATCCGCGTTGGAATAGACCCACTCGAACCCTTCAGACTTGCTGTCGAGCTCGTGCAATGCGGGCACCTCTGCGTAAACCTTGTTCAGGTCACGGATGAGGTTTTGAACGCCCTTGTGCAGGTCGATATCCAGCAGGTGCCAGTCGAGGCTCTCGTTGTGGTTCCATTCCTTGCCCTGCGCGAATTCAGAGCCCATGAACAACAGCTTCTTGCCGGGATGCCCCCACATGAAACCGTAATAGGCGCGCAGGTTGGCAAACTTGTCACCGCCGTCACCCGGCATCCGGTCAAGAATCGAGCCTTTACCGTGCACAACCTCGTCATGGCTCAGCGGCAGCACGAAGTTTTCCGAGAAGGCATAGTGCAGACCGAACTCGATCTTGTTGTGGTGGTATTTACGGTGAACCGGGTCTTCTTGGATGTAGGACAGTGTGTCGTTCATCCAGCCCATATTCCACTTGAAGCCAAAGCCCAGACCGCCTGCATCCGCAGGCCCGCTGACACCCGGGAAAGCCGTGCTTTCCTCTGCGATGGTCATCACCCCGTCCATGTCGCCATAGACCAGCGTGTTCATACGCTGCATAAAGGCGATCGCCTCAAGGTTTTCCCGGCCACCATGGACGTTGGGAACCCATTCGCCCTCGTTCCGCGAATAGTCGCGATAGAGCATCGAGGCCACCGCATCCACGCGCAGCCCGTCCACGTGGTGTTCACGCGTCCAATAGATGGCATTTGCGATCAGATAGTTCTGAACCTCGGTCCGGCCATAGTTGTAGACGAAGGTTTTCCAGTCAGGATGCCAGCCCTCTTTCGGGTCGGCGTGTTCATACAGCGGCGTGCCGTCGAAGCGACCCAGCCCGTGCTTGTCTTCGGGGAAGTGGCCCGGCACCCAGTCGATGATCAGGCCCAACTCTGCTTCGTGACATGCGTCGACAAAAGCGCGGAATTCGTCTGCTGTGCCATGACGTATGGTCGGGGCAAACATGCCCACGGGTTGATAGCCCCACGAGCCGTCGAACGGATATTCCGAGACCTGCATCAGTTCGATATGGGTAAAGCCCAAGTCTTTAGCGTAACTCACCAATTCGCGCGCGTGTTCCTCGTAGGAAAGCGGGCGGTTGCCCTCTTCCGGCACGCGGCGCCACGAACCCAGATGGACTTCGTAAATCGAAATCGGCTGGTCAATGCGCTGCTTATCGCCGCGCGATTTCAGCCAGTTCTTGTCCTGCCACTTGTACTTACTCAGGTCACGAACGACCGAGGCGGTCTTCGGCGGGTGTTCCGCGCCAAAGCCGAACGGGTCGGCCTTTTCGGGCAGAAGATTACCGTCACCGTCCTGAAGTTCAAACTTATAGGTGGCTCCATCGCCTAGACCGGGGATAAAGATCTCCCAAACGCCGGTCGGACCACGCTTACGCATCACATTGCGTCGGCCATCCCAAGAATTGAAATCCCCAACCAGCGAAACGCGCCGTGCGTTCGGTGCCCAGACCGCGAAATGGGTGCCTTTGACGTCCTCATGTTCCATCACATGGGCGCCCAATTTCTCCCACAAACGCAGATGAGAACCTTCGGCGATGAGGTGCTCGTCCATCTCGCCCAAAACCGGGCCAAAGCGATAGGGGTCTTCCGCTTCCCAGACATCACCGCCGCGAGTGAACCGCAAGCGATAGTCAAAGCGTTTCTTACGGCGAGTGACCGCGTGGAAAACATCCGGCGCGCCTTCGACGCGCTCTAAATTGGCGATGCGGCGGCCGGTCTTGGCATCCAGAGCTTCTACAGCTTCAACATCGGGCTGAAGCACGGTGAGGCCGAGCTTTCCGTCCTCCTCGTGTAACCCGAGCACGGCGAATGGGTCGCCGTGGTTTCCGTGGCAAAGCTCTTGAAGGGCAGCCAGATTGGTCGCGCTCATCTCGTGTCCCCCTATTTGTCCAGCAAAGACGGTGTGTTCCAGATGTCTTTGGCATAGCCAGAGATCGTCCGGTCGGATGAGAACCAGCCAGAACGCGCCGTGTTCAGTGCTGCCATCTCGGCCCAGTGCTTCGGATCGGCAAAGGCCGCGTCCACTTTGCGCTGCGTGTCGAAATAGTCGTCGAAATCGCAGGTCACGAGGAAGTAGTCATGCTCGTGCAGCAGACGGACCAGTCCGTGGTAGCGTCCCGGATCGCCCGGAGAGAACATGCCGTCGGCAATCTGGTTCAGCACACGGGTCAGACGCGGGCTGGCAGCGATGGCGTTGCGCGAGAAGTCGTGTTGCTGGCGACGCTCGATCACCTCATGCGCGGTCAGACCGAAGAGGAAGAAGTTCTCTGCCCCCACATGCTCGCGGATTTCCACGTTTGCGCCGTCCAGCGTGCCAATGGTCGGCGCACCGTTCAGGGCAAACTTCATGTTGCCGGTGCCAGAGGCCTCTTTACCTGCGGTCGAGATCTGCTCGGACAGGTCCGCCGCCGGGATCAGTATCTCGGCCATAGAGACGTTGTAGTTCGGCGGGTAGACGATCTTCAGCAGGTCCTTGGTGACCGGGTCGTTGTTAATGACCTTGGCCGCATCGTTGATCAGGTGAATGATCTCTTTCGCCACGGCATAGCCCGGCGCCGCCTTACCGCCGAAGACCTTGACCCGGGGGGTCCAGTCGCCGTTCGGGTTGTCGCGGATTTCATTCCAGTGCGCGATGGTCTCGAGGATGTTCATGTACTGGCGCTTGTATTCATGGATGCGCTTGATCTGCACGTCGAACATCGCCGAGGGGTCCAGCGTCGGACCGCCCTGCTCTGCCAGCCAGTTGGCCATACGCTGCTTGTTCGAAACCTTTGCAGCCACGAACGCCTCGCGGAAGCCCGCGTCGGTGACATGCGGCTCCAGCTGCTTCAGCTGTTCCAGATCGTCAACCCAGCCCTCGCCAATGGTCTCGGTGATCAACTCGCGCAGCGGCGTGTTACAGGTGTACAACCAGCGGCGCGGCGTGACCCCATTGGTCTGGTTGATAATCCGACCCGGATAGTCGCGGTTCAGGTCTGCAAAGACGGTTTCCTTCACCAGATCTGAGTGCAGCGCCGACACACCGTTGACGCTGTGCGCCATAACGAAGGCCAACTCGCCCATCTTGACTGAATGGTCTTCGATGATGCGCACATGGCTGCCGGTATTCGCAAGGTGATCCGCCTCGATAACCTCGATGATCTGCAGGTGACGCGGCAGGGTGCGGGCAAAGAGACCCAGATCCCAACGCTCCAGCGCCTCGGGTAGAAGCGTGTGATTGGTATAGGCAAGGCTTGCGCGGGCGATCTCGATCGCCTTGGCCATTTCCACGCCATGCTCGTCCACAAGCAGACGGATCAGCTCGGGGCCGGCAATCGCCGGGTGGGTGTCGTTCAACTGGATCGCGACATGGTCGGCCAGCGTTTCGATCTGATGCCCTTCCGAGATGAAGCGGCGCAGGATGTCCTGCAAAGAGGCCGCCGTGAAGAAGTATTCCTGCTTCAGGCGCAGCTCTTTACCGGCCTCGGTGGTGTCGTCGGGATAGAGAACGCGGGAAATCGCGCGGGCCAAAGCCTCGGGGACCACGGCGCCGACAAGGTCACCACGGTTGAAGCTGCC
>CAYFXM010000250.1:0-3943 GCA_964346965.1 uncultured Actibacterium sp. | reverse complement strand
AAATACCTGATGGAGGACTTCTGCTATGCGGGCGGCATGCCCGCCGTGTTGAACGAGCTGAAGCACCTTCTGCGCCCGGCCAAGACCGTTCTGGGCGGCGATCTCTCGGCCTATTACGACGGGGCGGAGATCTATAATTCCGATGTGATCCGCTCTTTCGACGCGCCGCTGAAACCCGCGTCTGGCCTGCGCGTCCTGCGCGGCAACCTCGCGCCTAAGGGCGCCATCGTGAAACCCTCGGCGGCCACCGATGCGCTGCTGGAACACGAGGGTGAGGCCTATGTCTTTGAGACCATCGAAGAGCTGAAAGCCAATATCGACCGCGAGGACCTGCCTGTGACCCCGGACACGATCCTTGTCCTGAAAGGCTGTGGCCCTAAGGGTTATCCCGGCATGCCCGAGGTCGGCGACATGCCGCTGCCCGCCAAGCTGGTGAAACAGGGCGTGCGCGACATGGTGCGGATCTCTGACGCCCGCATGTCCGGTACCGCCTTTGGTACCGTCATCCTGCATGTCTCGCCCGAAGCGCAGGCAGGCGGCCCCTTGGCCTTGGTGAAAACCGGCGACCGCATCCGCGTTTCCGCCAAGAACGGCGAATTGGCACTGCTGGTCTCCGACGAAGAACTAGAGGCCCGCCGCGCCGACTGGACGCCGGAGCCACCGCATTACACCCGCGGCTATGCCAAACTCTACATCGACCACGTGCTTGGCGCTGACCAGGGCGCGGACCTTGATTTCCTTGTGGGCAAAGACACCCGCCTTGTCACCCGAGAGAGCCACTGATGACCCAGACAGCAACTTTCCACGACCTGAATGGCAAAAGCGTCTATATCACCGGCGGCGGATCGGGCATCGGGGCCTCGCTGACCGATGGGTTCATGGCGCAGGGGGCTAAGGTGGCCTTCATCGGGCGTTCTGACGCGAGTGAATTCTGCGACGAGATGGAGCAGAAGCACGGGCGCCGCCCTTTGTTCATGCAGGGCGACATCACCGACATTGAGGGGTTGAAAGCCTCGATTGCCCAAGCAGCCGAAGCCCACGGCCCGGTCACCGCCCTGATCAACAATGCGGCCAATGACAAGCGCCATACGACCGAAGAGGTCACGGAAGACTTCTGGGACTGGTCGCAGGCGATCAACCTGAAAGCCTATTTCTTCGCCTGTCAGGCAGTGGTTGCGGGGATGCGCGGTGCGGGTGGCGGTTCGATCGTGAATTTCTCGTCCATCAGCTACATGATGGGCAACGCGGGCTATCCGTCTTACGTAACAGCCAATTCCGGCATCAACGGCATGACCCGGGCGCTGGCGCGCGAGTTCGGCCCCGACAAGATCCGCGTCAACGCACTGGCCCCGGGCTGGGTGCTGACCGACAAGCAGAAAGACCTGTGGGCCACCCCCGAAGCATTGGCCTCTCATATGGACAGGCAGTGCCTGAAGGAGCATCTTGAACCTCAGGACATTGTAGATGCCACGCTGTTCCTGGCCTCGGACGCCAGCCGGATGATGACCGGTCAAGCGATGGTGGTCGACGGTGGGGTTGTGACGACAGGATAAACCATGGGCAACAGCCAAACGGAGTGGGTCGCGGTCGATTGGGGCACATCGAACCTGCGGGCTTGGCCGATGAGAGCCGGTGCAACGCCGATTGCATCATTCGAGTCAGATCAAGGCATGGGAAAACTTTCCCCGGACGAGTTTGAACCGACACTTCTGAACCTGATCGCGGACCATCTGCCTGAAGGGCGCAAAACCCCGGTGATCTGCTGCGGCATGGTCGGGGCAGCGCAAGGATGGGCCGAAGCGCCCTATGCCGCGGTTCCTTGCACAGCGCCCGGCGCCGAGCAGGCCCGCCGCGTGACGGCCAAGGACCCCCGGCTGGATGTCTACATCCTGCCCGGTGTCAAACAGATGCAGCCCGCCGACGTGATGCGCGGCGAGGAAACACAGATCGCGGGGTACATCGCGCAGAACCCCGATTTCGACGGCGTGCTGTGCCTGCCCGGAACCCATACGAAGTGGGTCCATATCAGCGCCAAGGAAATCGTCGGTTTCCGAACCTTCATGACCGGCGAGATGTTCGCGCTGCTGGCCAAGCAATCGGTGATCCGCCACTCGGTCGGAACCGATGGCTGGGACAGTGAAGCTTTTTTCGAGGCGGTTGCCGACGCGATGAGCCGACCACAGACGCTGGCTTCCGACCTGTTCTCACTTCGCGCCGGAATGCTGTTGCACGGCACCAGCGCCGAGGCATCCAAGGCGCGCCTGTCCGGGCTGTTACTCGGCCTCGAACTGGCTGGAGCCCGCCCCTATTGGCTGGGCCAGAAGGTTGTACTGATCGGCTCTGAAACTCTTGCCCGCCACTATCAATCCGCGCTGACCGCGCAAGGTGCAGACGCCACGATTGCCGACGGAAGCGCCCTAACCCTTGCGGGCCTTGCTGCCGCCTACCGTTCCCTGAAGGAGACCACCCAATGAGCCGCAACATCATCGCCATCTTGCGGGGCATTCAGCCCGATGAAGCATTGGAGATCGGCCAGGCCCTGATCGACACTGGAATTACCACGATCGAAGTTCCACTGAACTCTCCCGACCCGCTGAAATCTATCGGATTGATGGTGGAGGCCTTCGGCGATGTCGCCCAAATTGGCGCGGGCACCGTTCTGACGACGCAACAGGTTGCGGATGTGGCCAGCGTTGGCGGTAGATTGATCGTTTCGCCCGACTGCAACACCGACGTGATCGACGCGACCAAAGCGGCCAGCCTTGAATCCTACCCCGGTGTCGCAACTCCAACCGAGTGTTTTGCTGCACTACGTCATGGCGCGGATGGGCTGAAACTGTTCCCGTCTTTTCTGATTGGTCTGGATGGGCTGAAGGCGATTTCGGCCGTTTTGCCAGCAGGCACCAAGACCTATGCGGTCGGCGGCGCAGGCCCCGAGAATTTCGGCGAATGGCTGGAGGCGGGGATCACAGGCTTCGGCATCGGCACCGCGATCTACAAGGCGGGGTTCTCGGTGGATGAGGTCCGCACCCGCGCCGAAGCCATTGTTGCCGCCTATGACAAGGCCATCGGATGACCTCCACCGCCTTCGACACCCGAGTTTGCGCCCTTGGCGAAGGGCCTCTGTGGCATCCCGAGCGTAACCAGTTGTTCTGGTTCGATATTCTGGGAAACCGCCTGATGTCTCGGGTCAAGGACAAACCGGTGTCATGGCAGTTCGACGAACATGTCTCAGCCGCTGGCTGGGTTGATCACAATACGCTTCTCATGGCGTCCGAAACTGGGCTGTATCGCTTTGATATAGAAACGGGTCAGCGCGAACTTGTTGTGCCGATGGAGGAGAGTGATCCGCTGACGCGATCTAACGACGGACGGGCCGATCCCTACGGTGGTTTCTGGATCGGAACGATGGGCAAAGAGGCAGAACCGGGCGAAGGTGCAATCTATCGGTTCTACAAAGGCACTCTGGAGCCGCTGTTTCAGGACATCACGATCAGCAATGCCATCTGCTTCTCACCCAATGGCGAGACCGCGTACTACGCCGATACCGCGACGAGCCTGATCATGCGGCAAGAGCTGGACGCCGAGGGTTGGCCGAAGGGCCCATCAGAGGTATTTGTCGACCTCTCTGCTGAGGGGTTAAACCCCGATGGCGCGGTGGTCGATGCGGATGGGTGCCTTTGGAACGCCCAGTGGGGAGCGTCACGGGTCGCGCGGTATTCGCCCAGCGGTACGCTTTTGGAAACCATTGCCTTTCCAGCCGAACAGATTTCGTGCCCGGCCTTTGGAGGCGCCGGTCTCGATATTCTCTTTACCACATCGGCAGCACATGACGCGGCTCAATCGGACAGGTTGGCTGGACAGACTTTCGCTGAAACGGTCCGTGTAAAAGGCCAGCGCGAACATCAGGTGATCCTGTGACTATGAAACGAACCCTTGGCAC
>CAYFXM010000249.1:3585-4003 GCA_964346965.1 uncultured Actibacterium sp. | reverse complement strand
TGCAGAAGGATTTGACCATCTCGAAGAAGGCCATGACGTGTTTGCCGTTGTCCTGGGCGAGTTTGCGACCCACCAGATCCAGCGCCTGAACACCGTTCGCGCCTTCATAGATCATGGCAATCCGGGCATCGCGGGTGAACTGGGACATGCCCCATTCCTCGATATAGCCGTGGCCGCCATAGACCTGCTGGGCGTTAACGGTGCAGTCATACCCCTTATCGGTGAGGAAGCCCTTCAGGACCGGAGTCAGAAGAGAGATCAGACCATCCGCGTCCTCGTCTTCCGCACGGTGGGCTTTGTCGATCATCAATGCCCCCCAGTACAGGAAGGCGCGGGCGCCTTCGGTAAAGCTTTTCTGGTCCATCAGGTTGCGGCGGATGTCGGGATGGACGATCAGCGGATCGGCCGGACCGTCAGG
>CAYFXM010000249.1:0-3559 GCA_964346965.1 uncultured Actibacterium sp. | reverse complement strand
CTTGGCATAGGCCAGAGCGTTCTGATACGCGGCCTCGGCTTGAGCCAAACCCTGCATTGCCACACCCAGACGCGCCTCGTTCATCATGGTGAACATGGCGCGCATGCCTTTGTGCTCGGTCCCCAGAAGGAAGCCGGTCGCCTCGTCAAAATTCATGACACATGTCGAGTTGCCGTGGATGCCCATCTTCTCTTCGATCTTGCCGACCGAGACACCGTTTTGTTCGCCAAGCGAGCTGTCGTCATTGACCATGAATTTCGGCACGATGAAGAGCGAGACGCCTTTGATGCCCTCCGGGCCGCCCGGAATCTTGGCCAATACAAGGTGGATGACGTTCTCGGACATGTCGTGATCGCCTGCCGAGATAAAAATCTTCTGGCCAGTGATTTTGTAGGACCCGTCACCTTGCGGTTCCGCCTTGGTTCTCATCATGCCCAGATCAGTACCGCAATGCGGTTCAGTCAGGTTCATGGTGCCAGTCCAATCGCAGGACACCATGTTCGGCAGGTACTTGGCCTTCTGTTCGTCGGTGCCATGCGCGTGGATCGCGGAATAGGCGCCGTGGGTCAGGCCCTGATACATGGTGAAGGCCTGGTTGGCCGACGAGAACATCTCTCCGACCGCGGTTCCCATCAGGGCAGGCATGCCTTGGCCGCCGTATTCCGGGTCACAGTCGAGACCGGGCCAGCCGCCCTCTTTCATCTGCTCGAACGCGTCTTTGAAGCCGGTTGGGGTGTAGACAATACCGTTTTCAAAACGGCACCCTTCGGTATCACCAACCACGTTGAGTGGCGTCAGAACTTCCGATGCAATCTTACCGGCTTCTTCGAGGATCGCCCCGGTAAAGCTAGCCTCCAGCTCGTCATATCCGGGGATGTAGCTTTCCGTGACTTTCAGAAGGTCATGCAACACAAACTGCATGTCTTTGGTGGGTGCCGCGTAGCTTGGCATGCCTGTCTCCCTTTCAGGTCTTCGAGCGGTCGGCGTAGTCCTTCAATTTCGCCTCGCCCCAATCAAGTTGCGCACGAAGTTCCTCGATGGCGATGTTCAGCTCGTCGCGCTGACGCTCCATGTCTGCCAGACGGTCCTTGGCCGCCAGATAGACCTCGCGCAGCTGCCGCTCGCCTTGATCGCCGATGTCGTAAAGGTTCAGCAATTGCCGGATTTGCTCCAGACTGAACCCGAACCGCTTGCCCCGAAGGATCAGTTTCAACCGTGCACGCTCCCGCTTGGTGTAAAGCCGTTTCTGGCCTTCACGAATGGGAAAGAGCAGTTCCTTGGCCTCATAGAAGCGCAAGGTGCGCGGCGTGACGTCATAGGTGTCACACATTTGTCTGATCGTAAGGAGTTCGTCGTCCATAACCTCGTGCCCTCCTGCATGAGTCTGATAGTCAGATCATGACGGATTGCTGACGGTATAGGAACTAAATTTACGTGTGCGTAAACTACGCTACGTCACAAATTATTGTGACGCAGTGTAAAAATGAACTTTTCGGTTCAGATTTGGTCTTTCAGCCGTTTTCGCCCAGGTCGTTGGCCACCTGATTCCTCATATCGCGAAGCTCTTCAATGGCTTGGGCCAGCTGTTCGTGCTGTTCTTGAAGCACTCCGATCTGGCGGTCGGCTAGTTCAACCCACTTTTCCATCTGCGCGGCGGTGCCTTGCTTCTCATAGATTTCCAGCCATTGGCGAAGCTCTTCGAGACTAAAGCCCCACCGGCGCCCGCGCATGATCAATTTCATTCGCGCCACTTCGCGGGGGGTATAGAATCGCGACCGTCCTTCGCGCTCGGGCTGCAGCAACTCGATATACTCGTAGTAACGCAACGTGCGAGGCGTCACTTCGAACTTGGCACACATTTCCTTGAAGGAGAGGCGTTGGTCAGTCATTGCAGTCCTGCGATTGGTGGTGAAGGCAATTTAGGTCGATCTGCAAGGTTAGGCAAATGGCAATGACATGGCGTCAAGCAAGGTGCCGCAAGGTTTCCGCTTGATCGCAGCGGGTTACGGGATACCGTAAACCTAACCACGCGGAGGACACATGACCGACAATTTTCGCAAGCGCCTCGGACAGTTCATCGAGAGCCTGCCACATGCTCATGCCTTGGGCCTGCAGTTGGAACATCTGGACGATGGCGTCGTCGAGCTGTCGATGCCCTATGACGAAAAGCTGATTGGTGATCCTCGGACTGGCGTTGTGCATGGTGGGGCTGTGTCGGCGCTGATGGATACTTGCTGTGGGGTGGCGGTGGTGGCGCATTCAGATCGTCCCTTGGGCACTGCAACGATTGACCTGCGGATCGACTATATGCGCGCGGCGACGCCCAAACAGCGCATCTATGCACGGGCAGAGTGTTACCACATGACCCGCAATGTGGCTTTCGTGCGTGCGACAACGATGGACGAGGATCGCGACCGCCCTGTGGCGACGGCGACCGGTGCCTTCACCGTGGAACGTCCGAAGGAGGCCAAAGCATGAGCCGCCGTCCGGAACCGATTCAAAAGGTCAAACAGCGCCGGGATGCCATGTTGAACGCGTTGGTTCATGGTGTGCCTTATCTCCGGTTTCTTGGGATCGAGGTCGAGCGGCGTGGCGATGAACTCACGTGCATTCTGAACTATGACGAAAAGCTCATCGGCAACCCGATGCTGCCGGCACTACATGGGGGAGTAACGGCAGCATTTCTCGAAGTAACCTCGATCATTCAGCTTAGCTGGTCGATGCTGTGGGACGACATGGAAAGCGGGGCGCTGGACCCGACGACCTTCACCGTCGACAACTTCCCGCGCCTGCCGAAGACGATTGATTTTACCGTCGACTACCTGCGGTCGGGCCTTCCGCGCGACGCCTATGCGCGGGCGCGGGTAAACCGCTCGGGGCGCCGCTATGCCAGCGTCCATGTCGAGGGCTGGCAGGACAACCGTGAGCGCCTGTTTGCCCAAGCCACAGGCCACTTCCTTATGCCAGATCGTGATGGCTGAGACTGCGCGGCCTGTCACGCACCGCCGAGTGCTGAAGGCCGCAATACCCGTCGTGCTGTCTAACGCGACCGTTCCCATACTTGGCGCGGTTGACACCGGCGTCGTGGGCCAGATCGGAGAGGCCGCGCCCATCGGTGCCGTGGGGATAGGGGCGATCATCCTGACGTCGATCTACTGGGCCTTCGGGTTCCTGCGCATGGGGACAGCCGGGCTGACCGGGCAGGCATTGGGGGCAGGGGACAGGGAAGAGGTCTCGGCCATCCTGTCCCGCGCTTTGCTGGTGGCGGCGATCTCTGGCCTTGGGCTGATCGTGCTGCAATCATTCCTGTTTTGGGGCGCGTTCCTTATCTCGCCCGCCTCGGCAGAGGTCGAAGGTCTGGCGCGGGGCTATATGGCGATCCGAATCTGGTCTGCCCCGGCCGCCATCGCGGTCTATGGCCTGACCGGATGGCTGGTGGGGCAAGAACGCATGCGCGCTGTATTGATCATCCAGATCTGGATGAACGGGCTGAACATGGTACTGGATGTATGGTTCGTGCTGGGACTTGGCTGGGGCGTGAATGGCGTGGCCGTCGCCA
>CAYFXM010000248.1:0-4029 GCA_964346965.1 uncultured Actibacterium sp. | reverse complement strand
CATCTATCAGAACCTGACCATGCTGGGGTCCGAGACCAAGGCCCCGCAATCGCCCGAAGAGGCTGTGCTGGAACGCGTCCCCAACCCTCAGGCGGGCACCGACTATGCCGTGCGGTTCACCGCGCCAGAGTTCACCTCGCTTTGCCCGCTGACCGGGCAGCCGGACTTTGCGCATCTGGTGATCGACTATGTTCCGGGCGAGTGGCTGGTGGAAAGCAAATCGCTGAAACTGTTCCTGTTTTCCTTCCGTAACCACGGCGCGTTCCACGAGGATTGCACCGTTTCCATCGCCAAACGCCTGATCGAAGTTCTGGACCCGAAATGGCTGCGCATTGGAGGATACTGGTACCCGCGTGGCGGCATCCCCATCGACGTATTCTATCAGACAGGGGAACCAGTCCCCGGTGTCTTCCTGCCCGATCAAGGCGTGCCAACCTATCGCGGACGCGGCTAGGCATCAGTCAGCTAAGCGTTCTCCCCTTGACCCCGTCCGTACGAACCCCGACATGGAATGGGACGAAACGGAGACGCCCATGCCCACAGCTAACCAAGCCGCCCTCGATTTCCTGCTGACTCGCCGCTCGCGCCCGGCCAAGACGCTAACGACCCCGGTCCCGACCCGCGACGAGCTTGAGCCGATCCTGACCGCCGCGCTGCGCAGCCCGGATCACGGCAAGCTGGAGCCATGGCGGTTGATCGTGCTGGAACGTGCCGCCTTGCAGCGGTTAGAGGCGCTTGTTGGAACTCGCGGCACCGAACTTGGCGTCGAGCCTGAAAAGATCGATAAGGCAAAGAAGCAATACGGCGACGCCCATCTGGCCGTGGCGGTAGTGTCCTCGCCGGTTGCCTCGGATAAGGTTCCGGCCATCGAGCAGGATTATTCCGCCGGTGCGGTCTGCCTTGCCCTGCTGAACGCCGCGTTGGCGGCGGGATGGGGAGCGAACTGGCTTTCGGGTTGGGCCGCCCATGACGCGACCTTTGCGCAAACCGGATTGGGAATTGCCGAGGGCGAAAAGATCGCCGGCATCATCCACATCGGCACCGAGCGGTTTACCCCGCCCGAACGCCCCCGCCCCGATTTTGCAGCCAAGGTAAGCTGGGTTTCCGAATGATCCTGAACGACTTTCTGAAAGCCATCGCCCAACTGCCCGAGCGGCGGTTCCAAGGCGTGCTTTGGATGGGAATTGGCCTGACCATTGCGATGCTGTTTGCACTCACGACCGTGTTTGGTTGGCTCGCTGGATGGCTGGTTCCCGACAGCTTCTCTCTGCCGGTGATCGGCCAGATCACTTGGCTGGACGATGCTGCAACCTTTGCCAGTGTCGGTGTCATGCTCGTAGCTTCTGTCTTCCTGATGGTGCCCGTGGCCTCTGCTGTGACCGGTCTGTTCCTTGAAAGCGTGGCGCAGGCGGTCGAGGACAAACACTATCCGCAGCTGCCAGAGGTGGAGCCGCAGCCCATCGCGGACATCATCCGCGACTCGCTTGGCTTCTTCGGCCTGATGATTGCGGTGAACGCGGTCGGACTGGTGGTTTATCTTTTGTCCGGCCCCTTGGCGCCCTTTGTCTTCTGGGCGGTCAATGGGTTCTTGCTGGGGCGGGAATATTTCCAGATGGTCGCGATGCGGCGCGTCGGTCGTCAAGGTGCCGCCAAGCTGCGTAAGACCTATCCGCTGCGAATTTGGATTGCCGGAATGCTTATGGCTGTGCCGCTGTCGATCCCGCTGGTGAACCTGCTGGTTCCAATCGTGGGCGCAGCAACCTTCACCCACCAGTTTCATCGGCTGGCCGCGCGCAGCGGCCAGACCTGAGGTTACTTCGGTGTCGGAGGCGTATTGGCGGGAAGTTCATCCATCCAGTTAAACTTTCGCACGTCGACGACACCCGAAATGATGACCGTCGTGATAACCGCCCAGATCGGGACGGCGATCAGGGTCACCATGATCGCCGTTTTCCGAGGCTTGAAGTTCGATGGTGCGCTTGCGTGCGTCCCTGGCTCTACCTTGCCCTCTTCACCCTGAGTGCGCGTCACGAAAGGCAACACGACAAACAGGGTCATGAACCAGCACACCGCCAGCAGAACAAGGGCAGAGGTGATGGCCATCAGACCTGCTCCAGCTCGACCAGAGTGCCGTTGAAGTCCTTGGGATGCAGGAACAGAACCGGCTTGCCATGTGCGCCGATTTTCGGCTCTCCGGTACCCAGAACTCGGGCGCCATCGGCTTTCAGCTTGTCACGCGCCACGATGATATCGTCGACCTCATAGCAGATGTGGTGGATACCACCGGCCGGGTTTTTCTCGAGGAAACCAGCGATCGGAGAGTTATCGCCCAGCGGGTACAGGAACTCGATCTTGGTGTTCGGCAGTTCAACGAAAACGACGGTCACCCCGTGATCGGGTTCATCCTGCGGTGCGCCGACCTTGGCACCCAAAGTGTTGGCATATTGCGCCGAGGCGGCCTCGAGGTCCGGCACGGCGATGGCGACATGGTTCAAACGACCGATCATGATTGCGTCTCCTCCAAATAGATTGGGACGGGTTATGGGGCCAGCACGGGCGGCGAGCAAGGGGGTGAGATGCGGCTTTTTCACCGCTCTTTACCAAAGATTAGCCTTAAGCCGCCTGTAATCATCCCATTGCTGCCGGAGAATGCCATGCCTGAACTGCCTCCTCCCCTCCCTCAAACCGGTCCGCTGGCGCTTCGCCCCCTGACCGGCCTGACATTGTTGCTGGTTGAAGACAGCCGTTTCGCCTCGGATGCGGTGCGGCTGATGTCGCTGCGATCCGGTGCGCGCCTGCGTCGTGCCGATTGTCTGGCCGCGGCAGAGCGTCATCTGCGAGTGTACACGCCGGATGTCATCCTGATTGACCTTGGCTTGCCGGACGGGCGGGGCGAAGACCTCATACAAAAACTGGCAAAGGCGACCCCTCGCATCCCAGCCATCCTTGCGATTTCCGGAGAGGATTATGGCGCCCCACGTGCAACTGCCGCGGGCGCAGACGGGTACCTCGCCAAGCCCGTTGACACCCTTGTGGGGTTTCAGAAGGCCATCCTGAACCACTTGCCCCCCAATCAAGCTGGACGCACAATCGACGCGCAGGACCTGACGATCCGGCCTGACCCTTTGGCACTGCGTGACGACCTGCGCCGAGCCGCCGAAATTCTCGACCAACCAGAAGACACAAGGGCTGCGCTTTATGTCGGGCAGTTCCTACGCGGTGTTGCCCGCACGGCCTGCGACAAGCCATTGGAGAAAGCGGCCACCGCCCTTGGTCAGCCACGTTTCAACCGCAAAAACCAGCGGAACCTGTCGCGCCTGATCGAGCACAGGATTGCAGGTAGCAGGACAGTCTGAAACGACCTTTGCAGACCATTGTGCAGGCGCGGCATTATGGTCACAGAATTGAGAATTCGACACGCCGCTACTACCGCAAGCAGCCATAGCGATTCTCCGCGCGAAAACCTGCCGAGGTGCGGGTATTTTGGGCAAGATCACGTTTACCTTACCCAATCATGGCCAAAATCGCCCCACCTCGGCCCGAACTATGACAAAAACTGCCGCGACCTTACGTGATGAGTTCTTTTTCTGTTCGGAGTGCCGTTTTGAGCGACCCGCACATCAACCAACCCGATGAACGGGTCCAAGGCCAACTGTCTGACTGGACCGTTCGTCTGGCACTGGTCACCATTCTGGTGCTGGGGCTGGTCGTGTTCCTTTCGACCGGATCACCGACGTCAAACGGTTGGGACGTTGTCGGCCAATCTGCAGTTCAGGTCAGCACCGCGTCTCGCTAGGGAATAAAGGCATTATCCGAACACCAAAAAGCCCCGCTCTTGGCGGGGCTTTCAGATTAATCTTGCTGTTCGACCACCCGAAGGCTGAGCTCTCGCAGCTGCTCGTTGGTCGGACCCGACGGCGCGTTCATCATCAGGTCTTCGGCGCGCTGGTTCATCGGGAACATGATGACCTCGCGGATGTTCTGCTGGTCGGCCAGCAGCATCACAATGCGGTCGATCCCGGCTGCACA
>CAYFXM010000247.1:0-4039 GCA_964346965.1 uncultured Actibacterium sp. | reverse complement strand
CGTAGCGGCGATTTACTTAGCCTTGTCCGGGGGAAATAGCGCTACGCAGCGAGCCTTCATTATGGTGGCCGTTATGCTTGTGGCAGTTCTTCTGGATCGGCGGGCCATTACCCTGCGGTCAGTGGCCTTGGCCGCTATTATTGTGCTGGTGCTCGAGCCTGAAAGTCTGGCTGAACCTGGCTTCCAGATGTCCTTTGCTGCGACCACCGCGCTTGTCGCCGTTTTCTCGGCAACCAGAAATTGGCCAGAGGCTTGGCGGCGACCACCAAAGTGTCTGCAACCGGCGCTGGCAATGGTCTTGTCTTCGCTAATAGCAGGGCTGGCGACAGCACCCTTCGGGGCTGCGCATTTCAATCAAGTCGCGCAATTTGGGCTTTTGGCGAATGTTTTGGCGGTGCCGGTCATGGGGCTTGTCGTCGTTCCGATGGCGGTGCTGAGGATGCTTTTGGCTCCATTGGGCCTCGAGGCGATTGGGTTTGTGCCCATGGGGTGGGCGATTGAATGGATTCTGTTCATTGCCAACTGGGTTGCAGGATTGGACGGCTCGGTTTGGCCCATGAAATCACCCGACAAAGCGGTATTGCCGATCTTGGCTCTTGGGAGTTTATGGTGCCTTCTGTGGCAAGGAACCGCCCGCGTGATTGGGGTACTGCCTGTCTTGGTAAGTTTCTGGTTATGGGGTCAAACAGAAAGGCCTGAAATGCTTGTTTCGGAGACAGCCGGTGTATTCGGCGTAATGACACCGACTGGACGCGTGGTTAGCAAGCCTAAAGGTGATGGTTTTGCCGCCAGAAGCTGGTTGGAAAATGACGGGGACCTCGCCAATCAAGACACATCCTTCGAGCGGTTGTCGTTTATGCAGCCGTCTGGCTGGCAGGTGGCCACTATTGGTGAAACGCGTTTTGCCTTGGTTCGCGGCAGGGGGTGGAAAGATCGCTTGGATCCGGCATGTGCGTCGTCGGATTGGCTCATCGTGCCGCAATGGCTGAAGATACCACCGGAAGGCGGCTGCGAATTGCTTGACCGGCGGGCAATGCGGCGCACCGGTGCGATAGCGATCTATACGCGTGACGGAAAAACAGAATTCCTAGCTGTAAACGATCTGCGCGGTCGCAGGCCCTGGGTTCAATAAGTGCGGATCAGCCCCACAAGGCGTCCCTGAACTTTAACCTGATCACCACGCAACATTCGGGTTTCGTAAGCGGGGTTAGCGGCCTCTAGCGCGACCATATCGCCCTTGCGGTGATAGCGTTTCAGTGTGGCTTCATGGTCCTCGACCAGAGCCACGACGATCTCACCATTGTCGGCGGTGCCTTGTTCGCGGATCACGACGATGTCACCATCGTTAATCCCGGCGTCGATCATCGAGTCACCTTTAACCTCTAGGGCGTAATGATTGCCTTGACCCGACAGCATCGCGCCGGGGACAGCCACGCTATGAGAAGGTTCGCTAATCGCTTCAATCGGGGTGCCGGCGGCAATTCGGCCCATCACCGGCAATTCCAAAGCGTGAAGATTACTATCCACCGGCATGGCATTCGCAGGTGGGGGCGGCGGCGCGTTGCCTTCGATCACCTTTGGTTTGAAACCGGCCGGCTCAAGGCTTTCCGGGAGCTTAACAATCTCGATCGCCCGCGCTCGATGAGCGAGTCGGCGGATGAACCCCCGTTCTTCCAACGCTGTGATCAAACGGTGAATTCCAGACTTGGACCGCAGGTCCAATGCGTCTTTCATCTCGTCAAACGACGGAGGCACGCCGTCTTGTTGGAGGCGTTTGTTGATGAACTCCAGCAATTGAAGCTGTTTGCGCGTTAACATGGGCTGCTCCCTCATGGCGCGCCCCAATTGAAATTAGGGGCATGGTTACCCTTTGTTCTATGCGTGTTCTCGTTTTGTGTCAACAAAAGGTCAAATACGAACGACTTCAACCCATTCGCCGGATTTACGAGCGCTGTCCCCCGGTGCTCTGACTATTAGAGCATCTGAGCGAGATAGAATCGACAGAAGCGAACTATCCTGACTGCCAAAAGCCCTTACCCAGACGCCGTCCGTGACTGCGCGCATATAGTGTTCGCGAGGTCCGTTCTTCGGAAGGTCCTCTGATAATTTCAATGTTTCGCGCGGGGCGGCGGCTTCGCCAAGACCAAGCATTTTGCGCAAGGCCGGAAGCAGAAAGATATGACCGCAAACCATGGACGACACCGGGTTGCCCGGAAGGCCCAGCATCGCTGAGGCCCCAATACGCCCGGCCATCAGTGGCTTTCCGGGGCGCATGGCCACCTTATAGAAGGCGCGATCCAACCCTTGGTCGGCGGCAACTTTTCCGACAAGATCGTGATCGCCAACCGAGGCGCCGCCAATCGTCACGATGAGATCCGCGTCCGACGCCAGGTCTAAGACCTTGGCCAAGGAGGCCTCACGATCACGCGCAATAGGGAGCATTCTGGCAGTCGCACCCGCGGCTTCGACGAGGGCCTTCAGGCCAAAATTATTTGATGCGATGATCTGGTCGGGACCGGGAGTCTCGCCGGGCATGACCAACTCGTCGCCCGTCGCGATCAAAGCAACCACAGGTTTGCGGTGGACAGGAACCTTGTCGATATTCATCGAGGCAAGCAGGGCGAGCAGAGACGGCGAAATCATCCGAGGTGCCTCTATCGTATCGCCCTCTCGAAAATCGCCACCTGACGGTCGAATATTGTTCGAGCGTTCGCTCTCGGCGTTGACTAGGGTGATGCGGTCGCTATGGGTTTCGACGTCCTCTTGAATGACGACATGATCAGCTCCTTCGGGTACCGGCGCGCCGGTAAAAATCCGAACCGCGAAGCCCGCAGTGACCGGCGAATTGAACCCCCGACCAGCCGCGGCTTCGCCGATAACCTTTAACGTGGTGCCATCCTTCAAATCGCCCCGACAGATCGCATAGCCATCCATGGCCGAGGCGCTGAACGGAGGTTGCTCGCGGCGGGCAACCACTTGTTTTGCGAGAACGCGGCCCGCGGCTTGTGCCAAGGGAACTTCTTCAACCTCGGTCGGTTCGACGAGGGCAAAGACTTGTGCTAAGGCCTCGTCGACTGAGATCATTCTCTGGCCTCGTAGCGGCCCGATTTGCCGCCGTCTTTCATGCGCAGGGAAATGTCGGAAATGATCATGCTCTTCTCGACCGCTTTGACCATGTCGTACAGGGTCAGGGCGGCGACAGAGACCGCCGTCAGCGCTTCCATTTCTACTCCGGTTTGGCCGGTGGTTTTCACGGTGGCCTCGATCTGTACGCCCGGCAGGGAGGGGTCGGGGGTCAGTTCCACGGCGACCTTGGTGATCGGCAGGGGATGACACAGCGGGATCAAGTCGGCAGTTTTCTTGGCGCCCATGATGCCTGCTAGACGCGCCACACCCAGAACGTCGCCCTTCTTGGCGCGGCCCTCGGTGATCATGGCCAGAGTATCAGCGGTCATCTTGACCGAGCCGGCAGCGGTTGCTACCCGGCTGGTCACGTCCTTTTCCGACACATCCACCATATGGGCGTCGCCCTTGCCATCGAAATGGGTGAGTTCCGACATCAGGCGGCTCCTTTCACCGGGTTGGCTAGCAGGTTGCGGGTGGCCTGCGCCACGTCGTCCTGCCGCATCAGGCTTTCGCCGATCAGGAAGGTACGGGCGTTGACCTCTGCCATGCTGGCAAGGTCTTCGGGGGTGAACAACCCACTTTCGCAGACGACCAGTCGATCCGAAGGTACTTTCGGCGCAAGGGTGCGCGTGGTGTCCAGTGTGGTCTCGAACGTGTTCAAGTTGCGATTGTTGATGCCCATCAGCGGCGATTTCAACTTGCTGGCGCGTTCCAGTTCTTCGGCGTCATGGACTTCCAGCAGAACGTCCATGCCCCAGCCAAAGGCCGCGTCTTCCAGTTCCTGCGCTTGCGCATCAGAGACCGAGGCCATGATGATTAGGATACAGTCTGCACCCCAAGCACGGGCCTCGGCCACTTGATAGGTGTCGTACATGAAGTCCTTGCGCAGGGCGGGCAGGCTGACGGCGTTGCG